>NZ_JAMPMI010000010.1:0-389780 GCF_028478065.1 Providencia sp. PROV255 | reverse complement strand
GTGTTTTTTTGAAAATAATTTTTAAGTGATGGTATTTTATACTTTACGTACATTTCTCAAACAAAAAAAGCGGTTTTATACGTAATTTGATATAAAAAAGGTGGCTATTATTAGCCACCTTTTGATTTCACAATAACATCAATTACTGTTTAGCAACGATTTCGTCATTTTCTACATCTAAAATGACAGGTTTACCTGGCAATAACTTACCTGACAAGATTTCTTGTGCCAGAGGGTTTTCAATTTCCTGCTGAATTGCACGTTTCAACGGCCTTGCTCCGAAGATTGGGTCAAAACCAGCCTCCCCAATTTTCTCAAGTGCCGCTGGTGTTGCACTGACTTCATAACCGTGCTCTTCAAGACGTTTATATAAACGAGCCAATTGAATATTGGCAATATTCGTAATTTGCTCTTTACCTAATGGATGGAATACAACGACTTCATCTATACGGTTAATAAATTCAGGTCTGAAACTATGGGACACCACTTCCATCACCATATCTTTCATTTCTGAGTAACCAATCATGCCAAACCTTTCTTGGATTAAGTCAGAACCCAAGTTGGATGTCATGATGATTACTGTATTACGGAAGTCTACCGTTCTACCTTGCCCATCCGTTAAACGTCCATCATCAAGCACTTGTAATAAAATGTTGAAAACATCAGGGTGTGCTTTCTCAACTTCATCCAATAAAATGACTGAGTAAGGACGACGTCGAACTGCTTCAGTTAAATACCCACCTTCTTCGTAACCAACATATCCAGGAGGTGCGCCCACTAAACGTGATACCGCATGTTTTTCCATAAATTCAGACATGTCGATACGAACCATTGCATCATCGCTATCAAACATAAAGTTTGCTAACGCTTTACATAACTCAGTTTTACCTACCCCTGTTGGCCCTAAGAACATAAACGAGCCAATTGGGCGGTTCGGATCTGATAACCCTGCACGACTACGACGAATTGCATTCGATACTGCAACTACAGCTTCATCTTGTCCAATAACACGCTGATGGAGTTGCTGTTCCATACGTAACAGTTTCTCTCTTTCGCTTTCTAGCATTCGAGATACAGGAATGCCAGTCCAACGCGCTAAGATTTCTGCAATTTCAACATCTGTTACTTTATTACGTAACAGTTTCATGCTTTTACCTTCAGCTTTCGTTGCCGCTTCAAGCTGTTTTTCCAACTCTGGAATTTTACCGTATTGCAATTCGGACATTTTTGCCAAATCACCCATACGGCGTGCTTTTTCCATCTCGATACGTGTATTTTCAAGTTCAGCTTTAATATGCTGAGTACCCGTTAATGATGCTTTTTCAGCTTTCCATTCTTCTTCTAACGCAGAATATTCACGCTCTTTCTCTGCGAGCTCTTCTTCTAACATCTCAAGGCGTTTTTTACTTGCGTCATCTGATTCTTTTTTCAGCGCTTGCTGTTCGAGTTTGAGCTGAATAATACGACGTTCCAGCCTATCTAAGGATTCAGGTTTTGAATCCATTTGCATACGTAAACTTGCACCCGCTTCATCAATTAAATCAATCGCTTTATCGGGTAACATGCGGTCAGTAATATACCGATGCGATAACGTTGCCGCTGCCACAATCGCTGGGTCAGTTATTTGCACATGGTGATGCAATTCATAACGTTCTTTTAAGCCACGTAAAATAGCAATTGTGTCTTCAACGGATGGCTCTGCGACATACACTTTTTGGAAACGACGTTCTAAAGCAGGGTCTTTCTCAATGTATTGTCGATACTCATCCAATGTGGTTGCACCAACGCAGTGTAATTCACCACGAGCCAACGCAGGTTTTAACATGTTGCCCGCATCCATCGCACCATCGGCTTTACCTGCACCAACCATAGTATGTAGCTCGTCAATAAATAGAATGACGTTACCTTCCTGTTTGGCGAGGTCATTTAGAACGGCTTTCAGACGCTCCTCAAACTCACCGCGATATTTCGCACCCGCAATCAGTGCCCCCATATCTAGGGATAATACCCGTTTATTTTTTAACCCTTCTGGAATTTCACCATTTACGATACGTTGTGCTAACCCTTCAACAATCGCTGTTTTACCAACACCTGGCTCACCAATCAGCACGGGATTATTTTTAGTACGACGTTGCAATACTTGAATGGTACGACGAATTTCTTCATCTCGGCCAATCACAGGGTCTAATTTGCCTTGCTCTGCACGTTCAGTTAAATCAACCGTATATTTTTTCAAGGCTTGGCGCTGGTCTTCAGCGCTTTGGTCATTCACTTTTTCTCCACCACGCATCTGTTCTATTGCCTTTTTTAAATTATCTTTATTAACACCTGCTGCTTTGAGCATGTCTGCTAATGTCGTATTGGCTTCTAAAGCGGCGACAAGAAATAATTCTGAGGAGATAAATTCATCTCCGTGCTTTTGTGCCAGCTGATCACATAAATTCAAATGACGCATTAAGTCACTTGATGGTTGAACATCTCCCGCTACACCTTGCACTTGAGGTAAACGACCTAGCGCATCTTCGACTTTTTGCTGAAATTGTACGGCATTCACGCCTAACGTCGTCAGCAATGGACGAACGGTACCCCCTTCTTGATTAAACAGGGCACTTAATAGATGAATAGGTTCTATAAACTGGTTTTCGCGCCCAAGGGCTAGTGATTGGGCGTCAGCGAGAGCTTGCTGGAATTTATTAGTTAAACGGTCCAGACGCATAACACCTCCAATAAATGAGATTAAATTTGCTACTGGATACTAGATGAGGTCAGTTTTTAAATATTCAAGTTTTGCAAGGAATTATTTTCATAATATCCATTAATTTAGAATAAAACACCAAGACTAGGTGTTTATCCATATTAATGAAGCCATTCTGCCAGTCTTTCCTTCCCTTCGATAGGAAAAAAATCTGTTTTCATCTGTTACGGTACAAAAATCACCGCCATACACTTTCGTTACGCCAGCAGCTTGTAGTCTTTTACGCGCTAACAAATAAATATCAGCTAGATATTTATTGTTATAAGGAATAAAAGCAGAGGCTAAATCAGACGATTGATTAACAAAAGCCTCTTTGACTTCCTTGCCGACTTCAAATTTCTTAGCACCAATAGCTGGGCCAAGCCAAGCGATAATTTCATTTGCAGGACAAATAAATTGAGCAACTGTATTTTCAAGGACTCCATGACATAACCCACGCCACCCTGCATGGGCGGCGGCTACTTCCGTTCCGGCTTGATTAGTAAATAACACAGGCAAGCAATCCGCCGTCATAATGGCACAAACTTGGCCAACCTGGTTGCTATACACTGCATCCGCTTGCCTATTGTGAATTTTATTCCCAACAAGATGTAGCACATCAGTACCATGCACTTGCTCAAGCCATACAGGCTGTTGTGGTAGCTGAGCAAGTTTTTCAAGGCGTTGACGATTTTCACTGACAGCATTGGGAACATCCCCAACATGATCACCTAAATTCAAGCTATCAAAAGGTGGTTGGCTCACACCACCTGTACGAGTTGTACTACAGCTAGCTATATTTTTAGGTTGTGGCCAATCAGGGAAAATCAATGTATTCATTACCAGTCCATATCGTCTTTATGCAGTTCAGTATCTGCTTTTAGAGCTTCAATAAGCTTAACCATATCATCAGGTAACGGTGCATGCCACTCCATTTGAATACCTGAGATTGGGTGATATAAACGCAACATGGTGGCGTGCAGTGCTTGCCTATCAAAATTACGCATGACCTCTAAAAACTCCTCTGTCGCCCCTTTTAATGGACGCGGCCGCCCACCGTATAAAGGATCACCAATTAAGGGATGATTGATATGGGCCATATGAACTCGAATTTGGTGTGTTCTACCCGTTTCCAGACGTAAACGTAAACGAGTATGAGCTCTAAAGTGTTCCATTACACGATAATGCGTTATGGCTGGTTTGCCCATTGGGTGTACAGCCATATGAGTTCGTTTAGTTGGATGGCGAGAGATAGGTTCTTCTACCATACCGCCCGCGGTCATACGACCGACCGCAACTGCTTCATATTCACGCGTAATTTCTCTACGTTGCAATGCTTCGACAAGGTGTGTTTGAGCTGGAACGGTTTTTGCGACAACCATTAAGCCTGTTGTGTCTTTATCTAAACGATGAACAATACCCGCCCTTGGCACATCTGCAATTTCAGGATAACGATATAATAACGCATTCAGAATTGTGCCATCTGGGTTTCCTGCCCCGGGGTGGACAACTAAATCACGCGGTTTATTAATAATTAGGATTTCTTCATCTTCATAAATCACATTAAGTGGGATATCTTGTGGTTCCCAGCGATTATCTTCTTCAATGAGGGCATCGATTAAAATTTGTTCACTGCCGAAAACTTTTTCTTTTGGCTTATTGATAACTTTGCCATTAACCTGCACTCTATCAGCTAAAATCCATTCTTTTATGCGAGAACGTGAATAATCAGGGAACAATTCGGCCAAAGCCTGATCTAAACGTTGACCAAGCTGTGATTCAGCGATAGTTGCACTAAGTTGTACTTGTTGAGCCATAAATTAATCTACTTTTTGGTGTTTGTGTTTTGACGGCAGTGCCGTTTCATTTAAAATATATGCTATTGTAACTCGAATTTTGCCGGGAGCCTTATGGATAGACTCCCTCGAAACACTCAGAGGATAACCTACACGTGATGATACGTATGAAAAATCTGGTGGCTGCAGCCACGTTGAGCCTGATTTTAGTCGGCTGTTCCAGCACTCCTGAAGTCAGCCCTGATAGCTCCCCTGCTGAAATATATGCAACGGGTCAGCAAAAACTACAGGACGGCAATTTTAAAGCAGCGATTAAACAATTTGAAGCTCTTGATAACCGTTATCCATTTGGTCCATATGCTCAGCAGGTTCAATTAGACCTGATTTATGCATATTATAAATCAGCAGAGCTGCCAATGGCGATAGCCGCGATTGACCGTTTCATGCGTTTGAACCCAACTCATCCAAATATTGATTATGTCCTCTATATGCGAGGCTTAACCGCGATGGCCCTGGATGATAGCTTATTGCAAGGCCTCTTTGGTATTGACCGCTCAGACAGAGATCCACAGCATGCACGAGTTGCATTCAAAGATTTCAGTCAGCTAGTTCGCTACTATCCTAACAGCTTATATTCCAATGATGCGAGTAAGCGATTAGTTTACTTAAAAGACCGTTTAGCAAAATTCGATCTTTCTGTTGTCGAATACTACAACAAACGCGGTGCTTATGTCGCGGTTGTTAATCGTGTTCAACAAATGCTAAAAGACTACCCAGACACAGAAGCAACACGTAATGCCTTAGCATACATGGAAATTGCTTATAATGAGATGGGGCTAAACCAAGAAGCGAATAAAGTTGCGAGTATTATTGCTGCAAACCCACAATAATATCATCGTGAGATCGAAAACAGCGGCCAAGGCTGCTGTTTAGGTTGTTGACAAAGCGGGATAAAAGCGTGGTTTTTCCCGCTTTGTGTTATCAGCCGAAAATCAATTCATTGATTTTCCTAATTTATTTTCAATAACCGATTAAACTTGCTGCCAAACATAATATGTTTGTCCGCAGTCTGAACAGCAGCCAAGGCTGCTGTTTTCTTTGCTAACGGCGATTTAGTTGCTTGCCCATTTAGTGTGCTAATTTTAACCCAAAAAAAACTCCGGCTAATTACCGTTCCGTTAGCCAACCCAGCCAGTTTCCCTTAATCAATTCATTTTGGCAATGCTTTTTCGCCCCTTTTTTACGTGAAATCACACTTCGGATGAGCGCTACTCTTCCTCTGAATGAGATGTGATCTATATCAATTTTTTCTTAGCAAGAACGGGTATTCTGAACTCAACAAAGACGGAAACAATGAGAGGTAACTATATGATAGTGAACATTACTAGCAAACAAATGGACATTACCCCAGCGATTCGTGAGCACATTGAGAGCCGTCTAACAAAACTCGATAAGTGGCAAGCATCCTTGATAAATACGCATGTTGTTTTATCAAAAGAGCCACAAGGTTTTATGGTTGATGCCAACATAAAAACAGCGACAGGAAAATTGGTCGCAAGTGCCAAGCATGAAGATATGTACGTTGCAATTAATGAACTAATTAACAAACTCGAAAGACAACTTAATAAAGTGCAACATAAAGGAGAATCAAGAAGAGCATATAATAGTGTAAAAGAAGCGAATAATACTGTTACGTTATAATTTTATATTATCTATCAACTAATCTTGAACCTTGTAAACGCGCTCGCTATGGGCGCGTTTTTTATGTTTCTGATCCTTACCTATTGACTTCTTAGTGAGTATCGGGTTTATTTAAATTGAATCGACTAAAGGTATTCATATGAATCTTAATTTTGTTTTCTTTTTCTTCTTTTTTAGCAACTCCTAATTAGGGGCTTTTGTCGTTCGAGAAAGAAAAGAAGACAAAATTAGAAAGCCCCCTCTAGGGGGCTTTTTTTATATCATAATATTAACAGGGTAGGCAGCATGGAAAACAGCACTAATTTATTGAAAGTAAGAGAAAAAATAAGTCAACTGGATAGTGAATTACTAAATCTTTTAGCAAAGCGCCGTGGTTATGCTGTTGAAGTCGCTGAAACAAAAATTGATGATAGCCGCCCTATTCGTGATAAAGACCGTGAGCGTCAGCTTCTTGATGTTTTAATCAACAAAGGCAAACCGCTAGGGCTTGATGGTTTTTATATCACCCGCCTATTCCAAATGATTATTGAGGACTCCGTTCTTACACAACAGGCGATTTTACAAAAACATTTAAATTTAACCCCGAGTGATACTGCCCGTTTCGCATTCTTAGGGCCGAAAGGTTCTTACTCACACATTGCTGCACGCCAATATTCTGCTCGCCACTTTGACCAACTGGTTGAATGCAGTTGCCATAAATTCCAAGATATTTTTTCATTAGTTGAGAGTGGGCAAGCGGAGTATGGCATTTTGCCAATAGAAAACACCAGCTCGGGTGCAATTAATGATGTTTACGATTTACTGCAAAATACATCATTATCAATCGTTGGAGAAATTCGACTCCCAATAAACCATTGTCTCTTAACAACAGGAAATACTGATCTCAGCCAGATCAAAACCGTGTATAGCCACCCTCAGCCTTTCCAGCAATGTAGCCAATACTTAGCGCAATTCCCTCACTGGGAAATAAAATATTGTGATAGTACATCAACTGCAATGCAAATGGTCGCAGACCAAAACTCACCGAGTGTAGCGGCGCTTGGAAGTGAAGCCGGCGGCGCGTTATACAATTTAAGCGTAATAGAACACAACCTCGCTAATCAGCAAATTAATATGACTCGGTTTATTGTTGTTGCACCGCAACCAATTGAAGTCACTGAACAAGTCCCCGCTAAAACAACACTACTTCTTACCACTGGCCAACAAGCTGGAGCCTTAGTTGATGCATTAGTTATTTTGAAAAATAATAAGATAATTATGAGTAAATTAGAATCTAGGCCAATTAATGGTAAGCCCTGGGAAGAGATGTTTTATGTAGATGTTCATTCAAACTTACGTTCAGATAATATGCAGCAAGCTTTGAGAGAACTTTCAACAATTACTAGATCAATTAAAATATTAGGCTGCTACCCATCCGAAAATGTGGTTCCTGTTGAACCTGAAAAGATCACGCCTTAATAAAATATAATCTGGCTGCACTTTTATCAGTGCAGCCTATTTAGCGGAAACTATATTGCTGCTTTAGGCTGATGACTCGACGATTTAACTCTGAAATAATTCACTAACTCCTTCAAATGATATGCTTGTTCATTTAAGGAGTCCGCAGCAACAACAGATTCTTCAACTAAACTCGCATTTTGTTGTGTGGTTAAATCAAGTTGCCCTACTGCACTATTAATTTGAGAGATCCCATCGCTTTGCTCACGGCTAGCTTGCCCAATTTCACGTAGTAGCGCATTCATCTCTTTTACTCTATCCACCATGCCATGTATTTGCTGAGTTGCTTTTTCAACAAGTTCCATGCCTTCTTGCGTTTGTGACGATGAGTTTTCAATCAACCCGCGAATATCACTCGCTGAAGCTGCACTTTTTTGTGCTAATAATCTCACTTCCCCAGCAACAACGGCAAAGCCTCGCCCATGTTCACCGGCTCTTGCCGCTTCAACGGATGCATTCAATGCTAAGATATTAGTTTGGAATGCAATCGAGTCTATTAGGTTAATAATTTCTGTCATCTGTGATGACGAACCGTTGATTGCTCGCATTTTGTTCGTAACTTGGCTCATCATATCGCCATTATTTTGCACAACAATCGCTGCTTGATCTGCAAGCATACTTGCTTCATGGGTGTGCTCAGTCGTATTTTGAACAGTTGAAGTTATTTGCTCCATTGAACTAGCCGTTTCTTCAACTGATGCGGCTTGTTCTTCTGTACGTGCGGCAAGGTTTTGGTTCCCTGCAACAATTTGCCCTGCTGCCGCCGAAATACTTTCAGAACCTTGCTGAACCTCTTGGACGATTTCCAGCAAGTGTTCTTTCATATCATTAAGTGCATTTAGCAACACACCCGTTTCATCTTTTGAGGTGACCTGAATATCTTTAGTCAAATCCCCATTTGCAATTGACTGAGCGAAATTAACCGCATTTTCCAATGGTCTAGTAATAATAGTCGTAATATACCAACCCATTACGCAGCCCGCAGCGATACTCAAGATTGAGAGCACAGCCAGTAATAATTTATTACTTTCATAGTCTGCATTGACTTTCCGGCCGATCTCTTGCATCTGCAAGTCTTGAATTGCCATCAATGTTTGAATGTGATCTCGATAATCCCGCTGAATATTCGAAGTTTTCGTCATCATCTCATCAATCGCCGCTTGCCGATTATTTTGTTGTAAGAATACATTCATACGTGCCAGCGATGCATGGAACTGTTGGCGGATCACGCGTAAATCTGCCAAAATTTCTTTAGAACGATCATCAGTGACACTGCTTTCTAGTTTTTCTAACAACTCTGTTATTTTCAGTGTAATTTTAGCAAGCTCTTCACGGCGCTTATCACTACCTCTGTCATCAAGTAAAATCAGCTCTTGGATCCCAATAAAAGAATAAAAGTTATCCATCATCTGCCCGGCTGTCGAAGCAATAGGATAGCTTTCATAAAGTACCTGCTTCATTCCTTCATTAGCCCGGTTCATATTCGCTAAAGAAAATATTGAACTTAAGATAATAAGCGCAACAAAACCACCAAATGCTATCGTTAACTTCATACTGATTTTGAGATTTTTAAAAAACATATATTTACCACGCTAGTCATCATTTAATGAGTAGTGTTATCGGTAAAACAGATAAGATCTTTATCATATAAATCGATCGATTTATAAATATTAATTTTAAAAATTGATTAATTTGGAATTAAATAGTGAATAAATTCAATTTTAGGCTAATTAGCACATTATTCGATAGAAATTATACATATAAGTACAATTACTTATTTTAAATAAAGATTTCAAGTGAGATTAACTAAAATGGAAGAATATGGAAGACAGCGATACATTAACAGCACAGATAAAGCCCCCTACCGCAATAAAACACGATAGAGGGCGGGGATGATTATTTTCGATTATCGTTTGCTCGTTGCAGTAATGATTGGCTTTCTTTCATAAAATGATGGGCATCTTCGCCGAACCACTGGCTAACTTGATTAAATTGGTGGATAAATTCCTCTTTATCTTTTTTCTCAAGTAGCATTATTGAGTCCCCTAACAATTGGTGATACCTCCGTATCAATTCAACGTTTTCATCAGAAGACATAATAATATCTGCATACAGTTGAGGGTCTTGTGCAAACAGCCGCCCAACCATCGCGAGCTCTAAACGATAAATAGGCGATGATAAATCAAGCAGTTGCTGTAAATCGATATTTTCCTCAGCAAGATTTCGTCCATAAGTAAATGTTGTAAAGTGCCGTAATGCCTGAATAAAGCTCATATTTTTATCATGCTCTTCAGCTGATATTTCTTTCAAGCGAGCTCCCCAAACTAATAGCTGTTCAAGGAACCACTGATAAGACTCCGAGCTACGGCCATTACAATAAGCAAATACTTGCTTTGCAACGCTACCAATATCAGGGCCAAACATCGGGTGAAGTCCAAGTACGGGCCCATCATGCGCAGCTAACATCGCTTCTATGGGCTGTTGCTTAATTGACGCGATATCCATCAAGATCGTGCTTTTATCCAATTTAGGCAGTTGGTTGATCACTTGTACTGTTAAGTGAATAGGTACACTGATGATCACAACGCTCGCACCAGCAACTATAGACTCTGCTTGCGGCCAATCACCTTCATTCAATATTTTGACTTGGTAACCTGATAAAGTCAGAAGGCGGTGGAACAACCGCCCCATTTTCCCATCACCGCCCACAATCACAATGGGTCCAGCTGATGGGTTCAATGTTTTGAACCCTTTATCATTTTCACGTGCGTAAGATTCACGCATGATCCGCCTTAGAATATCCTCAATCAGATCAGGTGGGATCCCCATACGCTCAGCTTCAGCGCGACGTGCGGCCAACATACTGGTTTCGCGCTCAGGCACATAAATCGGTAAGCCATGTAAGCTTTTCACTTCACCGACTTCAGCAACCAATTGCAGCCTTTTTGCTAATAAATCGAGTAACGATTTATCAACTTCATCAATTTGTTCCCGTAAATGGGATAACTCAACAGACATACCAATACCTTGATCAGCTCACTTTACTCAATTTTTGCGCACGTTGTTCAAGCACAGGTAGTAATGCCTGATGCAATTTACGCAATACCGTTTCCGTCGTTTGCCAGTTAATGCAGGCATCAGTTACTGAAACACCGTATTTCATTGAGTCACGGGCTTGTTCTGATGTTTGATTCCCTTCATTAATATGGCTTTCTAGCATAATACCTGTAATTGATTCATTACCATTAATAATTTGTTCAATAATAGAATCAACAACTAATGGCTGACGACGGTAATCTTTATTTGAGTTTCCATGGCTACAATCCACCATAAGTGATGGCTCTAAACCAGCTTTTTTCATTTCAGCTTCACAAGCCGCAATGTCCTCTGCGCTGTAGTTTGGCATTTTACCGCCACGTAAAATAACATGGCCGTTACTATTGCCTTTAGTATGTAATAAACAAACTTGGCCAGATTGGTTAATCCCCATAAAACGGTGTGGCATGGCAGCTGCTTTTAATGCATTAATTGCGGTAGATAAACTTCCATCCGTTCCATTTTTAAAACCAACAGGCATAGATAAACCCGATGCCATTTCGCGGTGTGTTTGTGACTCAGTGGTTCTTGCACCAATGGCAGACCAACTAAATAGATCCCCTAAGTATTGAGGATTGTTAGGATCCAGTGCTTCTGTCGCTAATGGTAACCCCATATTCACTAAATTAGTCAGCAAGTCACGAGCAATATGCAGGCCTTTTTCCATTTCAAAAGAGCCATCCATAAATGGATCACTAATCAAACCTTTCCAACCCACGGTTGTACGAGGTTTTTCAAAATACACACGCATCACAATATATAAGCTATCACTTAATTCTTCGGCTAATACTTTCAGACGCTCACCATATTCAATAGCAGCATCCACATCATGGATTGAGCAAGGGCCACATACCACGAGTAAGCGAGGGTCGCGTTGATGAATAATGTCAGCAATCACTTGGCGCGATGTCGCAATGGCATGCAGGTTGCTGCGACTCAGCGGATATTTCTCTTTCAGACTCTCAGGAGTGATTAATACCTGCTCGTCTTGAATATTCACATTGTTGAGTACATCTTTTTGCATGATCATTTTTTACCTACTTATTAGCTTATATTTGCTTAGTTTATTATTTACGTATTGTGTTTGGGTGTATGACTAATAACATACCATGCATCGTAAACAATTCAATCCATTTATGTAAAATATTTCCACACATGTAAAATATTATTTACACAACAGTAGTGAATTGATAAATATATAAATTTACATAAAATTAACATTTATAATATTTAAATTAGAGTTCAACACCAATTTTTAGTAAATATTTATTTACAGATTAAGATGTTAATCTCTCAGCTATATTCTAAATAGTTCGAGTTGTAGCAAGGCGGCAAAGTGAGGACATTGCAGGTCACATACTTATGTATGTGACCTGTGTGGCTGAGCGCAGCCAACACAGCTAGGACTTGAAATAAACTCTCTCAGCTATATTCTAAATAGTTCGGGGTGTAGCAAGGCGGCAAAGGAATGAGACGCTAGGAGCATGTGACTAGTGCGAATGAGTGCTGCCAACATAGCTACAACTTGAAATAAACTCTCTCAGCTATATTCAAAATAATTCGAGTTGTGGCTAGGCGTCAAACGAGGTTATCTCGGGGAGCATACATAAGTATGTGACCCGAGTAACCGAGAGAAGACAACAACGCCACAGCTTGAAGTATGACGAATATAGTGGTGAATGTAAAAAGGCCCGCAAATGCGGGCCTCTCTCATAACATAACTTTCGGATGTAGCGAAAGCGTATTACTTGGCGTTCAGACGCTCTTTGATACGAGCTGCCTTACCAGAACGCTCACGCAGGTAGTACAGTTTAGATCTGCGAACAGCACCACGACGTTTAACTGCAATGCTATCTACGACTGGTGAGTGAGTTTGGAATACACGCTCAACACCTTCGCCGTTAGAAATTTTACGAACAGTGAATGCAGAGTGCAGACCGCGGTTACGAATAGCGATAACCACGCCCTCGAATGCCTGCAGACGTTTTTTAGAGCCTTCTACGACCCATACCTTAACTTCCACGGTGTCACCCTGACGGAATGAAGGTACGTCCTGCTTCATTTGCTCTTGTTCAAGTTGTTTAATAATGTTGCTCATAATAACTCTCTTACCCTAGGTAAACTGATATGTTTAGACAATTAATTGTCTGGATTCATTTGTTGCTCAGACTGATATTCCCGTTGGAATTCAGCCAGCAACATCCTCTGCTCGTCAGTCAGAGCTAGGCTTTCCAGAAGCTCAGGTCTTCTAAGCCAGGTACGGCCGAGTGATTGTTTCATGCGCCAGCTATCTATTTTAGCGTGGTTTCCTGAAAGTAAAACATCAGGAACTTGCATGCCGTCTAACACTTCAGGGCGGGTATAGTGTGGACAATCTAACAAACCATCTGCAAAAGAGTCTTCTTGGGCAGAGGCTTGATGACCAAGTACCCCCGGTATAAACCGTGAAACTGAGTCAATCAACACCATCGCGGGGAGCTCCCCACCACTGAGAACGTAATCACCGATTGACCATTCTTCGTCAACTTCGGTTTGAATGATACGCTCATCAATGCCTTCATAGCGGCCACAAACAAGAATCAATTTCTCATTGGTTGCCAGCTCGCAAACACCGTCTTGACTGAGTTTGCGCCCTTGCGGTGAAAGATAAATAACCTTTGCACCAACACCAGCCTCAGTTCTTGCTGCGTTGATTGCATCCTTAAGCGGTTGCACCATCATCAGCATGCCTGGACCACCACCATAGGGGCGATCATCAACAGTTTTGTGCCTATCGTGAGTAAAGTCACGCGGATTCCAGCACTCAAATGTTAGCAGGCCATTTTTCACTGCCCGACCAGTTACCCCGTACTCGGTTATTGCGCGGAACATTTCGGGAAACAGGCTAATTACACCAATCCACATCATTTCGTCCCACTTATCAAAACCGTTCAACCGGAGATTTAAAAACCAGGATCCCAATCCACTTCAATAAGTTTGGCATCGAGATCGACTTTCTTGATAACCTGCCCATCAAGAAACGGAACTAACCGCTCCTTGATGCCAAATGCATCTTTTAAATTCGCCTTAATGACCAGTACATCATTTGAACCGGTCTCCATCATGTCAGTGATGGTACCAAGGTCATAGCCTTGTAACGTCACTACATGGCAACCCATCAGGTCTTTCCAGTAGTATTCGTTTTCTAACTCAGGAAGTTGGGTTGAATCAACCGCAATCTCAAAGTTAGTCAAAAGCGCAGCTGCATCGCGGTCATCGACCCCGTTCAGCTTGACGATGATATCCTTGTTATGATGTTTCCAATCTTCAATTTCAATGTGTTGCCATTGACCTGAGCGTTGGATAAACCAAGGCTGATACTCAAAAATACTTTCAGCATGTTCGGTGGACGAAAAAACTTTGAGCCAACCACGAATACCGTACGCTGCACCTAATTTCCCCAATACGATTGGGTTTTCAGGTGGCTGTAGTTTAGTTTGCTTGCTCATTGTTACCACCGCGACAGATTAAGCTGCTTTCTTAGCTTGTTTGACCAGTTGTGCAACACGGTCAGAAATAGTTGCGCCTAAGCCAACCCAATGCTCAATACGGTCCAGGTCTAAACGCAGTTCTTCTGCTTGACCAGCAGCGATCGGGTTGAAGAAACCAATACGCTCAATGAAACGACCGTCACGCGCATTGCGGCTATCGGTTACAACGATTTGGTAGAACGGACGTTTTTTAGCGCCGCCACGAGATAAACGAATTGTTACCATAACATCCTCATTAGTTAACAAAACAACCAGACTCCATCGAGGGATAGAGTCCGGCTGTCATATAAAAAGCCCGAAAAGTTTACTCACTTTGACGCAAAAATCAATCAAAAGTGCGTTTTCTTTGAGGCTTTATTGCTTAACGCCCCGGAAAACCCGGAGGCATCATACCCTTCATACCGCGCATCATCTTGGCTAGACCACCTTTTTTCATTTTCTTCATCATGCGTTGCATGTCATCAAATTGTTTTAAGAGGCGGTTAACTTCTTGCACGGTAGTTCCCGAACCTGCCGCAATACGACGTTTTCGCGAACCTTTAATAATTTCAGGTTTTTCACGTTCTTTACGTGTCATGGAATTAATCATCGCTTCCATACGAACGGTGATTTTATCATCCATTTGGGACTTAACGGCATCCGGTAACTGAGACATCCCGGGCATTTTGCTCATCATGCTCGCCATACCGCCCATATTACGCATTTGATTTAATTGACTTAAAAAGTCATTTAAATCAAAGCCATCCCCTGTTTTAAGTTTTTTAGCCAGCTTTTCAGCTTCATCGCGGTCAACTTTATGCTCAATCTCTTCAATCAGAGAAATTACATCACCCATACCGAGAATACGCGACGCGACGCGCTCTGGATGGAATGGTTCTAAGGCGTCAGTTTTTTCACCAACCCCTAGAAATTTAATGGGTTTGCCTGTAATTGCGCGAATAGAAAGCGCCGCACCGCCTCGCGCATCACCATCGACCTTGGTCAACACAACCCCAGTCAGTGGCAAGGCTTCATTAAACGCTTTCGCTGTGTTTGCCGCATCCTGTCCTGTCATCGCATCGACGACGAATAAGGTTTCAACTGGCTTAATAATGCGGTGAACTTCTTGGATTTCTTCCATCATCGCTTCGTCGACGTGCAAGCGACCCGCGGTATCTACTAACAGCACATCGTAGAATTGCAATTGTGCGTGTTTTAATGCTTTTTGAACAATAGCAGCGGGTTTTTCTTGTACTTCCGAAGGGAAAAAATCAATTCCAACACTTTCAGCTAACGTCTCTAATTGTTTAATCGCCGCGGGGCGATAAACGTCAGCAGAGACAACTAATACTTTTTTCTTTTGTTTTTCTTTTAAAAGCTTACCTAATTTTGCAACGCTGGTTGTTTTACCCGCACCTTGCAAACCCGCCATTAAAACGACCGCAGGAGGTTGTGCGGATAAATTAAGTTGGTGGTTTTCGTCCCCCATCGCGCGAGTCAGTTCATTTTGAACTATTTTGATGAACTCTTGGCCTGGTGTTAGACTTTTATTGACATCTTGCCCAACCGCATTTTCTTTAACTTTTTGAATGAATTCACGGACTACTGGCAAAGCAACGTCAGCTTCCAGCAAGGCCATGCGAACTTCGCGTAGTGTTTCTTTAATATTTTCATCAGTTAGACGCCCACGCCCACTGATATTGCGCAACGTGCGCGATAGTCTGTCAGTTAAATTATCAAACATATGTCTTA
Organism: Providencia sp. PROV255; assembly: GCF_028478065.1. Classification (NCBI taxonomy): domain Bacteria; kingdom Pseudomonadati; phylum Pseudomonadota; class Gammaproteobacteria; order Enterobacterales; family Morganellaceae; genus Providencia; species Providencia sp. PROV255. Next base: position 373,695 of record NZ_JAMPMI010000010.1, on the reverse strand, counting down.
GCTCAATTCTGTTGATGGGCCGATGTCAGCCTGATCTGGTTGCTAATACAGATAATTTCAAGTGCGTGTTATCTAACAACTTGAATTATAAGCATCAATGCCTTCACAATGAGGAAGGAAAACCAACACTAAAAATAATCGCGGCAAAATAATGCCCCATTGTAACATGCCCGCAGTTTTTTCGCTGCCCCCTGTTTGAAACGGATGATACAGGTTATTATGGCTTGAATTTAATAATACGAACCAACCCCGTAGGCACATGAAGTGCTATCCGCAATGAATATATTGCGATTGGCCCGTCCAATAGTTGGAGCCTGCACTCGTACAAGTTATACTATGAAATAACTTTCCACTAAAAATGATTAACGACACTATACTATGCCCGTATTTGCAGTCATAGCAGTTTGTACATACATGGTCAGTCTGTTACTGATCGTCCCCGGCCAAGTGCGTAAACAGCCGTTTTACCGCCATCTCGCGCTTTTTCTTGCCGTTGTTGCGTTAGTAACTCACGCTATTACATTGAAATTCTTGATTTTCAGTGAAGCCGAAGGACAAAACCTCACTCTGTTGAATTTAGGCTCAACAGTGAGCTTACTCATGTGTGTGATTATGACTGTTGTCGCTTACTGGGGAAAGGCTTGGTACTTAACGCCCATAGTCTATAGTTTTGCCATCATTAACTTGATGCTGTCAACGCTAATGCCTGGTGAGTTTATTACGCATCTCGAAGCTCGCGTCCCCCTGTTTGTTCACATTGGCCTCGCTTTGTTGAGCTATGCAACACTTCTTATTGCGGCTTTATATGCATTACAAGTGGCTTTAATCGACCATCAACTAAAAAACAAAACCTTAAAATTTAGTCCCGATATGCCACCGATGATGGTGATTGAACGTAAAATGTTCCATATCACTCAAGTTGGTGTCATTTTGCTAACTCTGACCTTATGCACTGGCTTTATTTATATGGATAATATTTTTGATAAAGAAAATATTCATAAATCAGTGTTATCCGTTATCGCCTGGTTTGTTTATATCACTCTACTTTGGGGGCATTTCCATGGAGGATGGCGAGGTAAGCGCGTTCTATTTTTCCATGTTGGCGGTTCAATCATCTTAACTATGGCTTTTTTTGGTAATCGTCTAATACAGGAGTTCATGGTATTTTGACGCAAATAAAGTCACTACTTTCACCACATAAGGAAACTTGTTTTGGATGATGTGTCCACGAGTACGCTAATCATCATATTGATTGTTTTAATTTTTATGTCAGCCTATTTTTCTGCATCAGAAACTGGGATGATGACGCTAAACCGTTATCGGTTAAAACATTTAGCAAAACAAGGTAATCGCTCAGCGATACGTGTTGAGAAACTGCTTAAACATCCTGACAAGCTGTTAAGCCTAGTCCTTATCGGTAACAACTTAATCAACATAGTTGCTTCCGCATTAGCCACTATTATCGGTATGCGACTATATGGTAACGCGGGTGTAGCGATGGCAACCGGGATCCTAACTTTTGTGATACTCATTTTTGCCGAAGTTATGCCAAAAACACTGGCAGCGCTGTACCCTGAAAAAATTGCATTTCCAAGTAGCTATCTCTTAAAACCATTACAAGTAGTTATGATGCCTATTGTTTGGGCATTTAATACTATTTCAGCACTACTGTTACGTTGCATTGGGGTGAAATCACTAACCGCACGAACTGATGCGGTTAATAAGGAAGAGCTACGCACCATTGTTAACGAATCAAAGCATAAAATTAGCCGCCGAAATCAAGACATGCTGATTTCCATTTTAGACTTAGACAAAGTCACAGTTGGCGATATTATGCTACCCAGGAATGAGATTGTTGGTATTGATGTCAATGATGACTGGAAATCAATTATTCGGCAGCTTACGCACTCCCCTCATGGCCGTATTGTGCTTTATCGCGATTCACTTGATGACTCTATTGGCATTTTACGCGTCCGCGAAGCGTACCGTCTCATGATGGAAAAACGTGAATTTAATAAGCAAAATCTCATTAAAGCTGCAGATAACATTTATTTTATTCCTAACAGTACACCGTTAAATGTTCAGTTAGTTAACTTCCAGCACAATAAAGAAAAACTCGGGATTATCGTTGATGAATATGGCGAGATTCAAGGTCTTATCACTGTAGAAGATATCTTAGAAGAGATAGTTGGTGATTTCACCACCTCTATGTCGCCATCCTTAGCTGAAGAAGTTTTGCCACAGAGCGATGGGAGCGTTCTTGTGGACGGTTCTGCTAATATTCGTGAACTGAATAAGGCTTTTGATTGGAATCTCCCTGTAGATGGTCCTAGGACGGTTAATGGCATGGTTTTGGAAGTCATCGGTGATATTCCACAACTTGAAGAGCAAATCGTGGTAGGACATTACCTTATCGAAGTATTAGCGATGAATGAAAATATCGTTAAGCAGGTCAGGATCACACCTCTTACTTTTAGTTCTCAAGTCCCCGACCTTTGATTTCTTCATAAACTTGCCATTAAATTCTGCTATAAAAATAAAAAGAGCCTTAATTGGCTCTTTGCATAAAGAATATTTGATAAAAACTAAACGTGTAGCTGTTCAAGTTTCTCAGCAGGTAATGCTAACTCATCGTTCTTATTGATACCAATTTCAGATGCAAGAACATTACGTGCAATTTGCTGAGCTTCTTCCAGTGAGTGCATTTTATATGTGCCGCACTGATAGACATTCAATTCAGGAATTTTGTTTTGGTCTTTCACCTGCAAAACATCTTCCATTGCTGCCTTCCATGCATTAGCAACACGCAGTTCATCGGGCTGACCAATAAGGCTCATATAAAAACCAGTACGGCACCCCATTGGTGAAATATCAATAATTTCAACACCATTACCATTGAGGTGATCACGCATAAAGCCTGCAAAGAGGTGCTCTAAAGTATGCGTCCCTTTTTCTGTCATGGCTTCTTCATTTGGTACAGTAAAACGCAAATCAAAAACCGTGATGGTATCACCACTTGGTGTTTTCATGGTCTTTGCCACACGTACAGCAGGCGCTGACATGCGAGTATGATCGACAGTAAAGCTATCTAATAATGGCATTTTGTGACCTCCTCAAAAATAAAAAATATTTTCTAAAATAAATGAAACTATTTTGAAAATGCAGAGTCTGAATTATTGAAAGACGCGCAATTTGTTATCATCCCTAATTCTCTAAGAGATTTTTTATTTGGCCACCTAGAGTGGCCATTTCTTTTAGCGTCCTGCATGAATGCGTAGATAGTCCTCAAAGCTTTCGCTCTCACTTTGTTCCATCTTCGCTTGCTTCTCTATTGAAGCCAATCGTGCTTGCTCAAATTGCTCTTCAGTTATCACTTCATACGGTTCATTCACTAACTGTTCAAAATATTTTTCAGCTAATTCTAACCCGTAGCCACCAATGCCTTTCTCTAACATTTCATCCATAACGAGCGCTGAATATGTGAGAGTTGGGTCTTTAAACATAGCGACAAATTGGTGACAAACTTCTTGATATTTTGCATCGCAACAAGTGTCTAACACTTCAGCCACGCGGATCAAGTCATTAAATAATTGCTGTCCAACTTCAACTAACGGCTTAACTTCACTACCACAACCGAAACCAATAACTTGACCTGGCTTACGACCTTCAAGGATGACACGATTCCAGTTTTGACGGCAACAGTCTAATTCTTGTGCATTCATTTCAGGCGCATCAGCGAGTACACACCATATTAAGAATAGATCAACAAAACGAGCTTGAGTTTCATTAACGCCTATTGCACTAAATGGATTGATATCAAGTGAACGGACTTCAATGTACTCAATACCACCGCGCAATAATGCATCGGAAGGTGATTCATTGCCTTTAGGAACGCGTTTCGGGCGTATTGGGGCGTAGAGCTCATTTTCAATTTGTAGCACATTGGTATTTAGTTGAATATATTTGCCGTCTTTTTTGACACCCAGTTTTTCAAATTCAGCTGAAGGCTTATGGATAGCTTTTTTCAGGTTTTCTACGTATTCATCCAATTTATTGAATGTGATATTTAAATCACTTTGTGATTTATTTGTATAACCTAAGTCACTCATACGTAGAGATGTCGCATAAGGCAAGTAATACGTACCACAGTCCGTTTTATCAAATGACAGCGACGTCTCCCTATCTTTCAAAAAAGAGCCGCAAATCGCCGGAGAGGCGCCAAATAGATAAGGAATAACCCAACCAAAGCGGTAGTAATTTCTAATCAGACGTAAATAGCCTTCAGAAATTTTTTCTTTACCGCTTTCTTCATCTTCAATACCTGCCCATGCTCGCCAAAATTCAATCGGCAAAGAGAAGTTATAATGCACGCCTGCTATCGTTTGCATCAAAGCACCATAACGATTTTTAAGGCCTTCACGGTACAGCGTTTTAAACTGCCCCACATTAGAAGAGCCATATTGCGCAAGAGTGATTTTATCTTCACTTTCAATAAAGCACGGCATACTCAACGGCCACATTCTTTCATCTTGAAGGTGACGAGCTGTATAGCGGTGTAAATCTCGCAAGAAAGCCAAATTATGGCTAATGCTTTTATCTACAGGAGTAATAAATTCGAGTAGGGACTCCGCAAAATCTGTCGTGATCCATTTATGTGTTAAAGCTTTTCCCAGCCCTTCTGGATGCAAGGTCTCTGCAATTGCGCCTGTTGGGGTTACACGCAATGTTTCACGCTCTATACCACGTTGAATACCATTTAGTGTTTCTGGGTGCGCCTCTAACCATGAGAGCGCTTTCGATACGTCCGGGATCAAGTCGACCTCCCGCCTGTGATGTTAATTTATTTTATTAAGGCAATTACTTTAGCTTAAATCACATAAATTGTCGCTGTCTAGATGTGTGGTTTATGAGGGAATAAATCAAAGATGCATGGAAAATGCGATTTAGTTAATTTTATGAATGGTAATTTTAGGCAAAAAAAACTCCTCAAATGAGGAGTTTCTTAATGATGGTGCATCCGGGAGGATTCGAACCTCCGACCGCTCGGTTCGTAGCCGAGTACTCTATCCAGCTGAGCTACGGATGCAAATTCATTCGATTTTGAATCGATATATTCTCAATAACTTATCTGAGTTAAATTAAAAGGTATTATTGATATGCTAAGTTATTAGCTAAGAGATGGTGCATCCGGGAGGATTCGAACCTCCGACCGCTCGGTTCGTAGCCGAGTACTCTATCCAGCTGAGCTACGGATGCATACTTAATGCAAAGGAGTGCTGCTCTCTCAAACTTCTTTATCAACTTCTTAGTTAATGCTTTGTTTGGCTGCTAAAACCAAAACAAAACCCCATCAGATCTTCTCATAGGGTTAAAGATGGTGCATCCGGGAGGATTCGAACCTCCGACCGCTCGGTTCGTAGCCGAGTACTCTATCCAGCTGAGCTACGGATGCATAATCTAAAATGGCGGTGAGGGAGGGATTCGAACCCTCGATGCAGCTTTTGACCGCATACTCCCTTAGCAGGGGAGCGCCTTCAGCCTCTCGGCCACCTCACCATATTTTAGTTACACACGATTTGTTTTTTCAAACATCTCGTTGCTGTGTGGCGCACATATTACTTTCCTAGACTTAGAAGTCAAACAATTTTTCCAAACTTTTTGCATTCCGGTGTCTGTTTGCACATTTCACAAGCAAGATGATTAGTTTAACACCGGAAAAGATATATTTCAGCCCCTATGACACTAACTTTATAAACAAAAACACTGGAAAAAAATTATTCTACAAATGAATAAAAATATGTTCACAGGATTGATTAGCCTATATTTCAAACAAAAGGAAACAAAATTTCAGTACATGAGAACCGAAAACTAAACAATAATGTGAGTTTGATGCTAGAGAAGTATAAAAATGAAAGGATATTTTTAGAATATAATACGAGTAAGACAAGCGCCCATTCTTGCTGTGTGGTCAATCATTGGACGCTTATTCATTATTATTGATTATCTGGTTGAGTCTTTTCAGCCTGGATCCGTTGATAAATTTCTTCACGGTGAACAGAAACTTCTTTTGGCGCATTAACACCAATACGAACTTGGTTGCCTTTGACACCCAATACAGTAACTGTTACCTCATCGCCTATCATGAGTGTTTCACCAACTCGACGAGTCAGAATAAGCATTCTTTGCTCCTTGAAATATTAAAAGAGTCGGGTCTCTAGGTATCCCCCGCTATTGTCCATCACACACCGTGAAAACGTAAAGCAATGACATTCACCTAAAGCATTGATGCCATCAATACAAGCATTCTAATTATTTACAAGCAAAATATAGCACTACAAACGATACATTAACAATGCCGCAACAGATTAAAGTTGCCTCATCTTTTAATGAGGCAACTTTGTAAGTGCTTACAGGCGTGCTTCAACCCATTCTTCGACACTCGCCATAGCAGTAGGTAATGCGTTAACGTCAGTACCTCCTGCTTGAGCCATGTCTGGGCGGCCACCACCTTTACCACCAACTTGACCTGCAATGTGGGAAATCAAGTCACCTGCTTTAATTTTAGCAGTTAAATCATTAGTCACCCCAACAATCATACTGACTTTATCACCACTTGTTGTTGAAAGCACGATAATCGCTGATTTCAACTGATTTTTAAGGTCATCAACCATAGTTCTCAACAACTTAGGATCAGTATCTCCTAATTGAGTCACTAATAATTTGACGCCTTTCACGTCTTTCGCTTTGCTGCTTAGTGAAGCACTTTCTTGAGATGCTTGTTGATCTTTTAGTTGCACAATTTCTTTTTCGAGCTGGCGAGATTTATCTAATGCCGCTTTCACTTTCTCGACAAGGCTATTCATATCACCTTTAACCAAGTGTGCAATTGCCGAAAGTTGCTCTGATTGATTGTGAATACTTTCAATTGCTGTAGTGCCTGTCGTCGCTTCAATACGACGAACACCTGCAGCCGTACCCGATTCACTCAGAATACGGAATAAACCAATATCTCCGGTACGACGCGCATGGGTACCACCACATAATTCGATAGAAAAATCACCCATACTCAGAACACGTACACGCTCTTCATATTTTTCACCAAATAATGCCATAGCGCCTTTTGCTTTTGCACCTTCTAAATCCATTAGTTCGGTTTCAATTTCTGAGTTTTTACGGATTTGCGCATTCACAATATCTTCTACTTGGCGTAGTTGGTCTTGTGTCATCGCCTCAAAATGAGAGAAGTCAAAACGCAAGTATTTATCATTAACCAATGACCCCTTTTGAGAAACATGGTCACCTAATACTTGGCGTAGTGCCGCATGCAGTAAGTGCGTTGCTGAGTGATTTAAACGGATCGCATCACGTCTAGCACTATCCACGAAAGCGGTAATTCTATGATTAACAACGAGTGATCCCGCTTCAACCTTACCAATATGCCCAATCGCTTGACCATATTTTTGCGTGTCAGTAACTTTAAAGCTCGCACTATCATTATTTAAATAACCAGTATCACCGACTTGCCCACCAGACTCTGCGTAAAATGCTGTTTTGTCTAGTATAACTAAGCCTTCTTCACCAGCATTCAAGCTATCTACAGGCTGGCCATCTTTATATAATGCAGTAATAGTAGCTTGTTGCTCATCATATTGATAACCGGAGAATTCACTGCGCTTATCAACTTTAATTAAAGAGTTATAATCTGCCCCAAAACCACTGGATTCGCGCGCACGACGACGTTGGTCCTCCATCGCTCGCTCAAAACCTTCTTCGTCGACTTTAATATTGCGTTCACGGCAAACATCTGCCGTTAAATCGATTGGGAAGCCATAGGTGTCATATAAGCGGAATGCAGCTTCACCGTCCAGAGTATCCCCTTTCAGTGAGGCAAGCTCTTCATCTAATAATTGAAGACCACGTTCTAAAGTACGAGCAAATTGTTCTTCTTCGGTCTTGAGAACTTTTTCGACCATTGCTTGCTGGCGTCCAAGTTCATCAGCCGCGGACCCCATGACGTTAATCAGTGGCGCCACTAATTTATAGAAGAAGGTATCTTTGGCACCAAGCATATAACCGTGACGAACAGCACGACGGATAATGCGACGCAGAACATAACCACGGCCTTCATTTGATGGAATAACACCATCACTTACAAGGAATGCACAAGAACGAATATGGTCAGCAATAACACGTAATGATTTATTTTCTAAATCTGTCGCACCTGTTGCTTTAGCAGCAGCAGCGATGAGATCGCGGAAAATATCAATTTCATAGTTTGAATTAACGTGCTGCAATACTGCAGAAATACGCTCTAAGCCCATTCCTGTATCGACTGAAGGTTTTGGCAGAGGCTCCATTGTCCCGTCAGACTGACGGTTAAATTGCATGAAGACCAAGTTCCAAATTTCAATATAGCGATCACCGTCTTCTTCTGGGCTTCCTGGAGGCCCACCCCATATGTGGTCACCGTGATCATAGAAAATCTCAGTACATGGGCCACAAGGACCTGTATCACCCATCTGCCAGAAGTTATCTGACGCATATGGCGCGCCCTTGTTATCACCGATACGAATAATACGCTCAACTGGAACACCAATTTCTTTGTTCCAAATGTCATAGGCTTCATCATCAGTTGCGTAAACGGTCACCCACAGCCTTTCTTTTGGTAAGTTAAACCATTCTTCGCTAGTCAATAATTCCCAAGCAAAACGGATTGCGTCATGCTTAAAGTAATCGCCAAAGCTAAAATTGCCTAACATTTCAAAAAATGTATGGTGGCGAGCGGTATAGCCCACATTTTCTAAGTCGTTATGTTTACCACCCGCGCGCACACAGCGCTGCGCGGTTGTCGCTCGGGAATATGCTCTTTTATCCAGACCAAGAAATACATCTTTGAACTGGTTCATCCCTGCGTTTGTGAACAATAGTGTAGGGTCATTATTTGGCACTAGTGAACTACTAGAGACCACTTGATGACCTTTTGTATGAAAAAAGTCGAGAAACGCTTGACGGATCTCAGCGGTGCTTTTACTCATATTTATCCCGATATCAAGCTGGAAACAGAATTACGAATTGTTGAGATGGAATGTAACATCACCTCTAATCAACTCTCCGATTAAAAAGTGACTGATAAGATAAAGTCTCTTTGTGCAGAAGTAAAATATAGATACATCCATTCGCAGCTTTCATTGTAAAGCGTCTAGATATTTTCTGAAAGTATGTTTATACCTTGCACTGGCGTATTTTTCCACAGAAAAACTGTTCAATAAACTATTAATGTAATAGGTTTAAAACAAAACAGGCGCAACCACATCAGCGGAGCGCCTATAATTTACTTACTAATCAATAAACTAGATTGATATTAAAATTCTTCTGGTGTTTCTTCTTCATCAGAATCATTGATAAAGTCTGTTGCCGCACTGCTAAATTCACCAGTGTGGTTTAATAACATTTCACGCAGTTTGGTATCAATTTCTTGAGCGACTTCAGGGTGCTCTTTTAAATAATTTGTTGAATTAGCTTTACCTTGGCCAATTTTATCGCCGTTATAGCTATACCAAGCCCCTGCTTTTTCAATTAATTTGTGTTTTACACCCAAATCAATTAACTCGCCGAAGGTATTAATACCTTCACCATACAAAATTTGGAATTCAGCTTGTTTAAATGGCGCTGCAACTTTGTTTTTTACCACTTTAACGCGAGTTTCACTACCGACAATTTCCTCGCCATTTTTCACTGCACCAATACGACGGATATCTAAACGAACAGATGCATAAAATTTTAATGCATTACCACCCGTTGTTGTTTCTGGGTTACCAAACATAACACCAATCTTCATACGAATTTGGTTGATAAAGATCAGTAGGGTATTAGATGTTTTTAAGTTACCCGCTAACTTACGCATTGCTTGGCTCATCATACGAGCAGCTAAGCCCATATGTGAATCACCAATTTCACCTTCAATTTCTGCTTTTGGTGTTAACGCAGCAACGGAGTCAACGATGATTACATCAACCGCACCTGAGCGAGTTAATGCATCACAAATTTCTAGCGCTTGTTCACCGGTATCAGGTTGAGAGCACAGTAAGTTATCAATATCGACGCCTAATTTTTTAGCATAGATAGGGTCTAAAGCGTGTTCAGCATCGATGAAAGCACACGTTTTACCGCTACGTTGTGCTGCTGCAATAACTTGCAGGGTTAGTGTTGTTTTACCTGAGGATTCAGGGCCGTAGATTTCAACAATACGACCTAGTGGCAAGCCACCAGCACCCAATGCAACATCAAGGGATAAGGAGCCTGTTGAGATAGTTTCAACATCCATAGAGCGGTCTTCACCAAGACGCATAATGGAACCTTTACCAAATTGTTTTTCAATTTGGCCTAATGCTGCTGCAAGTGCTTTTTGTTTGTTTTCATCAATAGCCATGTTTACTCCCTAAGTGCAATGATTTGACCACTGCAAATAAAACGATTGAATTCGGTTTGTTGAAACTGATTATACTGTATAATCATACAGTATCAAGGAAATTTTTAATTTAACTGCTTTAAAAGTGTTTCAAGTATATAAACTGTTGATTGAAAACGAACTTCGTTTCGGTTTCCTTGAAACACTCTATGTTGTGTTGTGACAAATACCGTTTGGTCTGCCTGTTTTTGCGCAAAACCAAACCATACCGTACCAACAGGTTTTTCTATACTACCGCCCCCAGGGCCTGCTATTCCACTAACTGAAACAGCGAAATCTGCACTGGCTTCTTGCAAAGCGCCTTCCGCCATTTCTGTAACAACTTGTTGGCTTACAGCACCATACCGTTGTAAAGACTCGCTCTTAACACCAATCATTTGATGCTTTGCTTCATTACTGTATGTCACAAAACCGCGCTGAAAGTAATCTGAGCTACCCGAGATATCGGTTAAAACCTTCGCAACCCAGCCCCCGGTACAAGACTCAGCGGTTGTGACTGTTTTACCCTGTTCTTTCAGTTTCAGTCCAATCTGAATACTCAGTGTTTCAAGCCGTTTCTCATCTATCATGATGCTATCTACCTTTATGCCATTTTTTTACGAGCACGATCCCAAACCCATAAACCCGCAATCGCAATTGCAAATACAGCACCAAAACCAATACCCGCATTCACAACGGATAAACCTGCTTTAATTGCCAGTGAGTACAAGCCTAACATAATCAGCATTGCACTATTTTCACCTAAATTTTGTACGGCGATCGCATTCCCTGCGCCAACGGTTTCTTTCCCTTTTTCTTGTAATAATGCATTCAATGGAACGACAAATAAACCGCCAAAAATCCCAAGAATAATTAAAATAAAATAGGATGGAATAATGTTAGTTTGCAAGGAAAGTAACACTACCATCACACCTATAATAACTCCCGCAGGGATGCATCGATAAACCGTTTTTAAGGTAATAAATTTGGCAGCAAGCCCCGCACCTGCGACTATCCCCACCGCAACCATCGCATTTAGAATGGTTGGTGTGGTGTTGTCTTGTAACCCCAACGCTACAGGCACCCATGCAACGAGCAGAAAACGCAACGTTACCCCGGCCCCCCAGAACAAGCTAGTTCCGACTAGTGAAAAACGACTCTCTTGATTCGCCCATAGCACACGGCAAGCACTGAAAAAAGACGCCATCAACAGCTTAAGATCCCAACCTTTTCCAGGCCTCGCCGCAACTAAGTGTGGGATGAAAAAATTCGCAATAACGGCTAACGCATACAGTGCAGCACATGTACCTAACGCTAAGATTAAGTTAATATCGGACAGCATTCCTCCGACAACTGACCCCACTAAAATGGCTGCAATTGTTGAAGCCTCCATCACACCATTGGCCTTAACAAGGTTATCGCCGCCAGTGAGTTCACCGAGAATACCGTATTTAGCCGGTGAATAGGATGCTGCACCGATCCCCACTAACCCATAGCAAAGGAATGGGTTTAGGCCAAAACAAATCCCTAGTGCTCCAATAAATTTAAAGATGTTAGAAAACAACATCACTCGGCCTTTTGAAAACCTATCCGCGATTTGCCCAACAAATGGCGCTAAAATGATGTAAGTAAAAACAAACACCATTTGCAAGATAGGGTGACTCCACTCGGGGTAAAATTCGGCTTTGAGCTGGGCTAATATGGCAAATAATAATGCATTATCCGCAAATGCAGAGAGGAACTGTGAAGCCAGTACTGCTTTCATACCTCGGCTCATTAGCGGTGAATTGGAAGTGCTTTCTTGCATATTATTCATCCTTTAATGCCATTTGCTTTAATGTAACAAAATCCGTTTTACCACTACCTAGCACTGGCAACTCTTTAACAAAACGAATATCGCGTGGAACCGCTAACTCGGTTAATCCTTTACTTTTGGCTGCACTGGATAATGCGCTACGGTCTAATTCTTTATCTGTTGTGAACAAAACAAGTGCTTCACCTTTACTGCTATCTGGCTTTGTAACCACACCGTGATTTGCATTGGGAGAAATAGATGCCACCATTTGCTCGATACTTTCGAGGGAAACCATTTCTCCTGCAAGTTTAGCAAAACGTTTAACACGGCCTTTTATAGTACAGAAATTTTTATGGTCTAATTCAACGATATCACCAGTGTCGTACCAACCTTCCTCTATTTCACCTTGTGCATTTTCAGCTTGCGGTGTTTCAAGGACGCCAGGGGCTTCAACGCGCAAATACCCTTTCATAATATTTGGGCCTTTAAGCTGTAATTTACCACCCTGTTCAATTCCAGAAATTGGAATAATTCGCGCTTCCATTTCAGGTAAAATTTGCCCAACAGAGCCTTCTTTCGCGGCCATAGGGACATTGATTGATACAATTGGTGCACATTCAGTGACCCCATAACCTTCAAGAATTCGGATGCCAAATTTATCAAACCAGATTTTTTTCGTTTTATCCGATAATTTTTCTGCACCGGCAACCACATAACGTAAACGTGCGAAATCATACTGATGAGCAAACCGTGCGTAGTTACCTAAAAAGGTTGATGTTCCGAATAATACGGTGCAGTTTTTGTCATAGACTAATTCAGGAATGACTCGGTAATGCAATGGGCTTGGATAAAGGAAAACTCGGCTTCCTGAAAATAGAGGGATAAATAAACCAACCGTCAAACCAAATGCGTGAAATAACGGCAGTGACGACATAAAACGGTCACGTGGGGTGAAATCAGCGATCGTTTTTATTTGTTCTACGTTTGCCATCAAGCTAGCATGGCTGTGAACAACACCTTTTGGTGTACCTTCAGAACCAGATGTGAATAAAACAACGGCTTCATCAGACGGTTTACGAGGAAGAATGGCTTTTTTAGGGTTGAATAAGTGTTTAATAATCCATAATTTATCTTGCCATGTTACCGTATCTTTTAAATCTTCAAGATAAATCCAACTTGCTTCTGGCACTTGTTCTGGAATATGCGTTAAGTTGCCTTTTTCCAAAAATTGGCGCGAAGTAAAGACTACTTTCGCCGCAGAGGCTTTTAACGCGTTACTAATACCGTGACTGCCCGCTGTGTAATTGAGCATAGCAGGTACTCGGCCTCTCATTAAAGCACCGAAAATTGCAGCCGCGGTGACTGTCGCATTTGGCAATAATAGGCCAACTCTTTCATTTTCATGTGTATAGCGTTCAATAATACGACCAACCCCTAAGGTTTTTTTCAATAGGGATTGATATGAGTCTTCTTTAAATGCGATGTCCTCGATACAAGGCGTACGGCGCCCAAAAAACTGAACACTTTGAATAAATTCTTCAACTAATGTGACTTGTGGTAAACAAGACATACGAGCAGATTTCATGATTTGGTACAGGTGTTCACCAGCCAGAGCTCGACGCTCTACAGCCTTAGGTGCTTCAGGCATTGGGATAGCTTGTGCCGGCAAGATATGCAATGTGATCTTCGGAAACCATTTTAATGGAAAAATGCCTTTCAGACGCCCAAAATGGCTATATTGAGCCCCTTCTATACGAATAGGAACAACTTTTGCTCCAGACTTTGCGGCCACAAAAGCCGCTCCTTCGTATATTTTCATTAAAGAGCCATGAACTGAAATTCGGCCTTCTGGAAAAATAACTATCGGGCGCCCTTTTTCTACCTCTTTAACTAGATGACGAATACCTAGAGGGTTGGCAGGATCAAGAGGGACAATATCTGCATAGGGCTTAAGGCGCTTCACCATTTTTGGTGTGGCAAATGTTGAATAAACAGCAAATACAGGTTTAACAGGTAAGAAAAGTGCGATTAATACACCATCAAGGAAAGAAACATGATTAGGTGTAATCAAACATTTATCTTGATTAAACTCTTTCGCATCACCAATAACTTGCACGCGAAACAAAAATTTAAGTACTGTTTTGACTATCTTTGCCAACATAATGAGTCCCTATACTATGATTATATTTTTATATATTAGTGTGATACAACTATACCTTTAGTGACATCTATCTTACTGAGCTACTCCCTTTGCTCTAATTAGTATATTCCGAAAACACCGCAGGCTTATTAGTCATTAGTTTAAGTTAAATCATTAAGTTGTGCGATGATATCGTCGACAGGCTGCGCAGCATCAATAATATGGTGAGCAGTCGCACGGTAGATAGGTTCCCTTTGTTGCATCACTTCTTCAATTTCTTCAATTAAAGATTTCCCGGTCAAACTTGGTCGTTGATCCGCTTGTGGCTCTGCTGCAAGGCGTTTTGCTAAAACTTCAGGATGGGTATTTAAATAAATAACAGTGCCGTTATTACGCATAATTTGCTGATTTTCTTCTGCGAGAACCAGGCCTCCGCCAGTAGAAACAATCATATTATTTTGCTTAATCGACTTAAGGACGTCAGTTTCTAGCTGACGAAAGTAATCCCAACCGTGCTGTTCAACAATTTCAGCGATACTTTTTCCCGCTTTTTCTAAAACCAATTTATCTGTATCAACAAATTGATAGCCTTTAGATTCTGCAAATTTTTTACCAATTGTGGTTTTACCCGAACCTCTTGGACCGATAATGTAAAACATTAAATTTCATCCCATCATCATGAATACTAAGCAATACTGATTACAAATTTACTTATGATAAATTGCTTAATTTGACAAATAAAAAAAGAAAGCCACACAAGTGTGGCGATAGACTGCTGCCAAACATATTATGTTTGGCAGCAATCTAATAGGTTTTGAAAATAAACTAGGAAAATCAATTTATTGATTTTTGGCTGATAACACAAAGCGGGAAAAACCACGCTTTTATCTCGCTTTGTCAACAACCTCAAGCCACACAAGTGTGGCTATCTCATCATTTTTACTCATTATGGACGACTCAAAAAGTCGCCATATCCGATCCATTTATACGTTGTTAGTGCATCTAACCCCATAGGGCCACGTGAGTGTAATTTCTGCGTACTTACTGCGACCTCTGCACCTAAACCAAACTGACCACCATCAGTAAAGCGAGTGCTTGCATTAACATATACCGCTGCTGAATCTACACATTGAACAAAATAGTCAGCTTGATGAATAGATTCTGTCAAGATAGCATCAGAATGCGCAGTACCATACTGGCGAATATGGTCAATAGCTGCGTCAATGTCATCCACAATTTCTACGTTAAGATCCAGTGATAACCACTCATCGACAAGGTTTTCAGGTTTTACATCAACAACTTTCGCTGGGCCTTGTTTTAGTAATGGAAGTGCTTTTTCACTCGCATGCAGAGTGACTTGTTGCTGCGCCATTTTTTCACTTAAAAACGGTAGGAACTCAGTCGCAATCTCTTTATGAACTAATAATGTTTCAAGTGAATTACAGGCACTTGGGCGCTGAACTTTCGCATTAATAATCACATCAATGGCTTTATTAAAATCCACCGATTTATCAACAAATGTATGGCAAACGCCAATGCCCCCGGTAATTACCGGGATCGTGGATTGCTCACGACATAATTTATGTAACCCCGCACCGCCACGAGGGATTAGCATATCAATGTAACGATCTAATTTGAGTAATTGTGCAACTAATTCACGGTCCGGATTATTAATAGCTTGTACTGCATCTGCTGGCAAGCCGCTATTTTCCAATGCTTTTTGAATAACTTCCACTACCGCAAGGTTAGTATGATGCGTCTCTTTCCCGCCACGCAAAATGACCGCATTACCTGTTTTTAAACATAACGAGGCCACATCAACGGTAACATTAGGGCGAGCTTCATAAATAACGCCAACAACTCCCAATGGAACACGGCGACGTTGTAAATTTAAACCGCTATCCAATTGGCTTCCATCAATGATTTGCCCAACAGGATCAGCTAATTGACATACTTTTCTGACATCATCAGCAATACTTTTTAAACGCTCTGGCGTCAATAATAATCGGTCTTGTAACGCCTCACTCATACCGCTTGCTTTTGCCTGCGCCATGTCTTTTTGATTCGCTGCCAGTATAACTGCATTATCTTGTTCTAGTAGATCTGCAATTTGTAATAGTGCTGCATTTTTTTGTTTGGTACTTAACTGAGCTAATTGCCATGAAGCAACTCTTGCTGCCTTACCCATTGTCTCTAACATAATTAACTCACTATCATATCATCACGATGAACAGCCACAGAACCGTGTTCATAGCCAAGTATTTTGTTGATTTCTTGTGAATGGTGCCCAGCAATCATTCTCAGTGCATCACTGTTATAATGGCTGACCCCATGAGCTAGGTCTTTTCCTGCCATATTACGAATACGGATCACTGCGCCTCGAGAGAAATCGCCTTCAATCTTTTTAATTCCTTTTGGCAACAATGAACTGCCTTTTTCCATAATTGCCAGTTGTGCACCATCATCAATGTAGACATCCCCAGCGGCTGGAGCACCGAAAATCCAACGTTTACGATTTTCCATTGGATTTTTTTGCCCATAAAAACGGGTACCAACTGGAAGATTTTCAATAACCGCATTAATAACATCGGGTTTATTGCCTGCTGCAATGATAACATCAATTCCTGCGCGGCCCGCGACATCTGCTGCTTGTAATTTAGTTGCCATTCCACCGGTTCCTAACCCGCTAACGCTTCCCCCCGCCATTTCACGAAGTTCATCATTGATACCATACACTTCGGGTATCAATTTTGCATTTGGATTACTGCGTGGGTCAGCATCATATAAGCCTTCGATATCCGTGAGTAATAGCAGTTTGTCGGCATCGCCAAGAATCGCGGCCAAAGCGGATAGATTGTCATTATCACCGACTTTAATTTCTGCGGTAGCAACGGCATCATTTTCATTAATAACTGGAATGATTCCGTTATCTAACAGAGCTTGCAAGGTATCTCGTGCATTTAAGAAACGTTCTCTGTCTTCTAAATCGGCTCGTGTCAGTAACATTTGCCCGATATGAATACCATAAATGGAGAATAACCGTTCCCATAACTGAATTAAACGACTTTGACCGACCGCCGCAAGCAACTGTTTAGATGCTATGGTAGCCGGCAGTTCGGGGTAATTTAAATGTTCGCGACCCGCGGCAATTGCCCCAGAAGTCACAATAATAATGCGATGCCCTTTTTCATATTGCTGCGCGCATTGCCTGACAAGCTCAACAATATGAGCTTGATTTAAACGGCGCGAGCCCCCTGTTAATACACTGGTCCCTAATTTAACTACCAGCGTCTGGCTATTTTTCATCATTTTTCTGCCATTAGGATTAATAAACCAAAAAGTAGGTATCATTTTTATCAGGAGAAGCGCGTTATGCCAACAAGCATAACGCAAAATTCAACAAAAGTTGGTTTAAAACAAATTTATGCGCTTAATTCCAGTTTTAATTCTGCCATTAGCGGGGAGGGAAAGAGGCTTAACTCAAGTTCAGATAATTGTTTTGCAAGGGCTTGGTGAAATGACACTAAATTTTGCTCGGTCGCTTCAATGGTTGCCGCATCTTTTAGTGCTTTGACTTGCCAACTACCATGACTGTTGTATAGGCCAAAATGATAAATAAATTCAAAGCCCTTATCAGTTGCTACCAATTTTAGCCACCACCCCCAAAATTCGCGTTTTTCTGGGGCAATATTTGCATTCACGCAAACAACGAGGCTATCAAATATATAACAGCCATTTAAACATTGTTTTTCACGTAAATAAGGTCCTATCGAAGCAAACTTCTTTAAATACTTTCCATTTGAGTAATCAGTCGGTAAAGCCATGTTAAGGATCTCCTTCTTGGGAAGATCCCTTTTTAACAAATGGGTAAAAATAAGCAAGTTATTAAATAAAATTAAAGTATTTTTGCTTTTAACCAATTAGTAGTTTCACTTAACGCCTTTTCAAAATTAGCAAAAACAGGCTGGCTTGGTAGCATTATCGTATCAGCATCCATCGAAGAGCGTCGAATTAAATCAGATTCGGCTTTAGGGCTATAAATATCATCTTTGAGGCTAACCGATAACATTGGGACTTTACTGCGTCGCCCTAAAAGCCCTTGATTTTTAAGTGAATAACAACTTAACTCATGGCGTAAAGCAGAACCATCAACTTGATAAATACCCAAACGACTGGCGAACACATCCAGAACCATTCGAGGAATATCCTGCTGATATTTCTCTTCATGCAATAAACTGTGCACAATTGGCCCTATGACAGCGACTGCTTTAATCTTATCTGGACACATATAAGCTAATCTTAATGCTATATTTGCGCCAAAACGCATACCCACGATACCAAAACGCGTGTGGTCAATCCAAGCGATATCCCCAATCTGGCGAACAATTTGCTCATGTAGGGTGCTTGTTTCCTGTGTAAGCTTTTGTTTTACCGAATAACCAATAGATGGCATATCCAGTGTTAGCATCGCAATACCGAGAGGTTCGAGGTAGTCACGGAAATAGCGGCAAAAATCAATTTGTAAACTATCTAACATGCCGCAAATCATCACGGTCGGGTAAGGCCCTTGACCGTGTGAAGGAATATGTAAAAAGCCACAGACTTCTTTTCCACCATCAACTTTAAATGGAATTTTCTTTAAGCGATATTGAGAAAATTTTGCTGCGCTATCATACGCTTTACAAGCCAACAAAATAGCTTGGTCAGCCAGCTCGTCACCTTTAATAAAAGGATAAGCTGCAATGCTGTACAAATTAGCAGAACGCAACCAAGCATCCCCTGCTTCTGCACCTTTTTCAAACTCTAACGCTTTTTGCTGCCAATGCATGGCTTGCTGGGACCATTCAAAACACCAGTTTCCACGACGATTACCAATGACTGTATCCAATAAATTATCATCACTACGCTCAGCATCTGAGATAGCAATACGGCTTAGCACCTCTTCAATTTCTAAGGCGTCTATTCCCCGCCAAATCCACATTAAGCGGTTAATCATACGGTACCACCCCGCATGGTGAGACCCACTTAACACACTATGTTCTTTAATTTGAGAAATTGTTTGAGATGAATAAGAGACTAATGTTGACGTTTCAACTTGTCTGACTTTAGGTTTGAAAAGTTTTTCTGAAAGGTTTTGCTGAGTCATCCCTATTTCCTTGTCTATCAGAGTTGAATTTGGCCAAAAATAAAGGGAATGCAAAAATGCACTCCCCAAATTATATCGTGTTTAGCTTAAAAATTTTAGGTATTAATGTGTTTTTGCAATCAATAAATTCTATAACACTTTATAATTACAATGTTTTTACCTAAAGCTCGCGTAAAACACAGATTTATTTATCTTGTTCACACAATGGTTTAACAAAAACGACGCCCATATCCCATGGCTGTTCGATCCATGTGTCTTGTGGAATATCAACTACGTAGTCATCCACTAATGGACGCCCTGCAGGTTTTGCAAAAATAGTAACAAAGTGGGCTTTAGGGTACATGTTACGGATAGCTTGAGCTGTGCCGCCTGTATCCACCAAATCATCAATGACAATATAGCCTTCACCATCACCTTCAGCACGTTTAATCACGGTTAATTCGCGCTGGTTGTCATGGTCATAGCTAGAAATACAAACGGTGTCAACGTTACGAATACCAAGTTCGCGTGCTAGAAGTGCTCCAGGAACAAGGCCACCACGGCTAACCGCGATAATACCGGTCCATTGCTCTACTGGTAATAAACGTTGTGCGAGTTTACGGGCATGTATTTGCAACATATCCCACGTTACGACATATTTTTCGCTCATAAAATTCGGGTCCCGACTGCTGAGTAAATCTGAAATGTGTCTTGCGGAAAAAAGGTTGCGCGAGATTATAGTGATTTGGCCGGTTAAAAACCAGTAAAAAGCACCATTCGACATTAATTATTATCATTTACACTGTCCATTGCTCAAAAGAAAGTGTTATCCTGAGTTTATAAAAGAGGCAGCCTTTAATTCGAAACTTCAGGCTGTTAGGTCATAATTACAGCAATATTCCTTTTAAAATTGAAGCTGAAATTAACGTTGGTTGCCGATCAGCTCCTACTGGGTTATTCAGGATATTATCCCTAAATAGTTCAATTTGTAGCTAGGCGGCAAATGAGTAAATCCTAGGAGCATACATAAGTATGTGACTGGGATTTATGAATGAAGCCAACAACGCTACAGATTGAAATATAAAGGGAAAATAAAAGGAGAGAGACGTGTCTGAGCTAGCTACATTATCCCCCCAACCACTATGGGACATCTTCGCGAAAATCTGTTCTATCCCGCACCCTTCATACCACGAAGAAGCCTTAGCCGCACATATTGTTGATTGGTCAAAACAAAAAGGCTTTCACGTTGAACGTGATGAAGTGGGTAATATTCTGATCCGTAAACCTGCAACCCCTGGTTATGAAAACCGCAAAGGCGTTGTTTTACAAGCTCACTTAGACATGGTGCCACAGAAAAATAACGACACGGTACATGACTTTAAAACAGATCCAATTCGTCCATATGTTAATGGTGAATGGGTCACCGCTGAAGGAACCACTTTAGGTGCTGATAACGGCATTGGCTTAGCTTCTGCGTTGGCTGTTCTTGCTGATGATAGTGTTGAGCATGGGCCAATGGAAGTTCTTCTGACCATGACTGAAGAAGCCGGCATGGAAGGTGCGTTTGGCTTGAAAGCAGGCTGGTTACAAGCCGATATTCTGATTAACACCGACTCAGAAGAAGAAGGTGAAATTTACATGGGTTGTGCTGGTGGGGTTGACTTTACCTCTACGTTTGACCTGACACGTGAAGCATTACCACAAGGCTATAAAACCTTCACAATGACCCTAAAAGGCCTAAAAGGTGGGCACTCTGGTGGTGATGTACATTTAGGCTTAGGTAATGCCAATAAGCTGTTAGCACGTTTTCTAGCTGGCCACGCAGAAGATTTAAACCTAAAACTATTAGATTTCAGAGGTGGTACTGTTCGTAACGCCATTCCTCGGGAAGCTTACGCCATTATTGCCGTTCCTGCGAACAAAGTCGCTGAGTTAACTGCTCTAAGAGCTCGTTATGAAGATATTCTGAAAAATGAATTAGCCGTCGTTGAGCCTAACCTTGTTCTACTACTAGATGAAACGCAAAGCGAATTAAAAGCACTTTCTGATGACTGCCAAAAACGTTTTGTTTTCTTCTTAAATGCGGCGCCAAACGGTGTGATCCGCATGAGTGATGTTGCCATTGGCGTGGTTGAAACCTCACTTAACGAAGGTGTTGTACGACTAACTGAAGATAAAGCAGAAATTATCTTCCTTGTTCGTTCACTTATCGATAGCGGCAAAAACTACGTTGTTAACATGTTGACATCTATCAGTAAATTAGCACAAGCCCAATACCGTGCAGAAGGTAGCTACCCAGGTTGGCAACCAGATGCAGACTCACCAGTAATGCATTTAGTCAGCGATACCTACAACAAGCTGTTCGGTAAAATCCCTAATGTCATGGTGATCCACGCAGGACTTGAGTGTGGTCTATTCAAAAAACCTTACCCAGACATGGATATGGTTTCAATTGGGCCAACTATTCGCGGTGCACACTCCCCTGATGAACGTGTACACATTGCAAGCGTTGGAGAGTATTGGAAATTACTAACTGCGGTTTTAAAAGCAATTCCAGTCAAAGAATAAGCAATTAATTGTTATGAAACACCCATCATGCGATGGGTGTTTTTTATAATTCAAGTAATAATTGCCTTTCAAGCTGCGGGCTTTGCAGCATCACATGCAAACCAACTAACCGAACACCACGCCCTAAGCGGCGATTATCCCAAACTTGTTTCGCTATCTGGACTAAATCTTGTTTATTAAGAATTGGGTATACGTGTTCTTGTGTTGTTTGCTGAAAGTCTGCAAATTTAAATTTTACACCTTGACGAGCAATACGCAGATCGGGTTTTACCTTCGCTAGACGTAATTGTAGTTCGTCATAGAGTTTATCAAGCAGAGGCAGACAATCGCTCCATTGATATATATCTTCTGCAAGGGTGCGTTCAACCCCTACCGACTTTCTGAGTCTATCAGGGTTAATAGCACGCTCATCGATACCATGGCATCGATCCCAAAGTACCTGCCCGAATTTACCCATGCTTTTAACCAATGTAACAACATCATATTTTTGGACGTCAGCACAAGTGAGTAACCCCATATCCGCTAATTTCTGAGCGGTTACCTTACCCACGCCAGGAATTTTTTTAAGGGGCAAGCTAAGAATAAATTGATCCATATTTTGCGGCGTGATCACGAATTGGCCATTGGGTTTATTCATATCTGAAGCTATTTTCGCCAAAAATTTTATTGGCGCTATCCCCGCTGAAGCGGTTAATTGCAGTTCATCAAAGATTTGCTGGCGAATGGCCTCAGCAATTAGCGTTGCAGAGCCATGTAATTGCGTACAATCAGTGACATCCAAATAAGCTTCATCAAGAGAAAGTGGTTCTATGAGGTCAGTATAGCGAGCAAATATTTTTCGAATATACAGGGAGGTTTCTTTGTAAAGTGCCATATGCCCAGGAACCACTTTCAAGTGAGGGCAAAGCCTAAGTGCAATCGCAGTAGACATCGCACTGTGAACACCGTAGCGACGGGCTTCATAATTTGCAGTACTAATAACGCCTCGGCGATCTGCGCTTCCCCCCACTGCAATGGGGACATTACGAAGGCTTGGGTCGTCACGCATTTCGATCGCTGCATAAAAGCAGTCCATATCAATATGAATAATTTTACGCACGGGTTAACTCTGCTAATCAAACACCTGATTAAATATACAGTATTTTTATTAGCCATGCAATTATTGTCACATCACCATAAAATTGACGAATGAAAAAGCTAACTCCATGATAACTAGGTAATTCATATTATTGCAATAATCATCTGCCAAGCTATCCAACTCTAGATTCGGCTTAAAGTTTGTCTTAAAAATAAGTATTACTACTTACTTTTAAACAAAAAAGTAATAAAAAGAGTTGTTTTACCAACAACAATATCTTGAAAAACTATTTATGGATCATCTCTATGGCAATTATATCAACATCAAAATATGTTAAATTTATGGCTCCTCTCATTATGCTGCTTGCTAGCCAAACAGTTTTCGCACTATCCCCTAATTTAGCACTATCCCCTAAAATTGTAGCTCACCGTGCAGGAACAGCAGATGCACCAGAAAACACAATTTATGCCATTGATTTAGCCAAGCAAAATAATGCCGATGCTATTTGGCTTACCGTTCAACTTAGTAAAGATAATCAATTAGTCCTATATCGTCCGAGTGATCTAGATTCATTGACGGACAAAAAAGGTAACGTATCTGCTTATACAGTAGAACAACTCAATCATGTCAATGCTGCTTATAAGTTTAGTCAAAAACATAATCAGCAATTCCCCTTACAAAAAACAACTATCACTACACTAGAAAATATTCTGCAAAAATACCCAGACACAACTTTCTACGTAGATTTAAAATCCCCTGATGCCAACCCTGATATTCAAGCAAAGGCGATTTTAGCTCTCTTAGATAAAACTAATGCATTTAACCAAGTACGTTTTTATTCCACTAATGATGAATTTTTAAAAGCACTCAAATCCCTTTCTCCAAAGATCCCATTATTTGAAAGTCGTGATGAGACTCGCACCCTGTTGGCAAATGTTGTGATGAACCATCAATGCTCAATAGAAAATGACAAAACAACAACTCGCTGGTATGGCTTTGAACTACATCGTAAAGTTGAAGTGGTCGAAAAATATACTTTAGGCGAAGCACGCTCGCCAGCAACCCTTTCATGGGATAAAGAAGCCATTGACTGTTTTAGAAAAAATGGCAATGCCTATATCATTGTCTTTGGTGTTAATAATGACAGTGACTACCAACTCGCAAAAGAAATTGGTGTTGATGCTGTAATGGTTGATTCCCCAAAAGCATTTAAAAAATAATCTAATAACATCACCTAAGCTATTATTACTTTAATAATAGCTTAGGAATTAAATCACATCTTAAAAACATTCTTTTCATCAATTAATAATAATTGTTCTTAATTTACTGCTATAGAAAACTTGATATATTTAATCCATCACAAAAATTCTATTTAAAATAATTTAAAAAAGGTTTTATATGTCAAATATTGGAACAATGATTGTCGAGAATTATTGGAATGAAACATTAAGGAAAGTTGAAATACATTATCATAATAGTGATAACCCCTATGATAATGTGTTTATATTTTATAATCTAGCACATGCCACATCTAGCTCTAACGTAAATTCATTCCCTTACTCAACAACAGGTAAAAGTGCTTGGAAAGCTAAAATTACTACGAAAAGTAATGAACTGTGGAGTAGTGGTGATTTTTTACCTTGCCAAATTAACAACAATGATAATGGAAAGGTCACGATTAGATTTGATGGTGAGACAAAAAGCATGCATGTTAATTACCCTGTCTCTGTTTCATGTGCTAAGAAAATGCAATTAATTTAGACTGTATAACGGGAAAGTAATATTTGGAGATGTCTAATAACTATATTTAGACATCTCCGGCTCATTACTAGTTATAGAACCGTTAAATATTACTATTCAAATAATACGGTTTTTATCCAGTAATTTTTGACGGGCTTCTTCACGCGCCATACGTTTTTTACGTGCATCACAAGGCTCAGGGCAATCACACACCTTTTCAACACCAATACTGCTTAACCCGCCGCAGCTACCTTGGATACTCTTACGTTTAATAATATACCCAAGTGACATACCTAAAAAGGCCAGCAAAAACAGTGCAAAGGCTGCAATAAAAATATTCAGCATTTTTTATCCTCCTACAACTACTGTTTTTTGGTTAAAAATGGTTCGAATGCCTTAGTATAGCGCTCTTCAAAACCTTTATCTGTCTTAACAATCATAAAAACAGGAATATTCATTTTTTCAGCTAAAGCAAAGCCAACTTCAGGCCCTAAAACATTTAGTCCTGTAGATAAGCCATCAGCACTCATGCAATTTTCTGCAATTACTGTAATAGAGACTAAATTATGTGTGATTGGTTTTCCTGTTTTTGGGTCTATCGTATGAGAAAAACGAACGCCATCTTGCTCGAAGTAATTACGGTAGTCCCCTGATGTAGCGATAGAGCGGTCACCTGGTTCAATAATCTCTTGTGCTGTTTGGCTGACACCATCCGATGCGGGTTTTTCTATTGCGATACGCCATGGCACTTCTTTACCATTTGTTCCTTTCGTACGCACTTCACCACCAATATCAACCATATAATTATTGATACCTAATGATTCTAAATATTCAGCAACAACGTCGACACCATAACCTTTCGCAATGGAGGAAAGATCGACATATAGCTCAGGGATTGTTTTAATTAAGTTATTATCTTGAACAGCGAGTTTTTCGATACCAACCCATGCTCTGCGCTTAGCCAATTCTTCATCCGAAGGTGCTTTAGTGACTCTTCCTTCAGGGCCAAACCCCCATAAATTAACTAAAGGCCCAACCGTTACATCTAATGAACCATCTGTCAGCTTATTAATTTCAATGGCTTTTTTAACTACAGTTGCCGTTGCTGCAGAAACAGGGAACGGTGTATTGACTTCTTTAAACTGATTAAAACGACTTAATTCTGAGTCTGGGCGATATGTTGACATTTGGTCGTTAACTTCTTCCAAACGTTTATCTATTTCGGCTTGAATTGCTTCAGGCTTTGGCTCCAAAGAATCTGTGACATATTTAACCGAATAATACGTACCCATTGTTTGCCCCTGAAGATTCTGTTGTTCAGGTCCACCACAGGCAGTAAGAAACAGTGCTGCAACAAATAGCAGTACCGAGGTATAAATTCTTTTACTTAGCATAATTTTCTCCGCGTCAATCATGAGCGCATTTTGTTAAGGCCGCCCAGACTACTAACACACTTTACATCGTCACCCATGCAGAGAATGTTCCAGTCAAAATAATCATAAACCTACCTATTAACCGTTAACTAATTAGCGCTTAATAGATTTACTAAAATCACAAAGAGGGAAAATATTTTCCCTCTTTAAAGTGTTACTGTCTACTGACTTTGATTAGTCTAATAAAATCAGCTAAGTTGCTTAACCACCGAAGTCATCCAATAAGATATTTTCATCTTCAACTCCGAGGTCTTTCAACATTTTGATCACGGCAGCATTCATCATTGGAGGACCACACATGTAGAACTCACAATCTTCCGGTGCTGGATGATCTTTCAAGTAGTTTTCATATAAGACATTATGGATGAAGCCAGTATAACCATTCCAATTATCTTCAGGCATAGGGTCAGAAAGTGCTACATTCCATGTAAAGTTTTCATGTTCTGCAGCGAGTTGGTCAAAATCTTCGGTGTAGAACATCTCACGGACAGAACGTGCACCATACCAGAAACTAATCTTACGTTTAGAATCTAAGCGGCGCAGTTGGTCGAATATATGAGAACGCATTGGTGCCATACCCGCACCACCACCGATAAACACCATTTCAGCTTCCGTTTCTTTAGCGAAAAACTCACCAAACGGCCCAGAAATAGTCACTTTATCCCCTGGCTTTAATGACCAAATATAAGAGGACATAATTCCTGGTGGAACATCCGGATTACGAGGTGGTGGTGTAGCAATACGCACGTTTAGCATGATAATACCATGCTCTTCCGGGTAGTTTGCCATGGAATAGGCGCGAACAGTTGGCTCTTTAACCTCAGACACATAACGGAATAGGTTAAATTTATCCCAATCTTCACGGTACTCTTCTGGTACATCAAAATCTTCATATTTGACAACATGTGCCGGGCATTCAATCTGAATAAAGCCACCCGCACGGAAAGGAACGACCTCTCCTTCTGGAATTTTCAATTTCAGCTCTTTAATGAAAGTGGCTTTGTTATCATTAGAAATAACTTCACACTCCCATTTTTTCACGCCAAATATTTCTTCTGGAAGCTCAATTTTTAAATCTTGCTTAACGTTGACCTGACACGCTAACCGGCAGCCTTCTTTTGCTTCACGTTTATTAATGTGAGAAAGCTCAGTAGGCAGAATATCACCACCGCCTTCTTTGATTTTCACACGGCACTGACCACAAGAGCCACCACCACCGCACGCTGATGAAACAAAAATACCTTGGTTTGATAACATGCCTAATAGCTTGTCACCCGCAGGAGCTTCAAAACTTTTGTCTGGATCGCCATTAACTTCAACTTTGATGTTCCCTGTGTTGACTAGCTTGGATTTTGCAAACAGGATTAAGCCTGTCAGCACCAAGACAATCAGGGTAAACATCACGACACCTAAAATAATAATTTCCATGAATTCTTCTCGCCTTTATAGCTGCACACCGGAGAAGGACATAAAGCCCAATGCCATTAAACCGGTTGTCACAAAGGTGATACCTAACCCTTTTAGACCCGATGGAATATCTGAGTACTTCATCTTCTCTCGAATAGCTGCCATCAATACGATTGCGAGCATCCAACCGATCCCCGAACCGAACCCATATACGACCGATTCGCTAAAGTTATAGTCACGTTGCGCCATGAAAGAAACACCACCAAAAATGGCACAGTTAACGGTAATCAATGGCAAAAAGATACCTAACGCGTTATACAGTGATGGGAAGTAGCGATCTAAAATCATTTCAAGGATCTGAACTAACGCGGCAATAACACCGATAAACGTGATGAAGTTCAAGAAGGATAAGTCGATACCTTCAGCAATCGCACCATCACGCAATACTAAGTTGTATACCAAGTTATTAGCTGGGACAGAAATCCCAAGAACTACCGTTACAGCGATACCCAGTCCAAAAGCAGTTTTTACATTCTTCGATACCGCAAGGAAGGTACACATTCCCAAGAAAAATGCTAATGCCATATTTTCAATAAAAATGGCTTTAACAAACAGGCTAATATAGTGTTCCATGTGATTAGTCCTTCTCTACCTGAGCTGGTTTCAGGGTACGTAACCCCCAAATCAGCATACCGATGATAAAGAATGCACTTGGCGCGAGGAGGAACAGGCCATTTGGCATGTACCAACCACCGGTTTGTAGTGATTCAAAAACTGTGATACCAAACAATTTGCCGGAACCAAATAACTCACGTAAAAAGCCGACTAAAACAAGGATCACACCGTAACCTAGGCCATTACCAATACCGTCCATGAAGCTTTCAATTGGTGGTGCTTTCATTGCATAAGCTTCAGCACGCCCCATTACGATACAGTTAGTAATAATCAAGCCAACAAATACAGAAAGTTGTTTTGATATTTCATAGGCATATGCACGTAAAATTTGGTCAACCACAATAACTAAAGAAGCAATGATTGCCATTTGAACGATAATACGTACGCTGCTCGGAATATAATTCCTGATGAGTGAAATAAAGAAGTTAGAAAATGCCGTCACTAAGGTTACAGCAATCGTCATAACGAGTGCTGTTTCTAACTTCGTTGTCACTGCCAGTGCAGAACAAACCCCTAATACCTGTAAAGCAATTGGGTTGTTATCCAATAACGGTCCAAGTAGGACGCGTTTTACTTCTTTTGAATCAGCCATTATTCAGCGCTCCTTCACGTACTTTTTTCAGGAACGGACCAAAACCGTTATCCCCTAACCAGAAATCAAACATATGCTGGATTCCGTTTGATGTTAGAGTCGCACCTGAAAGGCCGTCGATACCGAATGGGTTATCTGTCGCACCACCGCGCACTATTTTAATTGCCGGAACCCCCTGCTCATTGAACAGTTTTTTACCTGGCCATTGGGCTTTCCACTGAGGGTTATCAACCTCACCGCCCAGCCCTGGTGTTTCGCCATGTGCATAGTAAGTAATACCACGAGAGGTGACACCATCTACATCTACCGCAATAAAGGCATACATGACAGACCACAAACCAGAGCCGTAAACAGGTAAAATAATTTGTGATACTTTTCCAGCTTCATCTTTAACTAAATAGATTTCAGCGCTATTGGCACGACGGCGAATTTTTGCAATATCTTCTGCAGGAGAGAGTGCAATACTCGTTTCTTCGCTGCGTAGCTCGCTATTTAAGTCATAACGGCTAGTGCTATCAGATAATTCATTAGTTTTAAAATTCAAAAGTTTAGGTTCGATACGATCCTTATATACATCTTGAACTTCCTCAGCGGTCATTTTAGGTTGCAGCAAGCCAGCAACACTTAAAATATTACGTTGAGTATCTAACTGAATCTGTTCTTGCTGCTGTGGTTTTAGACCAACTGCAGCCCCTGCGACGACAATAGAGCAAACTAGACAAAGAATAAAAACAACTAGAAATGTTCTGCCGACGCTATCGTTATTCATTGGTTTTTCATTAGCCACGAGCTTTTCTCCGCTTAATATTTGCTTGAACGACCAGATAGTCAAACAGAGGAGCAAACAGGTTGGCGAATAGGATCGCCAGCATCATCCCTTCTGGATAAGCTGGGTTAACAACCCTGATAAGAACACACATTACACCGATCAGAATGCCGTACGCCCATTTACCTTTGTCTGTGAAAGACGCTGATACCGGGTCTGTCGCCATAAAAATCATACCGAATGCGAAGCCACCAAGTACCATGTGCCACCACCATGGCATGGCAAATAACGGGTTAGTATCAGAGCCAATAGCATTGAATAGGTAGGACATTGCAATCATGCCAACCATCACGCCAGCAACAATACGCCATGATGCGATACGGAAGAACATGATAAGAGCACCACCAATAAACAACATCAGTGTTGACACTTCACCAATTGAACCTGGCATATTACCTAAAAAGGCTTGCATCCAAGTAATAGGTTCATGAGTCACCGTGTTCATTAGGGCATGCTCACCACCGGTTGCCCATTGTGATAATGGTGTCGCACCAGAGAAGCCATCTGCTGCAGTCCAAACTAAGTCACCTGATATTTGAGCAGGATAAGCAAAGAATAAGAAAGCACGGCCAGCTAATGCTGGGTTTAAGAAGTTACGCCCAGTACCGCCAAAAATTTCTTTCGCAACAACAACCCCGAAAGTGATACCTAATGCAGCCTGCCATAAAGGAATGGTTGGTGGCACAATCAAGGCAAATAAAATCGAGGTAATAAAGAAGCCTTCGTTAATTTCATGGCCGCGGATCATGGCGAATAAAACTTCCCAGAAACCACCGACTAAGAAAACGACAGCATAAATAGGAAGGAAATACACTGCACCTAGCAGCATTTTACTTCCCCACCCTGCATCCATCGAAAGTGATGCACCTAGAAACTGTGCTAAGCTATAATGCCAATCACTCGCGAGAACTTGCTGTAACTCCGCCCCGCTATATAATTGGTGCAAAGCTGGGATGGCTTGGTTACCAACGTTATACATTCCCCAGAACATCGCTGGGAAAACCGCTAGCCACACCAATATCATCATACGTTTCAGGTCGATGGTATCCCTGACATGAGAACGCCCTTTTGTTACCGTACCCGGCGTATAAAAAACAGTCGAAACTGCTTCAAATAACGCATAGTATTTTTCTAACTTTCCACCGGGCTCAAAATGGTGCTCATACTTTTCAAATAAATTTTTCAGACCCATGGAATCACCCTTCTAGCTCAATCTTGGTCAGAACATCACGTAGCACTGGACCATATTCATATTTCGCTGGGCAAACATAGGTACATAAACCTAGATCTTCTTCGTCCAACTCTAAACAGCCCAATTCTTGTGATGTATCAGTGTCTCCAGCGAGGAGATCGCGCAACAAATGAGTGACCATGATATCGAGAGGCATGACTCGCTCGTAATTACCAATTGGTACCATCGAACGCTCACCGCCGTTCATTGTCGTTGTGAAATTAAAACGTTTATTTTTCAGGAAGTGCCCGATTGTGGTACGCGTAATCGTAAACTTATTAACACCAGGCATAATCCAGCCAAATAACTCTTTATTGCGACCTTCGGCTAACACTGAAACTTGATTGTGAAAACGACCAAGATAGTGATGAGTATCATCACATGTCACGCCCCAAAGGACTGAACCAGAAATAATACGATTTTCACCCGCTTTAAGCTGACCTTGTGTTAATTCATATAAATCAGCACCTAGACGAGTACGCAGAAGACGAGGCTTTTCAACTTGTGGCCCTGCTAATGAAATCACGCGGTCTGTATATAGGTGACCCGTAACAAATAGCTTACCAATAGCAATAACGTCTTGGTAATTAAGGCTCCAAACTTTTTTCTTGATGCTAACGGGTTCCAAGAAATGAATATGAGTTCCCACTAAACCTGCAGGATGCGGCCCTATAAATTGGGTATAAGAAATTTGGTTATGAGCCGTATTCTTCGGTAAGTCTCCCTCTCCATGACAAACATGGATTTTACCTTCTGTTAAACGGCTTAGAACCAAAAGCCCATCGTTAAATGCTGGTTCTTGCTCTTGAATAACTAAAATAGGATCCGCTGCAAGTGGATTGGTATCCATTGCAGTGACAAAAATAGCGATAGGTGAAGAACCTGGTTGTGGAGAACGGCTAAATGGACGCGTTCTTAAAGAAGTCCACAAACCCGATTTTATCAAGTTTTCTTCGACTTGCTGTTGCGTTAATGTAGATAGCTCATCACGAGTATAAGCTGCAAAAGTTTCTTGTTCATCACCATCTATTTCGATGACAACAGATTGAAGCACACGACGCTCACCACGATGAATAGCAACAATTTTACCGCAGGCTGGGCTTGTAAATAAAACCCCTGAGTTCTTTTTATCTTCAAAAAGAACCTGTCCTTTAACTACACGCTCACCTTCTTTAACCAGCATCGAAGGACGCATTCCGACATATTCCTCACCTAGCACAGCTACGTGTTGAATTTTCGGGCCGTCTTCTATCACTTGGGCTGGCTCACCTGCAATAGGAAGGTTGAGGCCTTTTTTAATTTTAATCATAAGATCTGCACAAGTTTATCAGTTAAACCCTAAGCTAACGATTCAGCAATGAATGATAGCGACTCATTAAATAAAAAATAGCTCAAGCAATAGGCATCACTTAAGCAGGTATTCTCACATAATTGTTACTAAATTTTATCTTCTGCCAACCATAATTTTATCAGTTCCCACTCTCTATGTCCGGCTATAGAAGTGACATAGTTCAAGCAAATTGCATTAATATTTAAATTTTTTTGTTAACAATTCGATATTATCGATATTTAAGCTCACATTTATCGATCATTGTTCATTATTTAAACAATAAAGGTTCATTTAAAAACTATTAACAAACTATATTAATTTTCGATTTACTCGTCTAGAATGCATAAAATATGTACTCTTTTTATTCAATAACATTTTCTTGATATGGCTTAGATATGAAATTAAGTAAATTTTTTAGTGCAATTTTCTTATTTGTACTCATATATTCTCCTGTTATTCAGGCAAGTAACTATTCATTTCTACTTAATAATAACGTATCGGATAGCCCAAACTCATCTATTTTTATTCAAATATTTAAGCAAGAAGGTTTATTAGAACTCTACCAAAAAACGCCATCAGGAAAATATAAACTGTCGAAAACTTACCCAATTTGTAAGTTTTCTGGCGGGCTAGGCCCCAAAAAAATTGAAGGTGACCTGAAAAGTCCAGAAGGATTTTATCAAATTACTGCCGAACAGCTCAATCCTAATAGTCGGTATTACCGATCTATCAATATTGGTTTTCCTAATGAGTTTGATAAAGCACAAGGTTATAGTGGCAGCTATCTTATGATCCATGGCAGTTGCGTTTCTGTGGGATGTTATGCCATGACGGACAAATATATGGGTGAGATTTACCAAACAGTAGAAACAGCCTTACTCAGTGGACAGTCCGTCATTAATGTCAGCATTTATCCATTTAAAATGACAAATGAAAATATGCTGCGCTATCGCAATTCCAGCCACTATGCTTTTTGGAAACAATTACAACCGGCCTATGAGTATTTCAACCGCACAGGAAGGCCTGCTGAGGTGTCAGTCTCTTTAGGTAAATATGCGGTTATTGACCAAGCTGAGACCCCAACAAAATTGTTAGGGTCTAAATCACAATATGCGCTCACCAAGATAGAATAAGACAAAATTGCCTGGGTCAATTCGCTGCCAGTTTTCGTTGCCCGTGAGTGGTTGCGTTGCGATCACAGAGACCACATCAGTAGGTGTCGTACACTGTTCGAAATCGATTTCAATATCTTGGTCAAGTAATTTTGCTTTACCAAACGGTGCCTTACGCGTTAGCCAATGTAAATTCGTCGAGCTAAAGGCCATCATATATTGCCCATCGGACAGCAACATATTAAATACGCCTTTATGACGCAATTGGTCAGCTAGTGTCGCAATAAAACGGAACACACTTTTCCAATTCGATGGCCTACGTGGATACTTTTCACTAAGTTGATGAAGTATCCAACAAAATGCCCATTCGCTATCGGTTTCACCTATCGGGCAATAGCGCCCAGTTTTTAGTGTACGATAGCCTTTTAACTGCCCATTGTGCGCATAAGTCCAATTACGCCCCCATAGCTCCCGTGTAAAGGGGTGAGTGTTCACTAACGACACATCCCCTCGGTTTGCTTGGCGAATATGAGCAACAATACTTTCTGATTTAATCGGATATTCCTGCACAAAGCGAGCGACAGGTGATAAAAAACTAGGTTGAGGATCTTTAAATGTGCGACACCCGAGCCCCTCATAAAAGGTGATTCCCCAGCCATCTTTATGTGGGCCCGTTTGACCTCCTCGGGAAATCAACCCACTGAGGCTAAACGAAATATCAGTTGGAACATTGGCACTCATGCCAAGTAACTCGCACATTTAAAAAACTCCTGAAACAGTAATAACGTTATTTCACCATCTCTTTTTCAATTAACTGAATTAAGATATGAATAACTTTAATATGAATTTCTTGAATACGGTCGGCATAACCAAAGTGTGGGACACGAATTTCAATATCCGCAGTTCCCGCCATTTTCCCGCCATCTTTACCTGTTAATGTGATGACTTTCATACCTTTTTCACGCGCAGCTGCAATCGCTTTAATAATATTCCCAGAATTACCGGAGGTAGAAATTCCAAGTAAAACATCGCCTTTCATACCAACAGCTTCAATAAAACGTGAAAAAACATACTCATAACCGAAGTCATTACTCACACAAGATAAATGACTCACATCTGAGATTGCAATCGCAGGATAGCCCGGACGGTTTTCGCGGTAACGCCCTGTTAATTCTTCAGCGAAATGCATTGCATCACAGTGAGAGCCCCCATTACCACAAGATAATACTTTGCCACCCGCTTTAAAAGAGTCAGCCAGTAAAACGGCAGCCTGTTGGATAGCAGCAATATTGGCGTCATCGCTAAGGAAATTCGATAACGTCTCGGCCGCTTCTGTCAGCTCACCGCGGATTAGGTCTTGATACATGAGA
Organism: Providencia sp. PROV255; assembly: GCF_028478065.1. Lineage (NCBI taxonomy): Bacteria > Pseudomonadati > Pseudomonadota > Gammaproteobacteria > Enterobacterales > Morganellaceae > Providencia > Providencia sp. PROV255. The sequence continues at coordinate 338,826 of NZ_JAMPMI010000010.1, read as the reverse complement.
TTTCCTCTTAATTAAGAATACGTTATAAAAAACACGATTAATTCAGATTCAAATTATCCTAAAAGAAAAATGGCGCTCCATGGCAAAACTCAGATAGATATCAGTAATTAATCTTTAATAGTCAGATTGTTGCACAGGGATAATTTTGTTTCTACTTTTGATTGCGCTGTCTTGATCCTACCGACAAAATTCATCGTGACTCATAGCTAATAACCTGACTTTTCATAGAGCCAATAATACAAATTACTACGATATTTTCCTTTATATGACGTTTTTGTGAGCTAAGTTGTAATTAGGATGTAAATATATTGCTAATTCTTTATTAATGGGTATAGATTAAAGCAACAAACAGGTCAGACCTCTTACAAGTAGACAGGAGCTTCGCTATGATCCTTCTCAGCATCGTGTTATTTCTCGCCTTAATAGGCGTACTTTGTTATCACAAAACATCTTTGGTTTTTAGCTCAGTATTATTATTGGCTTATACCGCGGTTATGGGAGTCATCGATATTTGGAGCTACTGGATGTTACTGCCAGTTGCCTTGGTATTATTTCCTTTTGTCTTCACTCCTGTACGCCAATCGCTTTTCTCTATCCGCGCGATGAAAATGTTCCAAAAAGTCATGCCTCCTATGTCGAGCACAGAAAAGGAAGCCATTGACGCAGGAACAACGTGGTGGGAAGGCGACCTTTTCCGCGGAGCGCCAGATTGGAATAAATTGCATAACTATCCAAAACCACAGCTAACCGCAGAAGAACAAGCTTTTATTGATGGGCCTGTTGAAACCGTTTGTGGCATGGTCAACGACTTCGAAGTGAGCCATGAACTGGCAGATCTAACACCTGAAGTGTGGCAATACCTGCGTGATCACCGCTTCTTCGCGATGATCATCAAAAAAGAATACGGTGGCTTAGAGTTTTCTGCTTATGCGCAATCTCAGGTTCTACAAAAGCTCGCTGGTGTCTCCGGTATTCTTGCTATCACTGTAGGGGTACCCAATTCATTAGGTCCGGGTGAATTACTGCAGCATTACGGCACTGATGAACAAAAACAACGCTATTTACCAGGCTTAGCTACGGGTGAAGAAATTCCGTGCTTTGCATTAACCAGCCCTGAGGCAGGTTCCGATGCTGGTGCTATCCCAGATTCAGGTGTCGTTTGTATGGGTGAATGGCAAGGCGAGCAAGTATTAGGAATGCGCTTAACATGGAACAAACGCTATATTACTTTGGCACCAATTGCCACTGTATTAGGCCTCGCATTCAAACTTTCAGACCCTGATAAACTATTAGGTGGCGAGAAAAACCTTGGTATCACCTGTGCACTAATTCCAACCAATACCCCTGGCGTTGAAATTGGTCATCGCCACTTCCCACTAAATATTCCATTTATGAATGGTCCTACACGCGGAAAAGATATTTTTGTTCCAATCGATTACATTATCGGTGGGCCAAAAATGGCAGGCCAAGGCTGGAGAATGTTGGTTGAGTGTCTTTCTGTCGGTCGTGGTATTACATTACCATCGAACTCAACTGGTAGTTTGAAGAGTATTGCTATCGCGACAGGGGCTTACTCTTATATTCGCCGTCAATTCAAATTACCAATTGGTAAAATGGAAGGTATTGAAGAACCACTAGCTCGCATCGCAGGTAATACCTATCTGATGGACGCAGCAGCAACTCTCATCACCTCTGGAATTATGTTAGGTGAGAAACCTGCCGTTTTATCCGCTATTGTTAAATACCACTGTACACACCGTGGCCAGCGCGCCATTATTGATGCCATGGATATTACGGGTGGTAAAGGCATCTGTCTTGGGGATTCAAACTTTGTTGCCAGAGCTTACCAAGGCGCACCTATCGCCATTACGGTTGAAGGGGCAAATATCCTAACCCGCAGTATGATCATCTTCGGTCAAGGGGCTATCCGTTGCCATCCATTCGTATTAGAAGAAATGGCCGCAGCACAAGATAATAACTTACATAAATTCGATAAAGCCGTATTTGGGCATATAGGTCATGTGGTTAGTAATCAATTCCGTAGCTTCTGGCTTGGTTTAACCAATGGTCGCGGAAGTCATGCACCAACCAAAGATGAAACGCGCCGTTACTATCAAATGCTAAACCGCCAAAGTGCCAACTTAGCATTACTATCCGATGTTGCCATGGGTGTGTTAGGGGGTAGCTTGAAACGCCGCGAACGTATCTCTGCTCGCTTAGGGGATATTTTAAGCAACTTGTATCTCGCATCTGCAACCTTAAAACGTTATGAAGATGAAGGTCGCCAAAAAGCAGACTTACCATTAGTGAAATGGGCGGTTGAAGATTGTTTATATCAATCAGAAAAAGCGATGGATGATCTCCTGAAAAACTTCCCTAACAAGTTGGTTGCGGGGGTAATGCGCATCACCCTATTCCCTACTGGCCGTGCGATGTCAACACCATCAGACCGACTAGACCATAAACTGGCTCAAATCCTGATGGAACCATCAGAAACACGTGATAGGTTGGGCCGTGGGCAGTATTTAACACCTACGGAAAACAACCCTCATGGCCTTGTAAACCAAGCTCTGCTCGATATCATTGCTGCTGAACCTATTTTCGAACGTATCTGCCGCTTAAAAGAGCGTAAACTCAGCTTTACTCGCTTAGATAAACTTGCTGACCAACTACTTCCTGAAAACGTAATTACGCAAGAAGAAGCTGATATCTTGCGTAAAGCAGAAGCAAGCCGGTTACGGACGATTAACGTCGATGAGTTTGAGTTTGATGATTTGGGTGTACTTCCGACAAAAAAGTCACCAGATGAACCTTCAAATGAAGAAACTAGTAAGAAAAAGAAAGCGGCTTGATTAATTTTAGCTAGTAAATCAAAGGGAACTCAAGAGTTCCCTTTGTCATTTAGATTTAAAGCAAATAATCACTGAAATATTCGGCTACTTTGTCTTCATCAATACCTAAATGCCCCTTCCAGCCAGCCCATGGCATCTCCATATCTGAGCGACCTTTAGTATTGTTTAACTGGGACTCAGTACTCACAAGGTCACCAAAATTAACCCTCGACGCTAATGATAAAGGAATAAACTGATTTGGTATCACACCGATCAATGCTAGAGATTGTAAAACCCCTCTATGTGTATATTTATTACCCGGGATTATTTTGGCTTCAGCCAAACGCTTTTCAAAATGGCCGGGGGTTTCATCATCCTTAGCAGAACGAAATAAATCCAATAACTGGTTAAATTTAATTTTATCGTCCCCAAGCGGTTGTACTGGCTCAACATTAAGTAAGTGTTTTAAATTTAAATAAGCATATGAGGTATTACCTGTATAGGAATTTCCGTAATACAAGCAATATTGAAAGTAACTATCGTTGATGTGAATTTTTCGATTGTAATCACTGCATACCCAGCAACAGGCTAATTGTGGTTTTTCTATATAGTCATGAATCTGTATATTTTTGAGCTTATGAAAAGCACCTAGCACTGAACGTCCTCGTAAATAACTTCCGCCAACACCTGCAATAAAAGTATCAAAACAGCGCTCTTGGCTGAGTTTTTCCTCTTTTTTTAAACTGTTGAACTTGTGCATAATATCAGCATGGTCATTGAAAGACTCAATGTGATTCACTTGCCAATTAATTCGAGCGAGTTCCAATTGTTCTTTGGCTGACAGTGTACTTTGACTATAAACAGAAACCTCACGACCAACGTCATATTGGCTATTTTCGTACTTATACAGTTTACGAAGAACCCTCATCACTTTTTGCACTGATTTTTACCTTCTAGCTTTTATTATGTTGCGTAGAATTTATACAAGGTAGGTAAAGTACATGGGAATATAGATGTGGTGAATCAGAATAACCGCATCTTACAATAATAGCCCTATGAGTAAGATGCAGTTATCTATAATGAAAGGAAGACTTACAGCTCCAGAGCCAATAGCTCTTCAATCGTTTGGCGGCGGCGAATCAATTGTGGCTTACCATCAACAAACATCACTTCCGGCAATAATGGACGGCTATTGTAGTTTGATGACATGGATGCACCGTAAGCGCCAGTGTCATGAAAAACCAGAAAATCGCCAACTTTCACCTCGGGTAAAGCGCGGGTTACCACTAAACCGCCCTCTAACTGGGTAAATACATCTCCTGATTCACACAGTGGGCCAGCAACAATTGTGTCTTTTAGTTGGGCCCCATCAAGGTTACGTCCATCCATCGGTAATACCGAAATATGGTGATAACTGCCATACATCGCTGGACGCATTAGGTCATTAAAACCACTGTCTACAAGCACATAGTGGCGACTACCCATATCTTTAACGGCTCGCACTTCTGCTAATAGTACCCCAGACTCAGCAACTAAATAGCGGCCGGGTTCTATTTCAAGTTCAATTTTGTGCCCTAAGTGTTGTTCGATGCGTTGGCGAGCGTTATCCCATAGGCTGTAATAATGCGGTACATCGATTAATTCATCACCTTCACGATAAGGGGTTGATAACCCACCGCCTGCTGAAATGGCATGAAGGTCAACCCCTGCGGTTGTGACTAACGCCACCATAGAATCACACACATCGGCAAGATGTTGATAGTCAACCCCTGAGCCAATATGCATATGGATACCAACTAGCGATAAATTGTAATGGCGAATTTTCTCTAACGCTGCAGGTAAATCTTCATGCCAAATACCGTGCTTACTATTTTCACCACCAGTATTGGTTTTTTGGCTATGGCCGTGACCAAAACCTGGATTGATGCGTAACCAAACAGGATGGCCAGCTTTTTGTTCGCCAATTTGCTCAAGCATGTCAATAGAGCCTGCATTCACAGGGATATCTAGCTCAGTCACTTTCGCTAATGTGGCTCTATCGAGCACATCTGCTGTAAATACGATTTCTGAGTTCTCACGTCCAGGCTGGAACCCTGCCACCAGCGCACGTTCTATTTCCCCTAAAGAAACAGAATCGACTTTAACGCCTTGTTGTTTCATTAAGCGCAGAATATGAATATTCGAACATGCTTTTTGTGCAAAGCGGACAGTATCAAAAACTTGTAATTGCTTGATACGCTCAATAATCACCGCGCTATCATAAACCCAAACAGGGCTACCATACTGCTCAGGTAATACACGTAAATATTCAGATGTTAAATATTGGCTTGTTGTCGTTGCGAATGAAGTCATTGTCTTTCTCGTTTGCAAGTTTTTATTATATTAAAAGCTATTATTCAAAGAATAATACGGGAAAAAAAATATCTATTTTGCTAAAGTCTATTCATATTTGATATAGACTTTATTTAAGGACTTCCTATGCAAGCCATTTCATGGCGGCACATTGAAATATTCCGTGCAGTAATGACAGCCCCCAACCTGACGGAAGCCGCTGCACTGCTAAACACCTCACAACCAACTATCAGCCGTGAACTTGCTCGCTTAGAATACCTTTTACAGTTTAAGTTATTCGATAGGGTCAAAGGACGTCTACAGCCAACAGCACAAGGATTACGGTTTCTTGAAGAAGTCGAACGCTCTTATTATGGTTTGGAACGCATTAAAAACTCAGCGGAAACTATCCGACGCTTCGAACATGCCCAAATCTCGATAACCTGTTTACCTGCTTTCGCGCAATCTTTATTGCCCCATGTTTGCCAATCGTTTATGGAAAATTACCCTGATGTCAGCATCACAGTGATCCCGCAAGAGTCTCCTGTTCTTGAAGAATGGTTGTCCGCTCAGCGTTACGATTTCGGTTTAACAGAACATTTGCAAATGCCTCCGGGCACTGAACAACAAACACTGGGAAGTTTAAATGAAGTGTGTGTCTTACCCGCAAACCACCCTTTAGCCCAAAAAGAAGTCCTAATCCCCAATGATTTTCAAGGCCAACGTTTTATTAGCCTATCATTAACTGACAGCTATCGTCAGTTGATTGACTCAACATTTGCGGAGCACCATGTCGAGCGCAAAATGGTCATGGAGACGCATTCAGCATCATCTATTTGCGCTATGGCACTAAAAGGGATTGGGATTTCTATTGTTAACCCTTTAACTGCATTAGATTTTCATCAACAATCTGCTGGGAAGTTGGCTCTGCGCCCACTCAGCTTTTCCATTCCTTTTACCGTTAGCTTGATAAAACCTATTCACCGCCCTTCATCACAATTGACCAATATTTTTACTCAACATTTAGAGGATAACTTTAATCAAATAAAAACCCAGCTAATTTCCGCGCTGTTGCATCAATAACTGCCAGTGAGGTGAAGTTACAAACCAATTAGCGAGATAATCAATCACCACCCTCAATGCAGTTGGCATTTTTTGCCGACTCGTATACACAGCGTAAATACCTAGAGGCATTGGCGTATATTCAGGTAATAGTTGAACTAACGCCCCTGAGGCCAAATGATCAGCAACAGAATAATATGGTTGCATAGAGATACCCGCGCCCTGCAATGTTGCCTCAGCGAGAAATACGGATTCATTCGCACTTAATCGCCCATCAACCAATACACTATGCTGCATACCTGCCTTTTCAAAGACCCATAAGCTACGACCAAAAAAATTGTAGGTTAAGCAATCGAGTAAAACTAAATCTTCTGGTTTTTCGGGATATTTTTTCCCTTTTAAAAAATCAGGTGAAGCACAAATGACAGAATGGCAAGTTGACAATGGTTTTGCGATTAAACTCGGCTCCAGCTGATTAGTAATACGGATAGCCAAGTCAATTCGTTCCTCTATTAAATTAACTGATTTATTCGATATTTGCATATCTATAGCCATATTCGGATAGAGTTTCATAAACTCAGCAATAGCCACAGAAAGCGCACTTTGGGCAATAGATTGTGAGCAACTAATGCGCACTAAACCAGATAATGCTTTTGCATCAAGCTCTTGCTGCACAGGGACCATTTGGGAAATAGCATTAAGTTGCAAAGATTGTTGATATACCCCTTCCCCCGCTGAAGTTAAACTTAATTTCCGCGTGGTACGATTTAATAAACGCACTCCCGCCCATTGTTCCATTTCCGACAAATAGCGAGTCACCATCGCTCTCGACATCTCTAATTTTTCTGCTGCTCCACTTAGGCTGCCTTGTTCAACGATAGTAATAAATACTTCTGCTGCCTTTAATCTATCCATACCACTCTCATTTGACCGAATTATGCAACAAACAACACCTAATTATGGGGTTTTTCATCTTATCATTGCAATTTAATATACACGCCATGCAAAAAACAAGCGTTCCTGTATAACTTTATTTTAGGATACAAAATGAAATTTACCTTATTAGCTGCAACCGCGTTATTCGCCACTACGATAAATATGACCCAAGCTGAAACACTAACATTAGATGTTTATAATCCTGGAAATAACAGCGTATTTCCGGTTTCCTCTGAAATTATTAGCGGTTCAAGTGAAGTGGTGTTAATTGACGCACAATTTCAAAAAAATGATGCACAACAATTGGTTGATAAAATTAAAAAGCTCAACAAGAAATTAACCACGATTTATATTAGCCACTCAGATCCAGATTACTATTTTGGGCTCGATACCCTAACAAACGCCTTCCCTGAAGCTAAAGTGGTCGCGACAGCAAACACAGTTGAAGCCATTAAAGCAACTAAAGATGGCAAACTGGCTTACTGGGGTGGTGTATTAAAAGATGAGGCACCTGCCCATATTATCGTCCCTGAGGTCATTAAAGGAGATAGCTTCACAGTTGATGGTGAACGACTTGAAATTAAAGGCCTTGATAGCGCATCACCAGATAGAACTTATGTCTGGGTTCCATCATTAAAAGCCGTTGTAGGGGGCGTTATTGTTTCTGACAATATTCATGTTTGGGTAGCAGATACACAAACAGAAGAGTCACGTAAAAATTGGCAGCAAACATTAAAAGACATCAAAGCACTGAACCCAATAACCGTTGTTCCTGGTCACTTTACGGGAGCATCTAAATTAGATACAAGCACGGTTTCTTTTACTCAAAAATACTTACAAGATTTTGAAAATGCAGCAAAAACAAGTAAAAACTCAGATGAACTCATCCAAAAAATTGCGGTAAAATATCCACAATTGGATGACAAATCAAGTTTAGAACTTAGTGCAAAAGTTGTTAAAGGCGAAATGCAGTGGCCTCAATAACCAAGTGATACTCACTATTGCAGCCATTTTGCGCGGTATGTTCCGTAGCAACTCACTGAATGACTAAAAGCAATTTGGCTGATTTCACCGAATGATAGTGGTATTAATTTTTTGATGATAATGATACAACTTAACTCAAATTACTTAAAAAGATCAAATAGAGAGAACGATTATGAGCAACATCACCCTACACTATATTTATGACCCTTATTGCGGCTGGTGCTATGCCGCTGCGCCTTTAATCGAAATTGCCAACCAACATCCAAGTATCAACATTGAAATGCATGGTGGTGGTATGTTAGCTGACAATGCACGCCTACATTTAGATGATAATTTTCGCCAATATATTCTGCAAGCTGATAAGCGCATTGCATCCATGACAGGGCAAGTATTTGGCGATGACTATATAAAAATGCTACACGAACCTAATTTGGTTATGGACTCAACACCACCGCAAACCGCTATATTAGCGGCAACCAAGCAAGGCAAAGGCTTTGAGATGCTTAAAGCCATTCAAAAAACACACTACATTTCAGGACGCCATATTAAAGATACCGCGGTACTTCTTGAGCTCGCCAAAGAAATTGGCCTCAATGTAACCCAGTATGTGTCCGACTACAGTGAGTGTGAGCAACATGAAACTGCGGCCCACATTGAAACAAGTAAGGCTCTGTTAGCGCAGTCAGGTGCATCCGGTTTTCCAACTCTGTTAATACAACAACAGGGGAAATGGTTACGAGTTCCATTACAGAATTACCTCGGTGAGCCGAGTAAATGGCAGCAATTTTTAGATTCTTTGGTAACCGCAGCGTCTTAATAATCACCCTTTTTAATAAGCCACCTTTCAAATATGCGCATAAGGTTGTCATTTAATTTAATATTCAATTATTGATAAATACAACCATGTGCTAGCACTAATAATTAACGCGGGGCCAAATGGAATCGTCTTCGTTGTTTTAGCTATTTGCACCCCAGATAATATCTCGGCGTGGGCTAGATTTACCAGTTGCTTTTTTTGGTATATTTTAGGCCATAGCCCAAAGTTAACCCAGTATTGTAATAGCCCCAACCCTGCAGCGGTGGCCAAAAAGTAAGGTAACTCCCAAACACCAAGCCAAGCCGAACAAGCGGCAACGAGTTTAAAATCCCCTCTCCCCATTTGTGGTTGATAAGTTTGTTTTTCAACCAGTGTAACCACCATTAACATCACTAAGTAGCTGATCAGTACTGCATAAATAGCTGAGACTACATTCCCATTTGGTAAGTGAATTTGATATAGCAACCCCACCCATAATAATGGGTACGTAAGAACATCAGGGAGATAACCTATTTTATTATCAATGATAAATAATGGTATTATTAAATTAATATATAATGTTAAAAATAAAATAATACGTAAATTATTAGATGAATAATATATTATAAAAATTAGTACACTATATATTAGAAGCAAAACAGTATTTTTAATAATAATTTTGGATTTATCAAAATGAACAACGGGTAAATAAATAAGTAGTTTTTTAGTCGTAAAAAAGGATATTAGCAGCATAAAAAAAGAAGAAAAAACACAAATAAAATCAATGATGTTTATAGATTTATCATTTTGACATGATAATGTAAATTGCTCAGACGGCGAAATAATAGATATAACCGATGATATTAAAGTACAGAGTAACTCCCTCATATTAACTCCTTATTCCTTTATGGAGATAAAAATAAATATACTGTGAATTTCTGCTATCCCCAACACTTTAATTCCGTTGAGTAGAGTCGGTTTATTCGAATATCATGATCTTCTAGTTTACTTTCATCACTGTTTAAGATGTCACCTATGGCACAGACATACTATAAAAGGTCAGTATTTCGTTATAAACTAGGTAGCAGCGCTTGAGTTTAACAATTCAACCCCCATATTCATCAAAGTTATATTATTTATTAACCCAGTCTGTACTAAGGAAAAGCTATGCGCATTCCACGCATTTATCACCCAGAGCCTCTTCAAATAAACACAACAATTTCTCTTGGTGATGATGCTGCAAACCATGTAGGTCGAGTACTGCGCATGACTGCAGGCCAAAAACTCGAACTTTTTGATGGCAGCAATAAAACCTTTAGTGCTGAAATTACTGAAGCAACTAAAAAAAATGTATTCGTACACATTAAAAATAGCCAAGTTGACGATAGAGAATCCCCTCTCGATTTACACATCGGGCAGGTCATGTCTCGTGGGGAAAAAATGGAATTTACTATCCAAAAATCTGTCGAACTCGGAGTTAATACAATAACACCTTTGTTATCAGAACGTTGTGGTGTTCGCCTAGATGGCGAACGGCTCGAGAAAAAATTACTTCAATGGCAAAAAATTGCGATTGCTGCCTGCGAACAATGTGGCCGCAACCGAATTCCAAAAATTCGCCCAGTACAAACCCTTGAAGCATGGTGCGCGGAAACTGACGGTGCATTTAAAGTCAATTTGCACCCACGAGCAACAGAAAGTATTAATACGTTACCCACTGAACTGAAGAAAGTACGATTGTTGATTGGCCCGGAAGGTGGCTTGTCAGCAGACGAAATTGCCATGACAGCAAATTATCAATTTACCGATATACTGTTAGGGCCTCGAGTATTACGAACAGAAACGACTGCGCTAACCGCTATCACAGCACTACAAGTGCGCTTAGGTGATCTGGGGTAAGGAGAAAAAATGATCAAGCTCGGTATAGTGATGGATCCTATTTCATCCATCAAAATCAAGAAAGACACCAGTTTTGCAATGATGCTGGAAGCTCAGCGTCGAGGTTATGAAATCCATTATATGGAAATGAATGACCTGTATTTACACCAAGGTGAAGCTCGCGCACAAACAAAAATCGTGACAGTCGAAGAAAACCCAGAAAAATGGTACGAATTTCATGGGGAACAAGATATCCCCCTAAGTTCACTTGATGCCATTTTAATGCGGAAAGACCCGCCTTTTGATACTGAATTTATCTATGCGACTTATATTTTAGAAAGAGCGGAACAAGCTGGCACCTTAATTGTGAATAAACCGCAAAGCCTACGTGACTGCAATGAGAAACTCTTTACTGCTTGGTTTGCTGAGTTAACACCGGACACATTGGTCACGCGCAGCCCACAAAAGTTAAGAGATTTTCACCAAAAACATGGCGATGTCATATTCAAACCACTAGATGGTATGGGTGGCGCTTCGATTTTCCGTCTTAAACAAGATGACCCAAATGTGGGCGTAATTATCGAAACGCTAACGGAACATAGCTCCCGTTACTGCATGGCCCAAAACTTCCTACCAGCAATTAAAGATGGTGATAAACGTGTCTTGGTGGTGGATGGTGAACCTGTTCCTTATTGCTTAGCGCGAATTCCAGCTCAAGGTGAAACCCGAGGTAACCTTGCAGCGGGTGGCCGTGGGGAAGCTCGTCCATTAAGTGAAAGTGACTGGGCCATTGCGCGTGCCGTAGCGCCAACATTAAAAGAAAAAGGCTTAATTTTTGTTGGCCTTGATATCATTGGTGACCGTTTAACCGAAATTAACGTGACTAGCCCAACGTGTGCACGGGAAATTGAAGCCGCATTTGATATCTCCATTACAGGTATGTTAATGGATGCCATTGAACGCCGTCTCAATAAATAATTTATAGTGGTGGTTTATCTTCACTGATGGCTTTTATTATTTTCACACAATAAAAGTCATCCGTTTTATTTACCACCTATAAGTTTGCCTTTTATTGTGTTCTCTCAATTGTTTTAAATTTGCTGGAGTCTAAGTTTGAATCTGCAAAACCATTTTCTTATCGCCATGCCATCCTTAACAGACCCTTATTTTGAGCAGTCAGTCGTTTATATGTGTGAGCACAATGAAAAAGGGGCGATGGGGATTGTGATTAACAAGCCTATTGATGATTTTTCTGTCGATAAGATGCTTAAAAAACTCGAAATTACGATTTCAGATAAAATTGATAACCGTAATTTAAAGAAGCCTGTCATTGCGGGTGGTCCCGTGGCTGAAGAGCATGGGTTCATCTTACACACACCGATAAAAGGTTTTTTATCGAGTCTGCACTTAAATGATGAAGTGATGGTGACAACGTCAAAAGATATCTTAGAGACTTTAGGAAGTGAGCACTCCCCCTCAAACTCTTTAGTTGCACTAGGTTATGCAAGCTGGGAACCAGGCCAACTTGAACGTGAAATCATGGAAAATAGCTGGTTGACCGTTGAAGCTTCTCCTGAGCTTATTTTTGATACACCAATTCATGAACGCTGGACTGCTGCAGCTAAATTAATTGGTATTGATATTCATACTATTTCAATGCAAGCGGGGCATGCTTAATGTCTGGAAGAACTTTGTTAGCCTTTGATTTTGGAACCAAAAGCATCGGTGTGGCCGTTGGACAAGAAATTACAGGTACCGCGCGACCATTAACCTCACTAAAAGCCAGCGATGGCCGCCCTGATTGGCAACAAATCGAAAAGTTACTTAAAGAATGGCAACCTCAGTTGGTTATTGTTGGCCTTCCCCTTAATATGGATGGCACGGAACAACTGGTTACAAGCCAAGCCCGTAATTTTGCAAATCGAATTCATGGCCGTTTTGGTGTTAAAGTCGAATTACATGATGAACGTCTTTCCACGGTTGAAGCAAAAGCAGGCCTTTTTGAACAAGGTGGTTATCGAGCTTTGAGTAAAGGAAAAGTAGATTCTGCGTCTGCTGTTGTGATCCTTGAAAGCTGGTTTGAGCAACATATTTAAGCATTGCGTATTTTACGTGGTTATTTTTAGCTTAACCTCATGCAATGGTGCCGTTCTGATGTAATTTGCTTTACACTATGGTCAATAGCCGCTATTCATGTAAGACATGAATAAAATAGTATTGAATAAACCATATTGAATAAAATAATGACCATTCAAAATAATATCTCTGATGTCACCGCGCGTATTGAGCATGCTGCCGCAGAGTGTCAGCGCTCACCACAAGACATTACGCTACTCGCGGTAAGTAAAACCAAACCTTGTGAGGCTATTTTAGAAGCTATAGAGGCAGGCCAACGCCAGTTTGGTGAGAACTATGTGCAAGAGGGCGTTGAGAAAATTCAATATTTCTCTGATAGAAATGACTTAGTTTGGCATTTTATCGGCCCATTACAATCGAATAAAAGCCGCCTTGTTGCTGAGCACTTTGATTGGTTCCATACCTTAGACAGAGCCAAAATCGCTCAGCGCTTAAATGACCAACGTCCAAGTGGAAAAGCGCCCCTCAATGTGCTAATTCAAATCAATATCAGCGATGAAAACAGTAAATCAGGTATAACACTCGCAGAAGTTGCAGACCTTGCGGCGCAAGTCGCTACGATGCCAAACCTTGTGCTACGGGGCCTGATGACGATCCCTGCACCTGAAACGGATTATGAACGCCAATGTGCTGTGTTTCATCAAATGAATGAGGCATTTAAGCAATTAAAAACCACTTACCCCACTGTTGACACTCTTTCAATGGGGATGACTGACGATATGCGTGCAGCAATCCATTGCGGCTCAACACTTGTTCGCATAGGAACCGCTATTTTTGGCGCTCGCCAATATCACCAATAAGATAGGAGAACAGAATGCAACATCGTAAAATTGCCTTCATCGGCGCCGGAAATATGGCTCACGCCATCATTGCTGGGCTGGTTAACCATGGTTACCCTGCATCGATGATCACGGTGTGCTCTCCTACACCTGTACGTCGAGACAAACTGGCCGAGCAATATGGCATTATCAGCAGTCATGATAACTTAGCTGCGGTCAAAGCCGCTGAGGTCATTATCCTAGCGGTTAAACCACAAATGATGAAAGAAGTGTGTGAACCGCTGCAAAATGCCACAAACTTTGACCAAAAATTAGTGCTGACAATTGCCGCGGGGATCCCTGCAGAGCGTTATAATGATTACTTTGCACACCAACTGAATTTAGTACGCATCATGCCAAATACGCCATCGTTGGTGGGTAAAGGTGTTAGCGGGTTATTTGCTCAAGGGAAGGTTTCTGAGCCAGACAAACAGTTTGCTCAAGAGCTGATGCAAAGTGTTGGCTCCACGATTTGGTGCCAACAAGAGCAAGACATCAATAAGATTATTGCCATTACTGGTAGCTCCCCTGCCTATTTCTTTCTGTTTATGGAATCAATGCAGCAAAAAGCAGAACAACTCGGTTATGATAAGCAACAAGCTCGCGAGCTCGTTCTGAATGCAATTGAAGGGGCTGTAGAACTAGCTAAGTCACAAAGTGACACGGACTTTTCGGCTTTACGTGAACAAGTCACCTCTAAAGGCGGTACCACCGCGATGGCTTTAGAGCAATTTTATAATGGAAATCTTCCGCAAATTGTTGCCGATGCAATGCAAAGCGCAATACACAGAGCAGAAGAAATGGAAAAACTTTTTTAAATTAATCGCGGAATTCACCATGCAGACCTTAGTATTCGTCGTTACTACCCTGATCCAACTGTATATTTTTGTATTACTACTGCGCGTATGGATGCAGTGGGTACGCGCAGACTTTTATAATCCTTTTTCGAAATTTGTCGTTAAAGCAACACAGCCTATCGTCGCACCATTACGCCGAATCATTCCTTCTTTTGGCGCGATAGATACCGCTTCAGTGGTTGTTGCGTTTGTTTTAGCCATTGCAGCCATTATCTTTGGTATGTGGGCAACAAACTTACTCCCTATTTTAGGTATAAGCATTTTACCTATGGGATTGATTTTATTATTAACCTATACCGGTAAATTAATTTTTTGGATGATTTTAATCCGTGCAATTCTAAGCTGGGTTAGCCAAGGCCGTAACCCAGTAGATTATTTATTATACCAATTAACCGAACCTTTAATGGCGCCAATCCGTCGCATCATTCCTGCTATGGGCGGGTTAGATTTCTCTGCAATGATTGTGATGTTTATTTTAATCGCATTGAATTACCTGCGTGTAGATATCTCACTGATGATTGACCCATCATTGACTGCAATGATGTATTCCATTGGTATTATGTAAAAACGAGTTTTAAATAATGCAAAAAGTTGTTTTAGCCACCGGTAACCCCGGAAAAGTGAATGAGTTAGCTGGCCTACTACGTGATTTTGGGATGGATATCGTCGCACAAACCTCATTAGGCGTTGAGTCCGCAGAAGAAACGGGCTTAACTTTTATTGAAAATGCAATCCTAAAAGCGCGTCATGCAGCAGCACAAACCGGGTTACCCGCAATTGCTGATGATTCAGGAATTTCCGTTGATGCCCTTGGTGGCGCGCCGGGGATTTACTCTGCCCGCTACGCAGGTGAAGAAGCAACAGACGAGCAAAACCTAGTTAAGCTATTAGAAGCAATGAAAAATGTGCCTGACGACCAACGTCAGGCTCAATTCAACTGTGTGTTAGTTTATTTGCGGCATGCAGAAGACCCTACGCCATTAGTATTCCATGGCCGTTGGCACGGTATCATCACCCGTGAACGCAAAGGCCAAGGCGGCTTTGGTTATGACCCCATATTCTATGTTCCTGAATTAGGTTGTACCTCAGCAGAGCTAACAAAAGCGGAAAAGCAAGCCGTTTCACATCGTGGAAAAGCACTCACAATGATGTTGGATGCGCTAAAGAATGCTTAAATTACCCCCGCTGAGCCTGTATATCCATATCCCTTGGTGTGTACAAAAGTGCCCTTATTGTGACTTCAACTCACACACACTTAAAGGTGAGATCCCTCAGCAAGAATATGTGGCACACTTATTGGCCGATTTAGACACCGATGCAAAATTAGTTGCAGGACGTTCGGTGAAAACTATTTTTATTGGGGGCGGAACACCCAGTTTATTAAGTGCTGAGTCAATGCAAGCTTTAATGGATGGCGTACGTCAGCGAGTTGATTTAGACCCACATGCAGAAGTTACCATGGAAGCAAACCCTGGTACTGTTGAAGCTGGTCGTTTTGCAGGTTACCAAGCCGCAGGAATTAATCGTATTTCTATTGGCGTACAAAGCTTCGGTAACGATAAACTAATCACTTTAGGGCGTATTCATGGCGCTGATGAAGCGAAGCGTGCTGCTCAGTTAGCCGCTAATCTTAATTTAAGAAGCTTTAACCTCGATTTAATGCATGGGTTACCCGCGCAAACTCAGGTTGAAGGTTTATCAGACCTGCGCCAAGCTATTGAACTTGCCCCTCCGCACCTGTCTTGGTACCAACTCACTATTGAACCTAACACTCAATTTGGCTCACGCCCTCCGGTATTACCCGATGACGATACACTGTGGGATATTTACACTGAAGGCCATAAATTATTGAGTGCGGCAGGTTACCAGCAATATGAAACATCCGCCTATGCTAAACCCGGTTACCAATGCCAACACAACCTCAATTACTGGCGCTTTGGTGACTATTTAGGTATCGGTTGCGGCGCTCATGGAAAAATTTCTTTTGAAGATGGTCAAATTTTACGAACCGTAAAAACAAAACATCCTCGAGGTTATATGGAGGGCCGTTATATGCACCAATCCTATGACGTTGGCGCTTCCGATAGACCATTTGAATACTTCATGAACCGCTTTCGCCTTCTTGAAGCCATGCCACGCGCTGAATTTACCCAATATACAGGGTTACCAGAATCGACAGTTAGAGCGGCTATTGATGAAGCTTTAGCTAAAGGCTATATCACAGAAACCGTGAATGAATGGCAGATTACAGAGCATGGAAAGTTGTTTCTCAATTCGCTATTAGAGCTATTTTTAGGTGAAGAATAGCGGCTATTCGGTTCATTTATAAATTACTTCACTGATAAATTAGATGAAAGCCCACTTCAAACGAAGTGGGCTTTTGTTTAGAGATAAAAATGAAATAGACAAGAATAACAATTGAGGTAATACATATTGCCACCATCAATAAGACAGTGGCAGATATCTGTTATAGAGCATTCACCACCGCATTAACTTGCTCTGTTAAGCTAACTAAACCGCCACCTGACAAGTACCATAAGTCAGATTGCAGGTAAGTAATTTTGCCATCTTTATAAGCTTTGGTTTCTTGAATATTGCTATCTTCAAATACTGTTTTATCCAATTTACCTGCACCAATCGCTTCGCTACGGTCAACAATCAGGATCACATCTGGGTTAGCTTGAGCAATAGTTTTGGTATCCACAACACGGCGTTTTGCTTTATCTGCACTTTCATCAACCGGTAGGTCAGCGCGTTTTGCTTTCACAACGTTGTAAACAACGGCTTGGCTATTTGGAATTAATTTGCCGTCATTATGCATCAATACTAAAACTTTTTTATTGGAATCAGCCGCTTTCTTCTGGGCGTCTGCGATGACTTTATCTAATTGGACTAACTGCTCATCAACCGCTTTTTGGTTACCGTAGAGCTCACCAATCACACTAATATTGGCTTTTACAGAATCAATATAGTGTTTGCTATCAGAGCCTAAATTGATAGTGGGTGCAATTTTTGATAACTCATCATAAGACTTACCTTGACGACCTGTGATCACAATCAGATCAGGTTTTAATTGTGCGATTTTGGCTAAATCAGGTTGTTTCATTCCACCTGCGTTTTCCATTGATGCAGGAATACTGCCTTTTATATAAGCAGGAGCATTGCCAGTTGGTAGTGCAACAACCTTGTCACCTAAGCCGAGTTTTTGCATTGAGTCATAAACACCGAAATCAAACAGAACCACTTTTTGTGGTTTTTTCATGACTTCAGTTTCACCTGATAGGTGTTTGATCGTCACTTTTTCAACGCCTTGTGCTGTAACCGCATTTGGAGTGAAAGTGGTAGATTCAGCGCTAAGAGCAAAAGGCGCAGAGAATGACAACACAGAAACAAGCAGAGCAGGAATGAATTTTTTCATTTAAATGATCCCAATTTAGTCATTAAGCCAAACCCGCATTGTAAAGTGAGTGGCTTAGATGTCAATCAAATAAGAATCAATTTCATTTTCATTCCCATTAATGGAGTTAATATCACACAAATTGATGATAACGATAATATAGATAAATAAAAAACAGTAATGTACAAAAATACACTACTGTTCATAAAGTTATTATTGATTTTAAATCGATCAGTGACTTTTGATTGAATTAAGTAATGAGACGCGTTGTTGCTCTATTGAAGTCACTTTAGAACAAACTTGTTGGCCGAATTGCTGGAAGCTTTTCTCTTGTTTTTTCCATTCAGATTCAAGTTCTTGTTGTAACCCGCCTAAGTTGCCTAGCATACCTTGTAACGCTTTATTGGCATCACCACCCGATAATAATTGCTTACGCCCCATCTCATTAATGCTGTCTTGTAAAATACCGCCTAAGCTTTCATTGACTAACTCGCGCCCTTTCGTTTCAACAGTTTTCATGGCTTTATGGTGAAACACATAACCATTGGGACGAGTCTCAATAATTTGGTTGATTTGCCCATTAAGATCTTTTTCTAATTTTGTTAACCGGTTACGGATATTGCTGTCACTACCAACCACTTTAACGACAACTTTGTCTATCGTTTCCCTTGAAGTTGATAATTTTTTTTCTGATTCTTGTTTTATCCAAGGTAAATCCTGACGAATATCGGCTTGGTAACGAATAGCTTGCTGCTTTTGCGCCTCTGTTGCAGCCACATTTTTACCGTTAAGTGTGATTTCACCGTTTGGCGTAATTTTTAAATCACCACTCGCACCAATGACTTGCACACTTTCGGGTGTCATAAAGATGTCATCCTTTGGTGTTACAGAACAGTTATAATCTGCAGCTTGGCTCGTCGCACAAGCAAGGAGTGAAAATGCAATTAATGTACGGCGTAACATAAAATCTCCTAGTAGAGCATTAATTAAAAAACAGAACGCCCAATTCGTTTCGATAATAACTCTAAAGCCGCACATCCGACTAAAGAGTTCCCCGCCGAGTCTAGCTCAGGTGACCAAACCGCGACCGTAAATTGGTTTGGTACTACGCAGACAATACCCCCTCCAACGCCAGACTTACCGGGCATTCCTATCCGAAATGCAAACTCACCAGAGCCGTCATACATACCACAAGTCATCATTAATGCATTGATTTGTCTTGATTGCAGCGGTGTGATGATGGGGTCAATAGAGCAAGATGACATTCCTTGCGATGTTAAATAAGAAAAACATCTCGCTAATTCAACACAGTTCATACTTAGAGAGCAATAATGAAAATAAGTTTCGAGAACTGTTAAAACATCATTTTCAAAATTCCCAAAAGATTTCATAAGATAAGCAATGGCCGCATTACGGCTGGCGTGTTCCAGTTCTGAGCGAGCGACAACTGTGTCATAGCTAATATCCGGTTCGCAAGACAACTTCCGGACAAACTCCAACATACGCTGTTTTGGTGCGCTAAGGCGTGATTGCAGCATATCAGCGATAACAATGGCTCCCGCATTAATAAACGGGTTTCGAGGTATCCCCTTTTCCATTTCAATTTGAATTAGCGAATTAAATGGTAGCCCGGAGGGTTCTTTACCTACTCGGCTCCAAATTTCCTCTTCCTCATAACGCGTCATTGCAAGCGTAAGGCTTAATACTTTTGAAATAGATTGAATTGAAAAGCGTTGATATGCATCCCCTGCGGTAAAAATATCACCATCGATTGTGGATACAGCAATACCTAAATGGTGGGAAGGCACACAACCTAAAGCAGGAATGTAATTTGCAACACAACCTTGCCCAATCAGTGGGCGAACTTGGTCTAGGATATCGTTGAGTAGCTGGTTAGAAAACATGGCGCTCAAAACGTTGACTCCAGATAGTATTTGCAACAGAAAATAAAGGCACCCAATTTTTGGATGCCTCTTCAAGCGACTGAAAGTTCAGTTTATTTATTGAGGTTGACTCAATAAAATTATTCTTCCCACCAAACATCAAAAAGCTCAGAAACGACGACGTCATTCATACCTTTTGATTTTAACCAGTTTTCAACAATTTGACGGTGCTCTTCGGTACATTTGCCAATTTTTTGTAGGCAAACGATCCCTTCCCAGCTCATATAGCCACTTGCTTCAAATGCTAAACCATTCGGTTCAATCGCTTCTGCAATCAGTTGGTCAACGGTGCTGTCAACTTCCTCAATCGGCGTACCTTCTTTAAAGCTCCACTTAACGGTAAAGCCTAACTCTTGGAACTCATCCAAGCGTAATTTTTTACGTAAACGACGACTACGTTGTTGTTTAGCCATTATTTGATCCTCTCAAACATTAAATCCCATACACCGTGCCCTAACCGCTGGCCGCGCTTTTCAAATTTTGTTTCTGGTCTTGTTTCTGGACGAGGAACGTAATCACCTGATGGCGATAAGTTTTTATACCCTTCGACACTCGTCATCACTTCAAGCATGTGCTCTGCATAAGGCTGCCAATCCGTTGCCATATGGAAAACACCACCGATAGCTAGTTTACTACGAATTTTTTCTGCAAACGGAACTTGCACAATACGGCGCTTATTGTGTTTCGCTTTATGCCATGGGTCAGGGAAAAATAACTGAACCATTTCAAGGCTTCCATTTGGGATCATGCAGTCTAAAACTTCTATTGCATCATGGCACATCACCCGTAAATTGGTGACATTTTCTTCTTTTGCTGATGCTAAACATGCGCCAACACCGGGAGCATGAACTTCGATACCTAAAAAGTTTTTATCTGCATTTTGAGATGCCATGGTCACCAATGAGGCGCCCATCCCAAACCCAATTTCCAAGGTAACTGGATTTGAGTTATTAAATACTTTGGCAAAATCAAAAGGCTCATTGATAAAATCGATGCCTTTTTCTGCCCATTCTTTTTCTAATGCGTCTTCCTGACGTTTTGTCAGACGCCCTTGACGGCGGACAAAACTACGGACTCGGCGCATAACCCGCCCATCTTCATTATATTCGGGGGAGATAACATTATTGATCATAATAAAGGTTCTAAAATGAATGCCCAATTAAGTTAGTGTGCCAACAATCAAGTTTATAAGGTGATTGGTTACCAAATTTATCAATTTACAGCCCTAAATGCCCAAGTTACAGTGAGTACCCTTACCCTTGAAGCATGATGGATATCGGAGTTTAGCAAAACTTCCACAAGGATGCAGTTGATAATTAGCTAACTTTACACTAAACAACACAATAGCGGTTTACAGCCCTCTTCGTCTATGTTGCAATTCCTGCCATGACTGGAAATATCAATAAAAAATAAAATTATCAATGGAAGCTCAACAATTTTCATCTGCAGTGCTTGACTGGTATCACAAATACGGTCGTAAAACGTTGCCATGGCAACAGGAAAAATCGTCCTACCATGTTTGGTTATCAGAAGTCATGCTGCAACAAACCCAAGTGAGTACTGTAATCCCCTATTTTGAGAAGTTTATCTCTCGTTTTGAGGATGTTACCGCCCTTGCCAACGCACCTCTTGATGAAGTTTTACACCTATGGACAGGACTCGGCTATTACGCTCGGGCTCGGAACCTCCATAAAGCGGCACAAGTGATCGCGACTCAATATGATGGCTCGTTTCCCACTACATTTGATGAAGTATTAGCGCTACCCGGTGTTGGCCGGTCCACTGCTGGGGCAATTTTGTCTTTATCGCAAAAACAGCATTATCCTATTTTAGATGGTAATGTTAAACGTGTATTAGCTCGAGCTTATGCGGTTGATGGCTGGCCGGGTAAAAAAGAAGTCGAAAATCGCTTGTGGGAAATCAGTACTGATGTCACGCCAAAAGAGGGAGTTGAATTTTTTAACCAAGCGATGATGGACTTAGGTGCGATGGTCTGTACTCGCAGTAAACCAAAATGTGAGCTGTGCCCACTTATTTTTGGTTGCATGGCCTATGCCAATCATTCATGGCAAAACTACCCGGGCAAAAAGCCTAAACAGAAAATTCCTGAAAAAAGTGCTTGGTTTCTAATTATGCAGCACGGTGACAGTGTGTGGTTAGAGCAACGCCCACCATCCGGTATTTGGGGGGGGTTATTTGCCTTCCCACAATTCAATTCTTTAGAGCAACTCAATGATTGGTTGAGAGAATCAGGCCTTGAATATACTCAATTAGAGCAATTAATTTCCTTCCGTCACACATTTAGCCATTTCCATTTAGATATTATCCCTGTAAAAGTTAACATTCAGGCATTTAATTCTGCCATGGATGAAGGCAAAGGACTCTGGTATAACTTACACTTAGGCGCAACTATCGGCCTTGCAGCCCCAGTTGAAAGTTTACTAAAACAGCTCGCCTTACTACCTGATATTTGAGGAAAAATTAATGAGTAGAACCATTTTTTGTACATTTTTACAACGTGATGCAGATGGGCAAGATTTTCAGCTTTACCCAGGTGAGTTAGGAAAACGTATTTTTAACGAGATTTCAAAAGAAGCATGGAGTCAATGGATGGCAAAACAAACTATGCTTATTAATGAAAAGAAACTCAATACCATGAACCCTGACGACCGTAAAATGTTAGAACAAGAAATGATTAATTTCTTGTTTGAAGGCCATGATATCCATATTGATGGCTATACACCTGAAAAATAATCTGTTTGTCTACCTACTAAGTAGGTAGACTTTTGCCCCAAGACTGTGAATCGTATGAAAAAACTATTTGCGCTGAGTTTGTTAATTCCCTTAATTGTTTCTTGTTCTAGCAAGCAAAAATCTGACTTTAACCCTAATTATGTCAAAGATACCAATGGGTTCGATATTTTAATGGGCCAATTTGCCCACAATATTGAAAATATCTGGGGCATTAAAGAAGTGTTAATTGCAGGCCCAAAAGACTACGTTAAATATACCGATGAATACCGAACTCGTAGCCATATTAATTTTGATGCGGGAACCATCACGGTTGAGACAATTTCAGCAATAGAACCTTCACAGCACCTAAAGAAAGCTATTGTCACCACCTTATTAATGGGAGATGACCCTAATTCCATTGACCTCTATTCTGATATTAATGATATTCCTCATAGCAAAGAACCCTTTTTATTTGGCCAAGTGCTAGATAACACAGGAGAAGCTATTCGTTGGGAATGGCGAGCCACAAAGTTTGCTGATTATCTGATAGAAAATAAAATGCAGCGCCGGCAGTCTGGTATGAATATTGTTTGGTCCGTAACTATGCAACTAGTACCAAACCATTTAGATAAACGGGCTCATAAATATTTACCTTATATTAAAAAATCTTCAGCCAAATATGGTGTTGATGAATCATTAATCCTAGCTATCATGCAAATTGAATCGAGTTTCAACCCTTATGCGGTTAGCCGTTCTGATGCACTTGGTTTAATGCAGATAATGCCAAATACAGCAGGGAAAGATGTTTTCCGCTCACAAGGGAAATCCGGTGTTCCTAGCCGTAGCTATTTATTTGACCCAGAGAAAAATATTGATACAGGCACTGCTTACTTAGCTATATTGCAAAACAGCTACTTAGGCGATATTCGTAACCAGACCTCACGCCGCTATGCGGTCATCACTGCCTATAATGGCGGAGCTGGTAGCGTATTACGTGTCTTCCACAGTGATAAAAAACAAGCAGCACAACGTATTAATAATTTAGAGCCTGGAGAAGTGTATGAAACTTTATCCACTAAACACCCAGCGGCTGAGTCACGTAATTATCTTATCAAAGTGAACAAAGCACAGAAAAATTATCTCCGCTAAAATTTTTCCAATATTGCATGCCAGCCAAAATTGGTTTTTAGGCTGGCATTTGTTATTAACCTTAATAATTTTATGTATATTCGATTAAAAACTGGCTAACATGTTGAAAAAAAGCGCATACAGTCAAAAGTTTATTGAAAGCGCCTTGACTCAACCAATGAAATCAGGTTTAATACGCTCCGTTGCCCGGATAGCTCAGTCGGTAGAGCAGGGGATTGAAAATCCCCGTGTCCTTGGTTCGATTCCGAGTCCGGGCACCACTAATTCTCAACAGACGTCAAATGACGTCTGTTTTTGTTTGTAACGCCCGCTAAAATTAACACTCCGCCAAAGTTTCACCTCAACTGAATTCTATTCGACTCTACCCACATCAACCCTACTGTGCAGGTACAATTGCGGGTATACACTAGTTCGATAGAATCTTGTACCCTCTTTATCTGGCACTATTGCAAAATTTAAGTAATAGGTATGCTAAATTAATTATTTTGTTACTGAGAATTGTTTGGTGAATGCATTTAAAGCTCGTCATTTCACAGGTATTATCATCCTTTGAGCTATGCATTGGTACTGCAAATACGGTATCAGTTATCAAGAACGCTTGGAAATGTTGGCTGATGGTGGTGTAAATTTAGTTCACACGACAATCTATCGCTGGATTCAACGTTATGCGCCAAAAATAGAAAAGCGGTTATGTTGGTATAGGTGTAGTCCCTCCGACCTCAACAATTGGCATTTAAACGGAACTTATATCAAAGTGAATGGGAAATGGACGTACCTTTACCGAGCTGTCGATAGCCGAGTGCACAGCATTGAATTTTACCTCTCACCACATCGTAATACCAAAGCTGCCTATCGGTTTTTAAGAAAAATATTCAATCGAGTTAGAAATGGCAAATCCTCAGGGTTATCAATACAGATAAAACCTCACCTTATAGTCGAGCTCTTAACCCTCTAAAAAAAGAAGGAAAATGCCCTACACATGTAGAGCAACGGCAAATCAAATTTCACAATAATGTCATTGAATGCGATCATGGAAAATTGAAGCGCGTGATAAATCCCACCTTAGAATTTAAATCAATTAAAACGGCACATGCGACTATTAAAGGTATTGAGGTAATGCATGCACTTCGCAAGGGTTAAGCTGAACATTTGTTACTATGCTCAACCGCTAAGCGAAATGCACCTAGTGAATCGACTCTTTGGTATGTAGCCCATTTCGAGTTGAAAAATTCAATCTCACCACTTTATTTGCAACAGTGCCCTTAATTGGGATTCTGTTATTATTTTAATGGGTCACCTATTATTGAAAAACAATTTCAATATAAATAATCTTCATTATCAGGTAATATTTATTTAGCTACCTTACGACCCACATTTATTAAAATGAAGTGTAGCCTACAAATTCGCGAATACTTCATAAAACGAGGTTAAATGGAATGTGTACGAGTTTATCAATAACAGATAGCCAAAATAATATTTACCAAGGGCGAACATTAGAATTAACGGAAGACCTGCCCTCTTGGATAACATATTATCCTGCGAATACTTTTTTTCAGAAAAAAGCCCCTAACGGGGAAAATGGTATTAATTATACATCTAAATTCGATATTCTTGCGATAACGACCGAAGTTTATTTTGATGGAGATAACCATAATATATTCCAAGGGTTAAATAGTGCAGGATTAACGTTTAGTGCAAATATGATTTCTGAAGCAGAGCTTACGCCAATTAATCCGGAAAACTATTATTTATCATTGCCTGTTACCGCATTAGGCGAATGGGCTTTATCCCTTTTTAGTCATGTTGATGACGTTAAAAAAGCGGTTGAAAATGGTTACTTTTGGTCCCCTATTCTTGTTAACTTTAGGAATTTAACATCACCATTCCACTATGCTTTTTATGATAAACACGGTGGTAGCATTATTGTTGAAGCCGTAAATGGCAAATTACAGGTTTTTGATAACCCTACTCGTGTCATGACTAATGGGCCTGATTTTCAATGGCATTTAAAAAACCTGAATAATTATACTCAGTTATCAAACCTAGATATATCAACAAGTTTACTGGGTAATATTCGAGTTACTCAACCTGATAGTGGTATTGCAACATCAAATCTACCTTCGTCTGATACATCTGTTGGGCGTTTCATTCGAGCGGTTTTTTATAGTACTTATGCGCCAAAAGTTGACAATGCAAAAGACGCTATGATTACACTCGCTCACATTATGAATAATTTTGACCGTACTAAAAATATGACTGTTGATAATATGGGGGAAGGAGAAGGCACTCAAAATAGTTTACTTTCTGAATATACTGTTTGGAGCTGCTTATCTGATTTATCTAATGGTGTAATATATATTAGAGGTTATGGCGAAATGAATTATAACCAATATTCAATTAGCCAATTTAGTAGTGCAGGAAAACCTGTATTTCAACAACTGGATATTTATTAATTTATAATCGCAGAAGATAAATACTAGGTTATCTTCTGCTATCTCATAAACCTATTTTATCGTAGCGTCTTCATATTTTGGTAAAGCCCTTTCAATTTCACCTAATGCAAAGGCTAAATCCACAGCAGCAATAACTGAACCCGTATAAGAATCAATATGAGCAAGCTCGGCTGTTAATAATGCAATTTCTGCGGCATTAATTTCAGTCACTGTTCCTAAACCATTTTTATAAAAATCAACACTGGCGGTATAACTTAATTGAGTTGTTTCGACTAGGTTTTTCGCCGCTTTATTGGCCTCAACCGCTGATTTTAGTGCATTCTCAGTTAAACTCATCTCTCGAATCGCCATTTCTTGGCTTTTCCGCAAATTCTCTTGGGCAATAAGAATATCCGACTGAGCATTCTTCATACGTGCTTGCCTTATTCCCCCTTCATAAAGCGGAATACTGATACCTATCAAAATATTTGAAGATGAAGAACTTTGGTTGATACCCGGTAGTCCTTGCACATCTAAACGGCTGTTTCCCCCCGCGACTGCCCCCGCTAAATAGACTTTAGGGAAATAGTCGGATTCCACAGATTGGGTCGTTTTCATCGCTGCCAGTGTAAGTTCATAGTTAGCAAGCACATCAGGGCGCTGGGCTAACGCATTTCTGATCCGTTCATGGGTCAACGGTGCGATATTATCAGGCAAAACATCGTTATCATTATATTGAATATTAATTGTTTTCAATGGAGATATACCGATGGTAGAGAGTAATAATTGGTATTGATCTCTTTCTTTCCCTTTAGCTAATACGTTCTGAAACTCTAATTGTGAAACTTGCTGCTTCGCTAATGCAACATCCAGTACGGTTGCTAGCCCACGCGCTTTTTTTTGCTCTACGGCATACAATAAACGCTGGCTTCGCTCCAAAGCTTCATAAGTTATTTTTGTTTTTTTCTGTGCTGCACCATAAGCATAATAAGCAATGGTTACATCATGAATAATTTTTTGGTGAAGTAAATTAAAGTTAAGGTCAGAAGCTAAAGATGCATGTTTGGCTGCATCAGTTAATGCTCCTCGCTGACCAAAATCAAACAATAGCCATTGAAACGTTATCGCAGGGATAAAAACATGGTTAGAAACATCAATTTTATCGACTAAATCATTATGTGGTAACTTCAATGTTCCACGTTGATAGCCACTTAATGCTGTTGCAGTTATAACGGGTAAATAGGTACTTTCAACCATTCCCACATTGGTTGCGGCTTTTTTAGCAAGCTCC
Source organism: Providencia sp. PROV255 (assembly GCF_028478065.1). NCBI lineage: Bacteria > Pseudomonadati > Pseudomonadota > Gammaproteobacteria > Enterobacterales > Morganellaceae > Providencia > Providencia sp. PROV255. The sequence goes on along the minus strand of NZ_JAMPMI010000010.1, from coordinate 311,252 downwards.
CAAGCAATACGTGTTTCAGGATTATTTTTTTGTGCAACATCGATAAGGCTTGCTAGGTCATATTGATCTTTAAATACTTCGTTATGTTCAGCATATAAATTCTCTTCAGGGGAAGAGATATATGTGTCAGTTTCATATTGTAAAGGCTGCGGCGCTTTATCCATAAATGAACGGCTCGTATCGACACAACCGACAAGAAAAATGCTGAATATCGAGATGAGTAAATATCGTTTTTTGTCGTATCTCATTGATTGGGTCATTATCATTACTTCTCGCTCACTAGTTCTTTAATGACTTGCTCTTTTTCTTGAGCCGATAAAGTTGAAGGTATCGTATTTAAGACATCATATTTCAAATCACTGGCAGATTTTAAATTTGTATTCGAATCAAAATGATCTTTATGATTAAAAGGAATAAATTCAGACGAATAATTTTGGTAACTATCTACTGAAACCTTGGTTAAGAATTGGTTTAAGAAATGAGTTAAAGCCCCCCCTTTATCTTTAAAGTGGGTTTCGAACATCAATAAATTAATATCATCTTTTGTTTTAATAACGCCCTCATTGATTGCAGCAACCAAACTGAGAGCCTCGACATTGTTATCATAAGATTTTAATTTAAGTGCCGCATAACTATCTAGAATATTTCTAATTTGAGAGTTAACTGTAGTCATGATAGAGACCGGCCACACTTTAGTGAACATAATGTACATGACAACATTACCTAATAGGATACCGAGGATCCTATCGGAAGCAACATCCAGATCATAGCTCGGTTTAAAACCATGAAGAACGGTTAATAAAAATGCCAGCCCAACTTGGACTCCTGCATAGGATATACGCTCATTACCCGCAGCCACCCATGCAGCAGGCAAGATACAGAAAAAGATGAGTATCATTAGGCTAAAAATATCGGATAAATGAGGGATAATATACACAATCGAAATAACCCCGATTAATGCACCAATTAAACACCCTATAATACGCAGCGTTAGCTTATGTACTGTTTCACCAACAGAAGTCAATGCAACAACGTAGCAAGTGATCATCGCTGTGTGGATCCCCTGCCATTCAAAATAGTCATAAAAAACATAGCATATTAGTGCAGCACAGGTTGTTTTGATGGCGAAATATTTATGGTTTGGATTTGTAAAAGCGTCTTTAACAAAAAAGGGATTTTTAGCTTTAGGGTCACTCCCCACTTTCTTCTTAAATAGAATATCTTGAAAATCAGCCAGTATTTTCTGGTTTTCAAGGTAACTATTTTTTTCGCTTTTTAGCGTTTCCAATTGTTCAATTTGGTTTTTTTCCAAACACTGCGCAATAAATTGACATTTTTCCGCAAGTAATAGACGAATTTCAGCAGAAGTATCATCGGGTAAATTTAAGGACATGATCAGTATTTCATACGAATTATCAACCATGCTATCTAGCCACTGGATTTCCCTTTTTCCTTTTAGAAAAAAGAGTTTGATGAGCATTAGGTTCCGTTTACATTCAGCCTGCGTACTTAAAGCTTCACTAATTTGAATTGAATACGGCATTTTCCCTAAAAAAAATTGGTTTGCAGCCAAAAAACGCTCAGCTAGCTTATTCATTAATAATTTTTTAGGGCTAATCCCAAAAAAGTAATTAAAGATAACCACCAATAACATGGGGGATACAGCCATTAATAGTGCGTATAAAAGCCCTCTTGTTGCGGCATCGCCAAAAGGAACATCATCAATCAATGTCATTAGAAATGCAATTACAAGGGCAATTAAGTTACCGACATCACCAAGGCTGCTCGCTGAAGACAAATACATAAATAACCCTGAGAAAAGGGCCATAAAGAAAAAGCGCAACATCACATTTTGAATCGTAAAGTTAAACAATATAAAGATTACACAGACCGCTATACTGCATAGCACTATGACACCAATACATAACAGAATATTTTCAATCGCATTGGCTTTAACAAGGTAGATAATTAAATAGCAGCTAATCGCCGATTCTGGAATTTCGTATAACATCGCAATGCCAGCCATTAATGCGCACAGTAAAGCAATCCGCCATGTTGTCGCGAAACGAAAATTAAATGGCAACAAATCTTGTTTTATTTGTTGAAGAACCAGTAAAGCTTTAGCAGTCATCATCTTGGGATACAATATTAACAGTGGCAGTCGCACCAACACGCATCAGATTTTTCGGTGGATTTTCTAAAATTACTCTCACAGGAAAACGTTGTTCAACACGCACCCAATTTAAAGACTTGGGGACATAAGGTAAGTCTCGAGGTATATTCAACAGATCAGTAGACATTACTCCCCAACCTGCACCTTGTACTCGGCCTTTAATAGGTTGTTTGTTATTAATCATTGAATAAACAACTGCACAGCTGCCCATTTGGATGTTATCTAACTCTGTTTCTTTAAAGTATGCGGACACAAACCATGTCTCTGTATCAATTAAGGTAAAAACAGATTGCCCTGAAAGGACAAACTCACCCGCTGATATCGTTAGTCCAACAATATACCCATCACTCGGTGCCTTAATTTCCGTGTTACCCAATTCCCACTCAGCCATGGCGAGTGATATTTTTAATGACTCAACAAGTGCTTCTTCAGATTTGGTGTTATTAATTAATGCTTCTGATGCCACATTTTGTTTTTGAGCTTGTTTTAAGCTGACTTCTGCATCACGTTTTAAGGTTCGGGCGTCATCCACTTGTTGGGCGGTAACAAAACCTTTCGCCAACAATGGCTCTAAACGTTTTAAAGACTGGGTTGCCAGTGCAAGGTTAACTTGTGCACGTTTTATTTGCTCTTCAGCCACTTCAGAATTTGATGTTTCAGCGACAATAATTCTCTTCTTATTGCTTAACGCCGCTTCTGCAACAAGTAACTCGGCTTTAGCTTGGTTCACTCGTAGAGCATACATAGTCGGGTCAATGGTAAATAATCGATCGCCTTTTTTGACTTCCTGATTTTCTTTAACATAAAACTGGCTTATCCGTCCCGGAACGACAGAAGAAATGTTAATTTTATTGGCCTCAATCACGGCCTCTTCACTTAGTGGATTCAGAATCGATGATTGCAGGCTTTTCCATAGTAATAGTAATAAAGCCGCAAATATGCCGATTGTGAGAATGACGGCTATCTTTTTTTTATTTTTTATATTCATAATTTAATGAGAAAAATAAAGTAAGGATATGGTAATAGAGATTGTCAACAAGACACCAAAGTAAAACATCAGAGGAAAAGGTAACTTATCATCAATTTCTAAATAAACGAGAACAACACGCAATAATATAGCGCCAACCAATCCAATTAAGACACATAGCATCCAATAAGGGAAATAAGCGCCTAACATGGGGAATAATGGGGAATGTCCTTGGTTGCATCCCATTAACAATAAGGATAGCAGGCTAACGCTGATAATATGGCGATATTTTCTAATTAAGCTCAAGATAACTCACCTATCATATTATGATTAATTAACTTATTAATTAATCACTACTATAACTCTTTTTAAATAATAATCGAATAATAAATCGAAAGTTTATTAAACCTATAAAATGAAATGAAATAAAAAATGAATTAAAGATACATAAACCAGCCACTAAATGCCGAGAACCCTCCCAAGAGGGCAATTGAGGGTTACTTCAAAAGCTATTTTTGCTTTATACCTACCGGTAAAAATGACTAAACAAAACGCCCTGTATCGCAACTAGCTTATGCGGATAACACTGAAAGTTAGTAACAGCTTATCATTTGTTTATCCGCTTATTTAAAATACCAATTAACCCGTTATTTGCCTCTCACCTTGCGTATCAACCAATAAGCGCTGGTTAATATACTCAATCGCCTCATCTATAGTCATGATTTTATTCACAACATTAGTAATTCCTTGCCCAATAATGACTTCAGCTTGGCGCAAATTAAACAACTTACCGTTTGGAATTGAAGATTCACGGATACCTCGATTTATTTCTTGATAAGCCAGTGGCATCCATGGGTAGCGATAGCAAACCTCTTGATTATGGCTGAAATCTTGATGATTACTGTTACCACCCAACAAAATGAGGTGATCCATTACTATTGGTGAATAAAGCCAACGATAAAATTGTTCTGCATAATGTGTTTTTTGGCTATAGCGAGATACCCCTAATGCCCCACCCCCCAATTGAGGGACTCCCCCTGGTACAGGGGCAAAACCAATTTTAGGGAAAATATTACTGTGAGCAACATCGTTAAATAGGTTCATATAAGCAATCAGCATAGCAAGTTTCCCTTGCTCAAATTGTTCGACTGATTCGCTCCACCATTTATTATGAATATTTTCTGTAATAGAAACCTGGTGGAGGTATTCATCTAATACCTGACCCGCTAATGGCATTTCTAATCTAGGAATATTACCATTACTTATTAACTTTCCTCCTGCCGCGTAATACCTTAATAAGTACTCAGTGGCAATTAACCCCGCACTGCCTAACGTCGTTGATGCACCGATAGGCCGTAAAAACTCACCTTCTTCATGTAGCTCTGTAAAAAATTGGGTTACCTGATCGTATTCATCAAAAGAAGTCGGTACTGTTAGTTCTTGTCCTGTTTTCTCGTAATACATTCTTTTTAAAATAGGATCTTCAAAGAGATCTTTACGATAAAATAACATTTGTGCACTGGCATCAAATGGCATTGCATAAGCAGTATCATTCACCAAACTAAATTTTTGCTGTGTTGGTAAGGAAAAGTTACTTAATAAATCAGTCACCCCATTCCCGACTTTATCTAACGGTTGCAAGATGCGTTCCGCAAACCAAGGAAAGCAGGCCATATCGATACGTAGTAAATCATAATAAGGATGTAAATGGAGCTGCCCTAAAATTTGGTAAACTTCATCATAAGGATAAACTGCTAAATTAACCTTAATTCCTGTTTGTCGATAAAAATGTGGCAGTAGCTTTTTAAGTGCGTTTGTTGAAGGGCTGGGTAAAATGAGTAAATTTAAGGTTGGATCGGATTTATTGTCAGTAATTATTGCCGATGTTGCCGTATAAAGGTTACCACTTTGATTACGAACGTAGACAGTATTCTTCCCCACCGTTTTCTTTGCGTGATCTTCTCTCATCAGTTCATCGACCACTTCCAACCCTAATTGTGCATAGTTCATTGGGAAACAATGTAACCCTTTTAGTATCGGAGGAATGTTACCACTTAAAGCAAAAATTGCAGGGCAATCACCTTCACTACCAAAAAAACTAGCTTGGGTTAAAAAACTAGCTTTTTCAATGTCTTCAGCAACAAATAAATCGGGTATTTGCTCCTCAGAGAAAAAATCAAAAGCTGCCTTATAAGATTCATCATTAGAAGCACGAATAATAATAAATTTTTTATTCGGGGCCTGCTGTTTAAGGTTATTTTGTAACTCACTGACAAAGGTGGCGTGCTCTAAATCACCATGATCATCGCTAAAAATACCCACTAGCTGGCTTCGACTTGTCGCAATTTGTTGGCAAATGGCATCAGCTGCCTGAGAGTAATCCAATGTGAAAAAATGGTAAGCGTTTACAGGCTGACGATAAATAAAAATAATTTGAGAAGCGGCTAATTTTAAGGTGTCAAAATAGATAGCGGCATCCTGCAAACAACTGACTGCTACGACTTGCTTATAGCCACCAGCGGCAATTTTTTGTAATGCATCGAGTTCTGTCGTCTCCAGATCATCCGTCAAGAATAGATCATAAGTTATCTCTGGATACTGAGCCATAGATTGCCTAAATGAATTAAAAAATATTGCATACTTATCAGACACCAATTGCGGTAAAAGTATTGCTATCTTTTGGCTCTTATTGGTTCTCAATAATTGAGCTTGTGTATTTAACTGGTACCCCATTTGCTTGGCGGCTTTATAGACTGCTTCAATTTTCTCAACACTCACATTCCCCCGCTTATTCAAAACATTAGAAACGGTTCCATGAGAAACACCTGCTAATTTTGCGATATCCTTGATTGTTGCCATTTGTCTTTTTCACCTTGATTATTGCTGCCAATAGCATACCTGAATTATTCATCGCGACTACCGATAATTGATTTGAACGTTCCACTCTCAATTAGTTTATAAAACAAACGAATAAAATAAAGATTACTTTTCTTGCCTTTCTTTTGCAGGGCAATATTAAACAATAATAAAATCAATGATATAAAAAATAATCTTTGAATGAGATCACTGATCTAAATAACATTTATTGGCAATAACAACCCCCAGCATTACTATTGGAACGTTCAAATTGATTTATTTTTTGTTTGAACACCAACACCAGGGATCAAAAATTCCAAAATAAAACTATAAAATACAGGTAATTATTATGAAACTTCACTTTTTAGGCACCGCGGCTTCTGAAGGCATACCAAATCCTTTCTGCCGCTGTGAGCACTGCCAAAAAGCAAGAGAGCTTGGAGGAAAAGATATTAGAACCCATTCTTCCGCCATTGTGGATGATCTTATGTTGATCGATGTTTCCCCGACATTTAGCTATCAGTTAATGCGTGACGGAATGGATGCAACTAAGTTTGAAAGCTTACTATTTACCCATACTCATCCTGACCATTTTAATGTCGGCGATTTATTCAGCCGCATGGAAGGTTATGGTTTTGAAATTCACCATCCATTACATATTTTTGGTAATGACCGAGCAATTAATGGCTGCCTTGACGTTCTACCCGGCTACAGTAAAGAGCGTTTCGATTTCCACTGTTTAATCCCTTTTGTCACCGTCGAAAGGAACGGTTATAAAATTACGCCATTACTTGCAAACCATGCTAAATGGGAACTTTGCTATGTCTATCATATTGAAAAGAATGGAAAAACAATTTTTTATGGACATGATTCAGGTTGGTTCCCTGAATTAACCTGGAAATGGTTAGAAAATAAACAACTTGATATTGTCGTATTTGAATGCACTTACGGGCTCAATGGGAAAAATCGTACAGATAATCACATGAGCCTAGAAACCGTCTTTGCAGCTAAAGAAAAACTGCAGCAACAAGGCTGCCTGCATTCAGAAACTCAAATTGCTGTTTCACATATTTCCCATAGTGGCAAATTACTTCATGATGAATTAGAAGCGGTTTGTGCACCTTATAATATCCGTGTTGCTTATGACGGATTAACGCTAGAAGCATATTAAGAGGAAAACTAATCATGGATATGAAAATAACCTCTCGCTTACTGATCATGATGTTTGTGCAATATTTCATGCAAGGCGCATGGAATATGACAATGGGACTTGTGTTAAGTACTTATGGGATGGCAAACATCATTGGTAATGCTTACGCTTTATTAGGTGTAGCAACCATTATTTCCCCTTTATTCATTGGTATGGTTGCTGACCGTTTCTTTGCTTCACAAAAAGTAATGGGAACACTGCATTTAATTAATGCAGCCGTTATTCTATGTGTTCCTCAATTTATTGAGGCACAAAATAGCGGCATGACCCTGTTTATGATTTTTATTATTGGTCTACTATTTTATCCAACAACTGCGCTTTCTAATAGCATCAGCTTCTCTCATATTAATGGTGTGAAATATTTCCCTATTATTCGTGTATTTGGCACATTCGGTTTTATGGCTATCGGATTTATATTAGGGGAAATGGGCTTCTCGGGTAGTACCATGACTTGGTATATCGCATCCGCTGTTGCTGTATTACTAGGTTTCTACTGCTTTACTTTGCCAAATACACCACCAAAAGCGAAAGGTAAACCTTTCTCCGCTAGAGATATTCTATGTTTAGATGCACTTTCATTATTTAAAGACCGTTATTTCGCTATCTTAATGTTTAGTATCTTTGTATTAATGATACCGAAAACAGCTTACTCCGCTTATATCCCTGTATTTATTAAAACACTTGGATTCGATAATGCAGCATCTATCATGCAAATTGGTATTGCATGTGAAGTCCTATTTATGTTTGTGCTGTCATTCTTCTTAATGAAATTCGGTTTCAAAATCACCTTACTTCTTGGCGCAGTAAGTTGGATTATTCGTTCAATGTTATTTTCCTATGCTGCAGTAGATTCCGGTTTCTACTTCATTATTTTCGGATTGATGCTTCAAGGATTATGCTGGGACTTCTTCTTTACAGCAGGTGATATCTACGTTGACCGTAAAGCAAAACCTGAGATCAGAGCGCAAGCTCAGGGTTTACGCTTTATTGTTTCAAATGGCTTTGGCTTATTATTTGCTTCAACAATTTGTGGTGAAATCTTTAATTCAACTGTCACAGAGACAGGTAGCGCAGCATTACCACAATGGGGAACATTCTGGCATTACCCAGCTATCGTCGCCGCTGTTGTCACCGTTTTCTTTATCTTCTTCTTTAAAGACGATGTGTCTAAAAAGAAAAATGGGGAAAATGAAAAACCAGCAAATCGCGTTACAGCACAATAATAATTAAGGAAAGGGTAAGGTCACGTCAGGAGCAAGCCATGGATTTATTTATACAGTTTGTTGGCACCATTGGCCCTTTATCACTATCAAGTATTGCTAAACTACTAGCCGCCTTCGTTTTAGGCGGCTTAATTGGCTTAGAACGTGAATCAAAGGGAAAACCTGTTGGTTTTAAAACTTGTGTCATTATCGCCGTTGCCAGCTGTTTATTAACCATCGTTTCTATTCAGTCAGCGGAATATTACGCCAATATCTCTGACAATATACGTAGCGACCCAATGAGATTAGCTGCACAAATAATTAGCGGAGTGGGCTTTCTAGGCGCTGGGGTTATATTGCATCGTCGTGATGATGCCATTTCAGGTCTAACAACTGCAGCCATTGTTTGGGCTTCAGCCGGTGTTGGAATTGCCTGTGGTTCAGGGTTCTACTGGCATGCTATCATCGTTACAATCCTTTTTTTCTTAGCAATACAACTCAGTCCTCAAGTTGCTTTATTTCAGATGAGAAACCAAAAACTAGGAAAAATTAAAGTTCGAATGCTATTTACTCATGAAAAAGGTGTTCCTTTGCTTATTGAGTACCTAAAAAGCCACAAAGACTTAATTGAGAATCTCACCATCAGAGATATCAAGAAAGAGCGTGTCGAGGTAAATTTAAAGCTATTAGTACGCCAAAAAATCACTTTACCTGAATTTTACTGCTCCTTAAAACAGTTGGAGTATGTCCACTCTGTTTCTTTAGATCACTAATTCTTTCTTTTTCAAAGTGATATATTTTCGCTAAATAAAATGTGAATTATTTTAATAACCTGTTTATTTTAGCAGGTTATTTATCTATAAATTCCCCATCGACACTATAAGTGCCGTAAATCCTCTGGAATATTCTTTTTTAAAATGCGCCAAAAGTCCTCTGCAGTTTTATTTAGCCTTGTATCCATACGGTAAATATAAGCTTGGATAGGTATCGTTAATTCAGGCGTATCTAGACAAACGAGTTTCTTTTCTTTCAATTCATTCACTACAGAATAAATAGGCAACCATGCTATGCCATGACCATCCAAAGCCATATTTTTTAATAACTCACTCATTGATGACATAAAAAGTGTTTTCGAATTGATCGTACCAAATTCACTTAACCGACGATTAACTAACCTTCCCATATATGAAGCACTTGTGTAATTCAACAACGGCACTTGAGGTTGATAGATGTCAAATAGCGGCTTACCATGCTCATCTGCGGCACAAATTGGGTATAATTCAGATTCAAATACATTCAATGAGGAAAATGGAGATTGCATGAGATCTTCATCATAAAATGAGATAATAAAGTCACTCTTCCCTTCTCTCAATGCGTTGACAACTTGTACGACATCAATGGCTTCAACATGGTAAACAAACTCCTCACCGTAACCGGACAGCCCATGGACTAATTTAGGTAGTAATGTTAATGACAACGAATGAGCGGCAGCAATTTTAATATTTGGTAGACTCAATACATTATGGCCGGATAATTCATTTAAGTTACATTCCAGTTGTTGTAGTAAACTACGTGCTTGGGAATGGAAAATTTTGCCCTCTTCAGATAACTGTAAAGGGGAAGTCGTTCTATCAAATAATTCAACACCAATAGCTTCCTCTAACGCTTTAATACGACGGCTAAACGCGGGCTGAGAAATATTTCGTTGTTCTGCGGCATGAGAAAAATGTCGGCACGACTCTAGTGTTAAAAAATCATATAGCCATTTTGTTTCTATATTCTTCATCTTATTAAGCCTTAAATTGACTTGCTGTTAAAATATAAGAAATTAAAAGTATTTTTATTGATATTTTAAGTTAATGATTAGTTAAGCAACCAAACAAAATTTGTAGATACATTATTTGTATTATGCATAGCCCTACTATTTAAAACATTAACAAAAATCAAAAATTAATTTTATTTAATTTATTTACATCATAAAACCTAGTCTATTCAGGCTCTCAGAGCAATTTATTAAAATAACTTTATTTTGAATAAAAAACTTAATGCATATCTTGCATCAACCCATACTTACTTGCATTTCTCATCCAAGATAAACATTGATAAATATTAGCCATAGGTTATGGCAGTAATATTTAGGTTAATAATTATTTTAATGCCAACCTATATGTTAAATAAATGAAGAAATATAAGCATTTATTGATTTTTATTTTATAAAAAGGCTAATGAAATGCAGGGGTATTAAAATGAAAGGTTTAATTGGTGTATTAGGTGGTATGGGACCTGCCGCTACTGTCGATTTATTTAATAAATTCGTTAATTATACCGTAGCAAATAGAGACCAAGAGCATATCCCTTTAATTATATCATCTATTCCTGATATACCAGATCGAACAGAGGCGCTATTAAACCGTGGTGAATCTCCTCTACCTTTAATGACTGACTATCTAAAAAAACTAGAAAATGCAGGTGCTGAATGTATTGTTATTCCTTGTAACACCGCACATTATTGGTTTAGTGAACTGAAAGATATTTGCCACGTCGATATGCTAAGTATTGTTGAGACAACAATGAAAGAAGTGCTAGCAACCAAGAAAAAAAATATCGGATTACTTGCAACAAATGCCACTATGTATATGGGGTTGTATCAAAAAAATATAGAAAATAAATATTTAAACTGCATCACGCCTGATAAAGAAAGCCAAGACAAAGTTATGGAAAGCATTTATTTATTAAAATCAGGAAATAAAAAAATGGCTGAGGCCATTATGAAAAAACAAGCTGAGGCATTATTCTCCCGAGGTGCAGAAATTATTGTTCTTGGCTGCACTGAGGTTCCCGTCATTCTTGAAAATGAAATAAATAATTATCCAGATAAATATATCGACTCAACCAGTACCTTAGTCAGAGCAAGTATTCACTGGTATGAAAGTAGAGTCGGGAAACAAAATTTAATGATAAATAAAAATATTTAATTTTATATCAAATATCAAAAATTAATTTTTAATATTACTAATGACAATATATTGTCTATTGGAGACGATTATGGTTTGGCTAGAAATCATTGTTGTATTAGGTGCAATATTCTTCGGTATACGGATGGGGGGAATTGGTATAGGACTCTGCGGTGGATTAGGATTAGCAGTTCTAACCATTGGGTTTGGTTTACCTATTGGCTCCCCACCTGTTGATGTTATTTTAATTATTATGACCGTCGTGGTAGCAGCATCTGCATTACAAGCTGCAGGTGGAATGGATTATCTCGTACGCCTCGCCAGTAAGTTTATGCGTAAAAACCCTAAGTACCTGAATATTATAGCGCCAATCATCACTTGGGTGATGACTATCATGGCTGGTACAGGCTTCATTGTTTTCTCTATGCTACCAGTGATAGCCGAAATCGCAAAAGATTCAGGCATTCGCCCATCCCGAACATTAGCAGGCTCAGTGGTTGCATCACAAATTGCTATTTCAGGTTCGCCAATCAGCGCCGCAATGGCAGCAATGTTGACAATAATGGAAGGTAATGGCGTTACTTTCATCGTTGTCATGTCAGTCTGCTTACCTGCCTCTTTTGTTGCAGCCATGGTTGCGGCATTTATCGCATCACGCCAAGGCTGTGAACTAGAAGACGATGAAGTTTATCTTGAGCGCTTACAAAAGGGCTTAGTCCATAAATACGAAGAAAAAACAGGTGAAAGTACCACCAGAGAAAAGTTTTCAGTTGTCTTGTTTATCATTGCCACTGTCGCGATTGTCATCCTTGCTGCCTTTCCGCAATTGCGTCCCGGCTTTGATATCGGTAAACCTATGGGCACTCGCGATATTATTATCATCTGCATGTTAAGTGCTGCATGTTTGATGGTGATATTCTGTAAAACATCACCAAACTCAATCGTTCTAGCACCCACTTTCCGTTCAGGAATGAGTTCACTTGCAGTGATATTGGGTATTGTTACCTTAGGGACGACATTTGTTGATGCACACATGGACCAAATTAAAGCGATAGCTGGAGATGTGTTATCTGCATATCCTATTTTATTAGCTTTAGTTCTGTTTTTTACCTGTGCATTGTTATATTCACAAGGTGCCACAACACCATTAATTATTCCGTTAGCTATTGCCTTAGATGTTCCCACATGGGCAATTTTGGCCTCTTTTGTCGCCGTCACCGGAGTATTTGTCTTACCCACTTACCCAACATCATTAGCAGCAATTGAATTCGACTCAACAGGGTCTACTCGGGTTGGAAAATATATTTTAAATCATCCCTTTATGTTACCAGGCCTAGGTGGAATTATTGCAGGTGTCACCTTCGGTTTTATCATTGCACCAATGATTGTCTAACATAAAGACGTGAGGCTTCCACATATTTATAACAAGATAACAAAATGATTTTATTGACAAAATGAAGTTAAACTTTGGCTCTATTTGGCTTTATACTTTGCAAGATTGGCAAAATACAATAACAAAGTATAAAGCTGTTTTTTTATGCCTTCTTCAATGTTCATTAGGTATATCTGCAAAGAAAATATAATTAACAGCACGTAAAAATACCCCATTACTCTATTCAATTTTTTAAATTAAATTTTATAAATTAAAAATAACGTTCTATTAACCATTTTGCGTCTCTTTATTTAATGTAAATTTAATTTGTTTTCATATAAAAATGTGAGCTGAAATGTTTTTGCATAAATTATCCACTTCTGAAAATAGTTAAAATAATTATACTCGGCTTCATATTCATTTCTTGAAAAACTAAAAAAAGGAATGAAATAAGATTTTTATTATAATTTTCATTGTGTTACAAAATCATTTTTGACAGTCTCATTTTCCAATGAAAGTACTCAATTAGGTGACTAAAATTAGGGGTTAAATCACAAATTTTAGTTTTTTACATTCATACTTTCAAAAATGACGACGTCGTCATATTAAAAAGAATTTATTTTATCTATAACATTAAACAACCATTTTTCTTACATACATATCATTATTGATAGTTAAGCGTTAAAAAACTAAAGCAAATGCGTTATAAAAAAACGCTTAATGTTGACGTCAACATTAGGGTTAACAACTAGAAAGAGGTTTTAGAACATGAGTAACCTACCTGAAAAAATGAAAGCTGTTGTTTGTCATGGACCGCATGATTATCGCTTTGAAAACATTAAAAGACCGACGCCAGGATTTAGAGAAGTTGTCATCAAAGTTGATGGATGTGGGATCTGCGCTGGCGACTGTAAAGCCAATGATGGCGCTCAAATGTTCTGGGGTGATGACCCATGGATTAAAGCACCTGTAGTTCCTGGCCATGAATTTTATGGGCGCGTTGCTGAACTCGGTGAAGGTTCCGCTGAAAAATTCAAATTAAAGGTAGGCGACCGCATCTTAGCTGAGCAAATTGTCCCGTGTTGGGAATGCCGTTTCTGTAAATCAGGCAAATATTGGATGTGTGAAACCCATGATATTTACGGTTTCCAAAAAGAAGTTGCCGATGGTGGTATGGCTGAATATATGCGTTTTTCAGAGCGTGCCATTATCCACAAAATCCCTGATGAACTATCTGATAAAGATGCCGCATTAATTGAACCGATGGCTTGTGCTATCCACACCGTACGCCGTGGTGATATCGATTTAAATGACGTCGTCGTCATTGCTGGTGCAGGCCCACTTGGGCTATGCATGATCCAAGTCGCCAAATTAAAAACACCGAAAAAATTGGTTGTTATTGATGCGATTGATGAACGTCTTGAATTAGCGAAAAAATTTGGTGCAGATGTTGTTATCAATCCACTGAAAGAAGATGCCATCAAATTAGTCAAAGATATGACGGAAGGCTATGGCTGTGATGTTTATATTGAAGCAACTGGCGCCCCAATTGGCGTTACTCAAGGGCTAGAAATGATCCGTAAGCTTGGTCGTTTCGTTGAGTTTAGCGTGTTTGGTAAAGAAACAACCGTTGACTGGTCAATCATTGGTGACCGCAAAGAACTTGATATCCGCGGAGCTCACTTAGGCCCATATAGTTATGAAGTCGCTATTGACCTATTTAGCCGTGGCTTAGTTAGTGCTGATGATATCGTTACCCACTTCTATTCCATCGATGATTGGGAAGAAGCTTTTGTCATGGCGAAATCGGCAGACTCAATTAAAGTCGTCATCAAGCCATAAACATGTTTTTAACTGGTAGTAATAATTGATAATTCAAATAAACACTAAATAAGTAAAAACCCTACATATAATTAAACGCTCTTTTAGGAGAACATCTTATGCTGAGTAAATTTAAAAAGTTGGCTGTAGCTGCAAGTGTACTGACTTTAGGTATGGCTTTTAACGCTACCGCTAAGCCAGTTTCAGTGGGTATGTCATTTCAAGAATTAAACAATGAATATTTTGTCACCATGAAGGAAGCCTTAGAGAGCGCAACAGGTGATATGGGTGCCCAACTATACATCTCTGATGCGGCTCATGATGTATCAAAGCAAACCAGTGATATCGAAGATATGTTACAGAAAAAAATCGATATTCTGTTAATTAACCCGGCCGATAGCGTTGGTGCAGAAACAGCTGTACTGGCTGCGAAAAAAGCGGGCGTTGTGGTTATCGCTATTGATGCACAAGCAAATGGCCCAATTGACTCTTTCGTCGGTTCTAAAAACTATGATGCTGGCTTAATGGCGGGTAAACGTTTAGGTGAAGCATTAGGCGGCAAAGGTGAAGTGGCTATTTTAGATGGTATTCCTGTCGTACCAATTCTTGAGCGTGTTCGCGGCTTTGAAGCAGCGATGAAAGAATACCCAAATATTAAAATCGTAACTAAATTGAACGGTAAACAAGAACGTGATACTGCGATGAACGTTACCGAAAATATGCTGCAAGCGAATCCAACTCTCAATGGGATCTTCAGTGTTAACGATGTCGGTTCTTTAGGTGCACTAGCAGCGATTGAATCTTCTGGCCGTGATGTCAAATTAGTGAGTGTTGACGGTTCTCCTGAAGCTGTTGCTGAAATTGCCAAAGGCAACTCTCCATTTATTGCAACTTCAGCGCAATTCCCTCGTGATCAAGTGCGTATTGGTTTAGCAATGGGCTTAGCAAAATACTGGGGTGCCAATGTTCCTAAAGAAGTCCCAATTGATGTTAAATTGATCGACAAAACCAATGCAAAAGATTTCCACTGGTAATCGCTAGTTATCAATAACCGATGTATTGCACCTGTATTTCTGATGTTCGGTGCAATACATTTTCATAAATATTAATTATTAAATGCATATTGGAATAAAAATTCCAAATGGCTTTGTTACCCATTTTTAAGCAGTTGAGAAATATAGGGAAGCAATATGATGCAATTATTAGCATTAAAAGATGTCAGCAAAACTTTCCCTGGGGTTAAGGCGTTAGATAATATTAATCTTTCCCTCGAAAAAGGAGAGGTTCACGCATTATTAGGTGAAAACGGCGCAGGTAAATCAACGCTAATGAAAGTGTTATGTGGAATACATAAACCTGACAGCGGACAAATCCTGATTGAGGGCAAAGAGCACACCTTTCATAACTACAGAGATGCAATCAAAGCTGGCGTAGGTATTATTTTCCAAGAATTTTCTCTTATTCCTTATTTAAATGCTTTTGAAAATATATTTTTAAATCGAGAGTTAAAAAATAAGTTTGGTTTATTAGATAGAAAATTAATGCGAAAAAAATCACAGGAAATCTTAGCTGAGCTGGGTGTCAACATTAATATTGATGAACCTATTAGCCATTTAAGTATCGCGGAACAGCAGTTTGTTGAAATCGCAAAGGCATTATCTTTAGACGCTAAAATTTTAGTATTAGATGAACCAACTGCAACATTAACCCCCAATGAAGCAAATCATTTATTCGATGTAATGCGTGATTTAAAAGCTAAAGGGGTTGGAATGTTTTTTATTTCACATCATTTAGAAGAAATTTATGAAATCTGTGACACCATCAGTGTACTGCGTGATGGACAATATATTGGGTCACGTAAGGTTGATGAAACAGATTTAGACGTTATCATCGAAATGATGGTTGGCCGTGAAGTTGAAAATATTTATCCTCATAAACGCCAATTCAACGAGCAAGAAGTCATCTTAGATGCTGAAATTCAGCGCTTCTCATATAGCCCAACTAACCACCTTCAATTAAAAAAAGGTGAAATTCTGGGGCTTGCGGGGTTGGTCGGTTCCGGTCGTACAGAGACTATTCTTGCCATGATTGGTGCTGACAAAGCATACAAGAAAAAAGTTATTTTAGAAGGCAAAGAAGTTAAAGTTAAATCGGCTGCAGCTGCGCTGCAATTAGGTATCGGTTTATTACCCGAAAGCCGAAAAACCCAAGGTCTTGTATTACCCTTCTCCGTTAAAGAAAATATATGGTTAAACAATCACGCTCAAAAATTATTTTTAATTCAAAATAAAAAAGAACTCACTTTATCTATTGATCTAATTTCCCAAGTAAAAGTTAAAACACCAGAGCCTCACACTGCGGTTTCTACTTTAAGTGGTGGAAATCAACAAAAGGTTGTTATTGCTCGCTGGCTAAATAAACAAGCCAAAATTCTTATTTTCGACGAACCCACTCGAGGAATTGATGTCGGGGCAAAATCAGAAATTTATCAGTTAATGCGCTCTCTAACTGAAAAAGGAATTTCCATTATTATGATTTCATCGGAGCTACCAGAAGTTATTGGTGTCAGTGATAGAGTTTTGGTTTTTCGAGATGGCGAAATTGCCGCTGAGTTAACTGGAGATGAAATAAACTCAACTCAGATCATGGTACATGCGGCCGGCAATATTATATAGGATAACGACTATGTCTAATCAAAGTGCAATTCCATTAACTAAAAATAAGTTTAGTTTTTCTAAGTTAACTAAAATACCTGCATTTTTACCACTTGTTGGTTTAATTCTTTTATTTGTCTGCATGTCCATTTTTAATGAACATTTTTTAACTGTAAATAACCTTTCTACTATTGCTCGTCAGGTTTCTATTAATGCCATTATCGCTATCGGTATGACATTTGCTATCTTAACTGGTGGAATTGACTTATCCGTTGGTGCTGTTATGGCACTTTCTGGAACCTTGATGGCTGGCTTAATGAAATATTATGGAATGGATCCTTATGCAGCCATTGCTCTGGGGTTATTATCCGGTGTTGCTTTTGGCTTTATTAATGGGATTTTAGCGGCTTATGGTAAAATGCCGCCCATCATTGTCACCTTGGGTGCCATGATCATTGCTAAAGGCCTCGCCTTAATTTATACCGGTGGCTACCCAGTTTCAGGATTACCTCAAGAGTTTGCTTTTTGGGGACGAGAAGAATTAATGGGGATCCAAGTTCCTATTTTATTAATGCTTGGCCTTTATCTTATTTTCTATGTTGTACTAAATCATGTCTCTTTTGGCCGCTATATTTACGCGATAGGCGGTAATGAAGAAGCCGCTCGTCTCAGTGGTATCCGCGTTGAACGTTATAAAATGTTAGTTTACGTCATTAGCGGTTTTACTGCGGCTTTCGCTGGGTTAATATTTACCTCTCGAGTCATGAGCGGGCAACCCAATGCAGGCGTAGGCTTTGAGTTAGATGCAATTGCTGCAGTCGTACTCGGCGGTGCTTCAATCGCAGGGGGCCGTGGTATGATCATTGGCACACTCATTGGCGCAATGATCTTAGGTGTACTCAATAATGGTTTAAATTTATTAGGTATTTCACCTTATGTTCAATATATTGTAAAAGGCCTAATTATTTGGGGGGCGACCTTAATTAGTTCAATGAAACGCTAAATGAATAGTTTCTCATAACCATTAAAATAGGCAGGTATCGTTACCTGCCTATTTATATTTTTCATACATTAAATTACATGTATGTTAACTGTGCTCATATGCAACTCAAATTCTTTAGAGTACATATAAAAATCATAACGTACTTTATTTCTGATTCTTATTAATAAACAACAAGTTTCCCATCAATAAATATTTGTTTTGTTTTATGATCTTTATGTGAATCTCGTTCTATCTCAGAAAACAATAACTCAGTTGTTAATTCACCAAGATATACCGAATCATGGTGTACACCAGAAATAGATAAATGGTAAGTATCTGCATAGGGAGGTAAATCAACAGAAAAATAGCGGCAAGAAAGGCCTAATTCTAAAATGATTTTATACATTCCAGCTGTAATAATTCCATTCAACCCAACTATATACATATTAGGTGTGTACAGCTCTTGGACTTTTTTCCTTAAATAATCTTCATCATTCTTATTAAACATATAGCTACTGTATAAGACATTGATGCTTTTTCTATTTGGAAAATTTTCATATATCCCCGCTAAACGGGATAAACTAATTTCGGAGCCTTCTGGCCCTGAAACAATAAGTGTATTCTCACTATTTTGTTGGTTAAGAAATTTTCCTGTTAAAGCACCTATTTCAAAGTTTTTCAAGAATAAACCCGAATACTTATTTTGATAACCATAAATTGAACGGTCAACAAAAACCAAAGGCACATTGTGTTGGTCAATTAATGATAAGTAACTTGGTTGATAGTCTTTATCGTCACGAACTGGCGATAGTAGAATACCGCTCGCCTTGTAACTGACTAACGTTTCAATTGCTGTTTTTTCTGCTTTTTCATCGCTATCTGAATCAAAAATCATGACTTGATAGCCTTTTTCTTTCGCTAAGCGTGAAACTGTTTGAATAAGCACCACATAAAATGGGTTAAATGTACTGTCAGTGACCACACCTATTATACGGCTATTTTTATTTTTCAGATTACGCGCAAAAAGGTTTGGGACATAATTGAGTTCTTGCGCAATAGCTAATATTTTATCTCGAGTTTCTTTCTTTACCATCTCAGGATGATTAAATGCTCTAGAAACTGTAATATCAGTTACATTAGCACGTTTTGCTATATCAATTATCGTTGTTGAGCTATCTTGTTTTGTCATAATTATACTAGTCAACCTTTAATGATTACCCGGAAGAATATATTAGCAATCCATTTTACTATTATCTGGGTAGAAAAAATGCGATTATTCATTATACCTCTTTGAGCTTGAAGATAAATCAATTTCACTTTCATTAAGGAGAATAAATGACTGATAATTCAAAATAGTGATACATGCCGCATGAATTATAAAAAACCACTTAATTGCTTGATATTTAAAATCTATTTTAAATAACATTTAATTCAATCAGTACTGATAAAATCAACCATAGAGCAACAAAGATAACAACACTTGAAAATAATATTTGGATAGCCTTATTGGAAATATAATGCGTTATTAATCGACCAATTAATAAACCAATAACACAAGAAACAATGAAAACAAGACTAATTTCTTTAGGGTACTGGAACCCATTCCAGACATTAATGAAAATACTAATACTACCAATACAAAAAATGACCATTAATGATGTTGCAATAATACTCTTCATATTTAAATTAGTGAATTTTCGCAATGCAGGAACAATAATAAAACCACCTCCCACACCTAACAGCCCAGTAAGTAACCCAGTAACAACACCAATGCACCCCAAGATTAAAGCAGTTTTAGTATTCCAAATAAATTTTCCAGTGTCTTTATTAATTATACAATGAGCATCATTCTGCACATCTGCTCGATTGAAAAATATACGGCATCCGACATAAATCATAACGAAACTAAAAGCAAGCGTTAACCAAACTGGTGGGGTAATATGGGCAAGATAAACACCATATTTAGCGGAAGGAATGCTCAATAATGCTATCCAAATAGCCGCTTTATAGCGAATGTTATTTTTTATAAGACCCTGAACAACACCAATAAATGCAGCAATTGTAACCGCTAAAAGACCAACGGGTGCCGCTAATGCCACACTCCAATTTTGGCTTGCCATTAACGCTGGAACAGCAAGAATACCACCACCGGCTCCCGTTAAACCAAGTAGGCAACCTATCAATAACCCTTCTAATATCAGTATTAGCATTGTGAATGACTTATCATTATTTTCAAATATATTCGCTAAGCATTAACGCTTCCCAAGTACTTTATTCAATACCATTAATGCACAATTAAATGACACTTCTCCAGCAATAATATCGATTAAACGAGTATCTTGGAAAATCGCAATTGTCGGCACTGATTTTATACCATATTTAGGAGCCAAAGTGGGTGACTGAGCAATATCCACAAGACCAAAAACAATATTATTTTGTTGAAAATGCTTAGAAAGTTTAATGAAAATAGGGTGCATGCTTTTACAAGGCAAACACCAAGATGCCGAAAAATAAACAACTACCGTTTGATGCTCTTCCTGACCTAGAGGGTAAAGTGTGCTTGAGAAATTATCACTATCTAACTGTAAGATATGAGGCATTATACGCTACCTTTTTATACATTTTTTCTTAAACTAACATACTGAAGTGATACTTCAGATAATATATCACCTCTTATCCATTAGTTGTTCAATATTATTGATAAATTAAATATTACCTAAAAATCAATTGGTTGAGTTAAATTTAATCATGAAAAAATACACGCGTGAAAAATAATAAGTAGTTAAAATAAAATCTGTATTCATTTAACAAAAAATAACCATACAATATATATACGCTACTTTTATTTTTTATTATGCATTAATTTTTTATTTGTGAATATTCTTGTCGTTATAGTAACGACGTCGTTTAATATAACTTAAAGGTGTTCATAATGAAAAATAGACTATATCTTTTACTCTTATTAATATTTAGCCCTTCAATTTTTGCTCATTTAGATTCTGCTTATTACAGAAGCGCTTCTGATGGATTTACGGCGAAGCCTAAATGGATGGATACTCTTAGAGATGATATAATGCTTTCCGAAATAGCATTACCTGGGACTCATGATAGTGCTGCATATAAAAATTTTGTAGATAGTGTGTCAACACAAGCATTAAATTTTGACCAACAATTAGAATATGGTATTAGAGTATTTGATATCAGGGTGAGGCATACGAGTAATGCATTTGCCCTACATCATGGTAGTATATTTCTTGATGTTATGTTTGGTGATTTTATGAATTCCATTAATATTTTTTTATCAAAAAACCCTTCTGAAACCATTATTTTTAGGTTAAAACAAGAAATAGCCCCTGACAATAATAACACTCGCCCCATGAATAAAACATTAGAGTATTACATTGAATTATATAAAGATAAATATTTTAATTTACAGTCTATGGATACAAAATTAGGTGATGTTAGGGGAAAATATATGATACTTAGCAATAATGCTGCTTTTCATAATTATGGTTTAGCTTACGAACTTACAAGTATACAAGATAATTTCCATTTAAAAACCAATTGGCATTTATATTCAAAATGGGAGGCAGTAAAAACACAATTAGACCGTGCAAGTAATGGAAATAATAATAGAATCTATATCAATTACTTGAGTGGCTCTGGCGGTTCGTTTCCTTATTTTGTTGCAAGCGGGCATTCATCTCCAGGTACCTCAGCACCCCGTCTTTCTACCGGCTTAACCACTCCAGGATGGAAAGATAGTTATCCAGATTTCCCTAGAACATCTTGTGCTGGTATTTGTACAATTTCCTTTGAAGGTACAAATATTCTAACTCGAGATAAATTAAAATATTATAATAGCCTAAATATGAAACGCTCTGTCGGGATAATTATGGCTGATTTTCCTGGTGAGTCTTTAATAAGCCATGTAATAGATAATAATAAGAACCTACGAAAATAATTATTTTAAAATAAAGCATATAAAAGAATAAATTTTTCCCTTTATTTTTAATAATATCCAAACAGATTTTATTTTAACTAGAAATTTATTACAAAATCACTTAACACCCAAATTTCTAATTTGCTATTTGACTGGTGAGAGATAAGTTTATTAATGCAAGTCCCAGTATTTTCTAAGACTTGCATCCGTCCCGCAATATCCGTGATTTGTTTGCCTAACTGCTAATGACCGCACCATCGAGCTGGGCGTGAATGCCAGCGGTCACTTCTGTGTCGGTATAAAACTGGCTGTCACTCTTTTCAAATCCGCTGCCTTTATTCACACTCGCATTGACATTCCAACCGCCTGTACTGATACCCGCACCGATTGAGCCACCTTTACTTTCATTTTTGCCACCCACCGTTTGCGTATTCGTCGCACTGGTCAGGTTAATATCATTTTTGGCAGTTATCCGGGTATTTTGTCCACTGATCTCACCTGAAAGTTGATTAATAACGGTCGTTGTGTTTAAAGCCAGTTCGCCAAGACTAGAAAATAAACAAGGAAAAACAATTTATTGATTTTCGGCTGATAACACAAAGCGGGAAAAAATACGCTTTATCCCGCTTTGTCAACAACCTCAAGGGCAGTTTTACTTTGCCCTTATATTCTGTGAAAGGAAAAATATCTAACTATTACTTATATTCAGTTTCAATGCAGCGGCGATAGCGAGAGGAGAAAAGGTAATGCTCGCTGCAAATAACGCGGCAAGAATGGCAAAATAGCCATCGAGAGGCATTTTAAAGCTATGTGCCTCCATCGTACCCGTTGCATAAATAAGCACTGGAATATAAAGCGGCAAAACGAGCAGACTAACTAAAACCCCGCCTTTTTTTAAGGAAACCGTTAATGCCGCACCAATCGCGCCAATAAAACTTAATACCGGCGTCCCTAGTAATAAAGTACCCGCCAACACCAATAGCGTGTCTGCACTAAAAGACAACATTAATGCCGCAACCGGAGATAACAAGATCAATGGCAACCCAGTTACTAGCCAGTGGGCGATCACCTTAGCAAATACGGTTATAAATAAAGGATGTGGCGCAAGTAACAATTGCTCAAGGGAGCCATCAAGATAGTCATCCTTAAATAAACGCTCTAGTGATAATAGTGAAGACAAAATAGCCGCGACCCAAAATACCCCAACGGCAATACGCGCTAATAATTGAGGCTCAGGACCGATACTAAGCGGAAATAATGTGATAACAATTAAGAAAAACCACAACGGGTTAACGAGCTCAGAAAAACCTCGGAAAGCAATTTTAAGCTCCCGTTTAATTAATAACCAAAACATGATTCAACCCCACCCGTCAGTTTTAGTGAACCAAATTGCCCTGACATCGCTTGGTGAGAGGTAAACAAAATAATCCCCCCCTGCTCTGCATGCTGATGAAAACGTTCTGTTAAACGAGCGACTCCCGCCACATCAATTGCGGTGAAAGGCTCATCAAGTATCCACAGAGGGGCTTCGCTTAGCCATAGCCTGGCTAAATTAACGCGCCGTTGTTGCCCTGCAGAAAGTTGGCTAACAGGAATATCTTCATAACCGATTAATGAAACTTCCTCTAAAGCAGACCAAATCCGCTCGCCTTCATGCCCTTTATGGTGCATTTGATAATAAAACTTGAGGTTTTCATAAGGTGTCAGTAACGATTTAACCGCAGGTTTGTGGCCTAAATAAAGTAAATGGCGAGTGAATTCTTCTTTTAGCTTATCAATCGATTGATTATTCCAACAGACCGCACCTTCATCAGGTTTTAATAACCCAGCCATCATACGTAGCAGGGTTGTTTTTCCCGCTCCATTAGGCCCTTCAACTTGTAAGATTTCACTGGGCTGCACAATAAAATCAAGTTGATGGAATAACACCCTATTTTGCCGATGGCAACTCACTTGTTGAGCACTTAGCATGAAGCACAATTCCTGTTGTTTTTATTTTGAGGTTAGCTTTTTGCAACTTTGTTCAACAGCATATCACTAATAGAGTCACTCGATATTGCTTCACCGCAAAGCACTTGCATCAAAACCTCTGAACCTAAGGTCGATAATGAAAACAACATATCAGGTTTAAGTAAGCGAACTTTATCCATATTACTTTCTTGGTTAATTAACACCACGGTTTTCACCGTGCCCTCAACACCCGCTTGTTCTTTCACGCCCAATAGGGCAAAAGTGCTGAGCGAATCGCTATCCGTCATCACCAGTACGCACTTAGCATGTTTTACGTTTGCTGCTGCAAGCAATTCCGAACTGGTGGGGTCGCCCGTTACAATGTTATCTTTTTCTGGATAATGGCTACGATGGTTTTCTTGGCAAATCACGGCTACAGGTAGCTCTCGTTTTTTCAGCCCTTGATAAACATTGACGGCCATCGGTGTGCTACCAATCACCACATAATGATTTTTCATATAAGAAAACCTCTTACGCACAATTTCTTTCGTGCCTTTTGCTAACACCCCAACAATATAAACCACTGAAGTGGTAAAAATTGTGATCCCTAAAATAATCACTGTCACCGTGAACACACGCGCATCCACGGTGACCGGTACAATGTCACCAAACCCGACCGTCGTCATGCATACTAAAGCAAAATAAAAGGCCGTAGTGCCATCTTTAACCACTGGCGAAAATTCATTACCAATGTATAAAGTGCCAAAAATGGAGTAAAGCAACAATGCGATAATACACGTGATCGCCACAAACCCTGCACTAGTTAAGCTATGATGATGATATAGCTTCCAAAACACACACAATGCAATTAATAAAAAGAGCGAGAAATAACCTTGGTGAATGTTTTCTTGCGCTAACCTCAAATCAACAAATGAAATAATTCCAAGTAAAAATAATGAGAACACCCAGGCGATACGGGCTCCATTAACCATAAATAGCGATAGGAAGATAAGCGAAATCCCCAATAGAAAACGAGGAATATCCAGCAGTTTCATAAAACCGAGTGATTTCAACCACTGTGTCAGCCCAGACTCACGCCAATCAATATAGTCGGTATAAGCACTTAACACAGGCTTTAGAATCATTGTGCCATCAATAATAATTAATAATGAGAGCAGCACCCTGATTGATAAGGATGATTTCAAAAAAGCCACAAATGAGTTGTCTAACATAAGTTGCTCTCACCCTTTATTGATAATGTTGGTCAAATTTTTATACACCATAAATAGGTTAAAAGATAATATCAACTGAATGAAATATTATTAAACAATAATTCAAGATTTTACTGTTTTAGTATCAACGTATAAAACATTGTCTATAATGCAATATCATAGAAACAGTTTCGAGCTGTAACTTGGCTCAGAAGTGCAGTTAACCCCCTGCATCTTGAAAGATGCCGATTCATACTCTAAATATTTCGAGAGGCAGGTAGGCGACAAATGACGATAGGCAAGGAGCATAGGTAAACTATGTGACTTGGCGAGCGGAGTACAGTTAACACCCCTGCATCTTGAAAGATGACGAGTATGGGGAACTTAAATTACATCTTCATATCTAAAAATCGATTTCTCAATTATTTTTCAATTCGACTTAACAATAATAGAAAACAAGAGTTTAAAAACCTATGAGTAACACTACACACTCGGAAAAGTTTAGCTGGACCTCTCTGTTCTGGTTACTAATCTACTTTTGGTATTTTTCATCGTTATTACAGCTGTATGTGCTCGTAACAGGGCAAAGTAACTCCATTGGCCTTAGAGACTCACTACTTTATAGCTCCCTTTGGCTAATTCCTGCTTTATTGTTCCCAAAACGAATCAAATTAGTTGCTGGGGTGATAGGTATTGTTCTTTGGCTATCCTCTGTTGTCGCACTCGCCTATTTTGTGGTTTATGGCCACCAAATATCGCAAAGTGTCATGTTCGTCATGTTTGAAACTAATACCAATGAAGCTGGTGAATTTCTTAAGCAATATTTTAGCTTCAAAGTCCTAGGCGTCATACTCGCCTATACTGTCGTGGCGATTTTCCTTTGGACGCGTCTAAAACCTGTCACATTACCCAAATCAGGGCGAATTGGTATTTCATTACTGATTTTAGTTATTTTATTCGGAATTCCTTATTATAACAAAGGGATAAAACAAGACCGACCAATGGCTAATGTTGCGTCTTATTTGAATAGTAAACTCGCCTATGCTGCACCATGGCAATTTGTTAGCGGTTACTTTTTATATAAAAACCAGTTGGCAAACATGGAAGAGCTAATCCGTGACAACAGTAAAATTCCGCCACTAGAAAACTTCGTCGATGCAAACGGTGATACTCCACGTACATTTGTATTAGTGATTGGTGAGTCCACCAGCCGCGATAGAATGAGCCTGTATGGTTATTCACGCCCAACCACGCCTGAGTTAGAAGAACTTGCAAGGGATTATCCTAACAACTTATCAGTATTCAATGATGTTGTGACATCACGACCTTATACCATTGAAGCGCTACAGCAAATTCTGACGTTTGCGACACAAACTGAACCTGAATTGTTCAATTCACGCCCTTCTATCATGAATATGATGAAGCAAGCGGGCTTTAAAACGTTTTGGATCACCAACCAGCAGACAATGACTGAACGTAATACCTTATTAACCGCATTTTCTCGCCAAACAGATAAGCAATATTATTTGAATAATGATATGGCTCAAAGCTCACGTATTTATGATGACGTGGTTTTTTCTCCATTCAAAGAAGCACTTGCAGACCCTGCTGAAAAGAAATTTATCGTTGTTCATCTGTTAGGGACTCATATGCGCTATGAATTCCGCTATCCTGAAGATAAAGCTATTTTCAAAGACAAAGATAGCGTAGTTCCCGCTAATTTAAATGAGGATGAAGTAAAAGATTATAATGCGTATGATAACGCACAACATTATAATGACTATGTTGTTTCAACATTAATCAAAGACTTTGATTCTTCAAAAGAAAATGGTTTTTTGGTATTTTTCTCGGACCACGGTGAAGATGTTTATGATACCCCACCTCATGAAATGTTAGGGCGTAGTGAAGGTAAGCCGAGTAAGGTCATTTATAATGTGCCTTTCCTAGTTTGGCAATCACCCGAGTGGTTATCAACTCATCAATTTGATTTGAATGATAAAACAACTCGACCGTTCAGTAATATGGACTTTATCTATGCATGGTCTGATTTAGCAGGTTTAAATTATACTGGATTTGAACCTGAAAAAAGCCTGTTTAATGAGTCATTTAAACCTCAGCCTCGTTATATTGGTGACCCAGATAATAAATCTTCATTAATGCTCTATGATGATTTGAAAAAGTAATTAAGCCCCTGTCGGTGAAATATTTTTTGTATTTCACCGACCTATTCATTTAAGCAATGACTTTTAGATGCTGTGCATTTTTGCGGTTTATTTTACCATCTCGCAAAATAAACGTGACTTCACCGCGCCAAAATTCAGCCAAGAAAATATCACTTATTGATTCAATGCCTTGTAATTCAATTTGCTGCATTAACCAGCTTTCATCTCTTTCGATGGACTCCAAACCATAGCTTCTAATAACCCCTTCTTTTATCAGGATCACTGATGGCATATTTTTTTCATCGCAAATAATAGTTAACTGCCCATCGGGCTCTATTTGTGCATAATAAATTTCTTGAAAAGAGTGGATTCCTTGCGCATGAATTCGAGATGAAATATTGATAAGGTCTATCTTATTGGATTTCTCTAAAATGTTTTCCATTATAAATTGGCCTTTTTTAATAATGGGTATGGGATTACCAATCGCCACATTACGAAAAAAATTAAATCTTTTTGTTAAAAAGTTTAAAAAGCTAATAAACAAAACACCAATAATTAAAATAGTCACATACTGGTACAATGGGATAGTATCACTGTAAATCACCCCGCCAATAATGCCCCCTAAGACGAAATTACCAATGAAATCAATAGGAGTCATTTGAGAAAGCTGCGTTTTTCCCGATAGGTTCATATGAGTGATAACAATGGCAAAACCGATAATAAACTTTAAAATAATCAACGAATAATAGTACGCCATATTGCTATTCCTTTGTTATCTAAAACATACATTTGTTTTCATTATTTATTTAACTATTAAGTTTCGAACAGTTTAGCTTGATTATCTACTTTTTATAACGCTATAGCATGGAACAAACGATTATTTTCCCAAAAAATAGGTTTCAACCCAAATCCAAATTCGAAAATACCTTTATATTTCATCATATTATATATTTGTTTTATAATACTCTTAATTTCAACTATAGTTAAATATACACATTGGCAATCATGCCAATATCGGGCTTTAATAATGTTTTTACCTACATCGTGCTAAGGATATGTTTATGAATATAAAACTCATCACTTCACTTCTTTTCGCGGGTCTTGTTACTGTTATCGCTGGTTGTGATGACTCATCCAAACCAAGTGATACCGTTAAACAAGCAGAAGAAAAAGCCCAGCAATTAAAAGAAGATGGTGAACAAAAAGCCAATGAGCTAACTAAAGATGCGCAAAATAAAGCTGAAGAGTTGAAACAAAACGCGTCAGAGCTAAGCCAAGAAGTTAAAACAGATGCGATTAATAAAGCCGATGAAGTGGCAACCGATATGAAAGAAAAAACGGAATCGCTCAAAGCAGAAAATGACGCTGAAACTGATAAAAAATAATTTCCTCCTCAGTTCTCTTCAAGAATGTGGGCTTTAAATGCCTGCATTCTTATTTGGTGCCAAAAAAACAACAAAACCCGCCTAACTAGTTCGCCATTCCACGATATAATTACACTTCTTATTCATTAGCAACTAGGAAAACTAATGCAAATTAAACACAGTATTGGGTACGCAAACCCAGAACTCCTTACCGATGCTTTCAGTCTGCGCCAACAAGTTTTTACTCAAGAGCAGGGGTTCCCCGCTGATATCGATGTCGATGAATATGATGAATCCGCATTACATGTAGTTTTGTATTTAAATGATCAGCCAGCAGCTGTATTACGCTGCGTACTACTTGAAGACACTCTCATCAAAGTTGGTCGTGTCGCAGTACAAAAGCCACACCGCGGCAAAGGGCTTGGACGTGAACTAATGAAATTTGTAGAACAATATGGTCGCTCCCACCATTACCCTAGAATTGCTCTTTCAGCACAACATACGGCCATTGATTTTTACCATACTCTTGGGTATCAAACTGAAGGCGAAATGTATGATGAGGACGGAATGGACCACATTTACATGACATTATCTTTAGAGTAATAATTGCCCTTGAATTAAATTCTCTCGTCCCTATATTGATAGAAGGTCAAGATTTAATCAAATAGAGGTGAATAATGGCAAATGGTTGGGCAAATGAAGATGCCGTTCAAGAACAAATTGATGCCACTCTTGATGATGCGGTAGCGAAAGCGCGACGGCAATTACACTCCGGTGAAAGCGCCGAGTTTTGTGAGGAGTGTGGTGAAGCCATTCCTGAAGCCCGCCGCTTAGCATTGCCCGGCGTTAAATTCTGTATTAACTGCCAAAATGAATTAGATAAAAAACAATCTGCATTTAGTGGTTATAATCGACGTGGCAGTAAGGATAGCCAATTACGTTAGTTACATTTTCATCCCAATTTATCTGTGCTTTTTACTTACCTAGCACTTACTTTCACGTATTTGCGTTAACTTATTGGTAAAACATGTAAATAGTGCATCATTAACTATTAATTTAATGATAATTAACATGATATTTTCATCCCTTATTTAATCTTATTTCCCACTTTTGTTGATCATTCATCTATATCATGGCAGTATAACCGCCTATTTTTTAACTTATGAAGGTGGCAAAGACTCGGATTTCATTACTACTTTAGGCAGTTTAGCCTGTCATCAACACCATATTATTGTTCTTTCTATCTTGTTTCCTTAGGGAACCTTTTCGCAATTATTCATTGTTTCATTAAGAAGGACAGCGCGTTGCATACTTTGTCAATTTCGGTATGCCAAAAATAAAATAAAACAAAAGAAGGTTGTTATGAGTCAAATTGCTACTGATTCTAAAAAAGTTCGTTCTAAAATTAGTCCCCCTGTGTTTTATAGCTCTGCCATTATTATTTTGGTTATCGTTGGCTTTGCCGCTTTGATGCCAGAAGTCGCAGAATCTCATCTAAGTCATCTTCAACAAAATTTATTTAATAACGCAAGTTGGTTCTACATTCTTGCTGTCGCTATTATTCTTTTGAGTGTGACTTATCTGGGACTCTCCCGTTACGGGCAAATAAAATTGGGACCAGACCATGCCCTGCCAAATTTTAGCTATGTATCATGGTTTGCGATGTTGTTCTCCGCGGGTATGGGGATCGGCTTAATGTTCTTTGGGGTTGCTGAGCCTGTCATGCACTACCTCAACCCGCCCGTCGGTGAAGCACAAACGGTTGAAGCCGCTAAAGAAGCTATGCGCTTAACGTTCTTCCACTGGGGGCTACATGCTTGGGCTATCTATGCCATTGTCGCATTAATTTTAGCGTTTTTTAGCTATCGTCATGGCCTCCCTCTCACATTACGTTCAGCCCTTTACCCAATTATTGGTGAGCGAATTTATGGCCCTATTGGCCATGCGGTTGATGTCTTTGCCGTTGTCGGTACCGTATTTGGTGTTGCTACTTCTCTCGGTTTCGGTGTGCTACAAGTAAACGCAGGTTTAAACCATTTGTTTGGTTGGCCTGTGAATGAAACTGTGCAGGTGATCTTAATTATCACCTTTACGGGTTTAGCGACACTTTCTGTGGTTTCGGGCCTTGATAAAGGTATCCGTATTTTATCTGAACTCAACCTTGGCCTTGCTTTCTTATTACTGGTACTTATTGTTGCTTTAGGGCCAACAGTGCTTCTGCTTAAATCTTTCGTTGAAAATACGGGGGGTTATCTATCAGAGATCGTCACTAAAACCTTTAATTTATATGCGTATGAACCTAAGTCCAGTGGCTGGTTAGGGGGTTGGACCTTACTGTATTGGGGTTGGTGGTTATCATGGTCACCATTTGTCGGGATGTTTATTGCACGTATCTCCCGCGGCCGCACCATCCGTGAATTTGTCATGGGCGTATTATTCGTCCCTGCAGGGTTCACATTGATGTGGATGACGTTCTTTGGTAACACGGCGATAGATTTAATCAAAAATAAAGGCGCAACACTATTAGCAGATACGGTACAAGCTGATGTGTCTCTCGCTTTATTTGAGTTTCTTAATTACTTCCCATTTTCTTCTGTGCTCTCCTTTTTTGCTATGTTGATGGTAATTGTATTCTTTGTTACTTCAGCAGATTCAGGCGCTATGGTCGTTGATACCCTAGCCTCTGGTGGTGACTCAAATACCCCAATTTGGCAGCGTATTTTTTGGGCTGGGTTAATGGGTGTCGTTGCCATTACCATGCTGTTAGCTGGTGGTTTGCAAGCCTTGCAAACACTGACAATAGCCAGTGCGCTACCGTTTGCGATGGTGTTATTGGCCTCTATTTATGGGTTATTTAAAGCACTTCGAGTTGATGCGTATAAACGCGATAGCCAGCAATTAGCGACCATCGCCCCAACCGCCAGTCGTAACCCTATTCCATGGCAAAGGCGTTTACGTAACATCGTATATTTCCCTAAACGCGCGCATGTTAAACGCTTTATGGAAGAATCTGTGAAGCCATCAATGGAAATGGTATCGGAAGAACTGGCCAAACAAGGTACTGTATGCCATATCCATACTGACAAAGATGACCGAATAGGTTTTGAGGTCGATTTAGGCGACGATATGAACTTTTTATACGAAGTTCGCCTCCGTTACTATATTCAGCCCTCTTTTGCCTTAGCGGGTATGGGCACAGAAAGTGATGATGAAAAGAGTGAAGAACAACGCTACTACCGCGCTGAAATTCACTTAAAAGAAGGTGGGCAAGACTACGATGTGATGGGCTGGGCAAAAGAGCAGATCATTCACGATATCCTTGATCAGTACGAAAAACATATTCACTTTTTACACTTGTTGGGTAAGTAGCCCAAAAAGAGTGAGATTGAATATTAAAGACTGAAGTTTACACAGTAGTAACCGCCATCGTTACGTAAAGATGGCGGTTATTTATGATTATTTCCTAGCTTTGCCTTGTTTTATTTTTTCGCTTAATAGCCCATAACCTTAGTCATGGTACATACGCGGAAAATACTCACTAATTTTATCGTTATCCAGTAGCCTATCTTTTGTAAAATCAATGGTATCAGATATCGCAATTCCATGGCGCAATTCTTCAGGAAAGTCTTCAATTGAAGCATAAATAGTCGGCATCAAATAACGAAAATAATCCCCCATCTTAGTTTCACCTTCATAGCCGACAGGGTAATCATCTCCAGGGTTATTGCCTTCTATCGCTTGATAAATAAAAAAACCTTTATTGACTGTCAGATTAGTATCACTGTAATGTCCCGAAGTCATTAACTCATTTTCTATGCACTCTTCAACTTCTTTTTTCGAAGATAGATGTCGATAAAGACATGATGAATATAAATCTAAAATAGCTGAGCCACCTTTATTGAGGGGATAATTTACAAAGGTTGCTGATTCTTCCCACATGTATTCATTTAAATCATTCAAAAGCTCTGTAACATTATTAATCGCCAATAACGATTTAGGTAAATCACCAAAACCATTATTAATCATGACAGCAATTTTTCCGTTTTTATCCATGGCAAACCAAGTAAAAACCGAACCAAAGCTAGGTTCCCAATTAATATCTAACATACTCATCTATCTACTCCTGTTGGCCATGTAACTAGGCAATTGTCACATGTTTCTTTTATTGCTTTTAGCGAAATTGTATCTTTTCCCCAAACCTCTCTAGGCCTGACCGCTTGGGTAAATCGGATATTTTCTGGCTTAACTCCTTGGCGGATCAACGAGTCTGCTGCTGATACCTCAGCACAGGCGCCCACTTTATTTTTACAAAATGTTGTATATTCAGCTATTTTAACACCAAGTTTTTTCTCAACATAAATTACAGTGTCCTTGTTCAGCATTTCAGCTGAAATTTTACCATCGCTGTATCCAATAGCTATCTTCCCCGTTACAGGATCATATGCACCTATCATGGTGGCTGTATTTGCAGCCTGCGTCTTAGACGGGAGTCTATTAATTTCCGCAACCAATTTGTTAGTCGCAGAGGCATGTAATTGCTCTTTTTCTATGATGGGGATTAATTTAGAGGTATTAAGTTTGCCAGATGTTAATAACTCCTTTGAGGTAGTTGGTATTGCATTTTTTAATGATTTAAGTGCCTCCTCAGAGTTCGCTACAACCTTAAAGCCAGCCCCCCCGATTGCAGCTGTCGATATAGCAGCTTCAGGTGCGGCTATCTCTGCGACTGCCAAGCCTAGCTTATTAGCACAGAAACTGACGCTTGCTTTACAACCAGCAAAGCCTAATTTTAGCCCTTCTGCAATTTGTGGAGTTGCGGCAATAACTACTTCACCTCCGAGTATGATAACTACCCCTCCGACAGCAACTAAGCCCACCACTCCAGCAGCCTGTTCTCTTGCGGCTACTCTTTGTGCGGCGGCTTTATCTCCCTTAGCTGCCGCCATCATATCGAGATTGTTCTCTATAATTATTTTCTGGAGTTGATGCTCTGTATAATTATATGTATAAACCAATTCAGCAGAATTAGCGGCAGAAAAAGCGCCTTCCGGCTTATGGGTAATTAATGCCCCTGCAAGTCCACCTAAGACTTTAGTGAATTGAGTTTTGGCTTCATTACCTTTGATAGCATCTTGTACCAATGCAAGTTGTCTTTCTTGCTCATTGAGATATTTAGGCTCAAACAATTTACTGTTCAATGTTATTGCAGCTAACTCTGCCGCTAACGCACCAACAACTGCGCCTTTGACATTAGCCCCAGATATTTCGGCACTCAATCCTGCCAATGCCATATGGCTAAGTGTCTTTCCAGCATGACCGATGATTTTTCCCTGTTTATCTACATATAAATACTGGAATTTATCACCTATCAGGTTAGCCCCTTCGGCTTGAATTTGCCCTGCCACACTATTGAGTAGGGCTG
The DNA here is from genome assembly GCF_028478065.1 of Providencia sp. PROV255. NCBI lineage: Bacteria > Pseudomonadati > Pseudomonadota > Gammaproteobacteria > Enterobacterales > Morganellaceae > Providencia > Providencia sp. PROV255. The sequence continues at coordinate 277,009 of NZ_JAMPMI010000010.1, read as the reverse complement.
TTTTAAAGTTGTCCGTGAAGCTCCCACCTTGAATCGCTGTTCCGATGGTTGAGCTGATAGCACTTTGCCCCACCACACGCTGCGCGACTTGAGTCCAATTCCCGTCACTGAGCTTTGGTAAGGTCACTTTGGAGGGATCAGTGACTTTGCCATATAACGCAATATCAAACCCTTCAAGTGAACCCGCAATAATCATACTGGTCACTATTGATTTTGCAGTATCACTTTTCCCTAGGCTAGATAAGGTTTTTGACAGGTTTCCTTTATTCTCAACTAACGCGACAGACGCTTGAGAAACAAGTGAGGCAAACCCCGCCTGTGCCGCAGCAGAAGCCATTGACGCTGTCGTCGCTGAAGCCCCCATGCTTGTAGCAGTCGAGCTCGCAAGTCCACCAACACTGGCGGCTGTAGAGGTTCCATAAGTAGCAGCCGCTACAGCAATGGCAATCACAGCACCTACGACTGGATTAAGGCTTTCAGTTTTTATATCCCACTGGCTATAAGCATCTTTTACAACAGCCCAATTGATGTTTTTGTTATTTTTAACGTCCCCGAGCCACTCATACCCCGGAGTGCGACTTAATATGGCTAGCGCCTGCTCGAATGACTGTCCTTCTTTGGTTTTGACATCCGCAGTGATCCCTTTATTCGCATCAACCGTCAACTTGCCACCAATATGAAGGCTGGGTAGAATCCATTTATCTGAGGTATACCCTTTATTGCGCTGTGTAATATAAAACCCGTTAGAATTTGTAATCACCTGTTCAAATTGCGAGTTTTTGACAGCCTTAAAATTCACCTTACCGGTTTGACTGGTGATTTTGGCATTCTTGCCCGTATTAATTTTGGTGGCTTCTAAGGTGACATCATCCTTGGCATATAGGTTAATATCACCACCTGCGGTAAATTCAGTGACTTTATTGGTTTTATCACTGCGTGTTTTTCTCACTTCCTTTTTCGTGATACAAAGCGTCCATCTATTGCATTTCTTTTTATACTCTTCGAAGTAACTGCTTTCCTCCATGGCTTGGGCATAGAGATACCCACCTTTTGCCGCAATATCCATCGCGCCTTTGGCAATGAGACGAGACGCTTGGAAAAGAATGCTCCCCTCAGACAAAATGGTCAGCGTTTTACCACTGTTAATTTCAGTGCCAATTTGGCGATATAACTCTTCATATGTTTTCCCTGACTGTTTTCGATAATTCGTTTTAACCGACTCTAACCGTACATTTCCCCCGCTTGAGAGTGTGATGTCATTTAGGGATTTGATTGTGCTACCTTGTGCGGTAAGTGCGCCATTGGAGGCCAGCGTGACGCCTTTATCACCGGAAAGTGTCGAAGTGACATAACGTACATCTTGGTTATCTTCGTTGGGGTTGGGAATGGCAGAGTAAGCGGTAGCCGTTAATTTAGTATCACGGCCTGAAAGTACAATAATTTTATCTGTGGATTGAAGGTTAGCCGACTGCAAGTCAATATCACGGGCCGCATTTAACGTAATATTACCATTCGCAATGAGTTGAGAGCGCAGCTCTGGGTAGCGATTGGTCTTGAATACATTGTCGACATCTTTAATCGCTTTTAAGCCTAACAAAATATCTTGGCCTGCATTGAACGTCAGTGATTTTCCACTGTTGAAGGCAATGCCATGCGCTTCAATACTTTTGCCTGCGGTGAGGTTTATTTCCCCTGAACTTGCCCAATTTCCTGTTTTGGTAAGTAACGCATTGATATTGGTGACAGGTTCTGAAGCTGCGAGTTTCATTAAGTTGAGTTCATCGCGACGAATAACAATTGGTGGATAAGCATCAATGATTCATCCTTAAGTCATTGATGCTTTATGTTCAGCTATTCCATTAATAGTAGTTCTTAAGTAGTAGTTCTTAGCCTTTTTTGAAACTAGGCTTACCATTTTTAGCACGCCATTCTTTGATTGTTTTTAAAATACCAACTGGAGAATCATCAGCGCCATCCTCTGGGTAGTAAATAAGATCACTTCCACTTGGATGCTCTGTTACTTTTTCAAAGTGAGTCACAAGCTTAATTTGTTCTTCCTCATTTGCTGTATCTGCATTACAAATAATTGTTAAAAACTTTAAAAATTCAGATTCTGTATAATCAGTAATTTTATTTTTTAGTTCCATTCTTATTTACCTCTATGGATATCAATATGTTTTTTCGGGGTTGTAACTCTTAAATTGTCCATGTCATAGACTTCTCCCCCTTCACTAATTGGGTTGTCATGGTGCAACTCATGTACCTTTCTACCACCAACTTGATCTTTTTTCCTAGCAAAAGGCGAGTATCCTTTAGAGACAAGAGTTTTATTATTCTTACTAAGATTTTTAATCAATTCTGGAAATTTTGATATCTCATTCCAGATGGCCTTCCTGAACTCATCAAAACTGTTGAATTTCTTACCTCGTAATTTATTAGCTACTTGCTCAGGAATAGGAGCACCATTTTCTTTACTGGCATCATTAAGCCATTTATCGCCAACTTTTTTGCCTTTTCCTGTAGCAGTGCCAGGCTTTTTACGCTTCTCTTCTTTTTCTTTTTTATCCTTCGCTTTCTTTTCTTTAGCTTCGGCTTTTTTCTTTTTCTCTAAAGCTATGCCCAGCTTTCTCTCTGCTTCTTTAATTGCTTTTTCAGCGTCTAAAAGTCGCTCTTTTGCTAATGTGAAACGCTCTACAATAGACTCATAAATTTCCGGATCATCAATTAGAACTTCAGGTTCGCTACCATCATCAGTCTCATATCCATATACGCTAGCAATACTCAAAATGTTAATAACATAATCTTCAGGATTACGATTGAGTAAATATGACAATGCTTTTTGATTATCAATTTTTTCAATATATTCAATACCAAATACGCTAGAAATTACCTGACTTGACTGTTTAATTTGTAAAGGATTTTTACTCACATCAGTTAAAGCACCGCCTTCCGGAGAGCTTTTAGTTTTATCGAGTTCTCTTTTTGCTGTCTGAGCATCTACATCTGCTTGTGATAACTCGCTACTTGCTTGCTTCCAATCTAATTCCGCAGCTTCAGCTGGATATAAAGCACGCCAATCTCGGTTAGCTTCCTCAATTAGTTGTTTTTCTTGTGCAGTCGTTGGATTCTTCGATATTGAAATATAAATTGGCGCATGGTCGCCACCAAAATCAACAATCCCCTGATATGTCTCAGACGTTACACTCGGAATAACCGATTCTGGCTTAACATTGTCATAAGACGGTGTTTTAAACGATGCACTCGGCTTTTTATCCGTCATTTCAATCTGTAATGCCGGTTTACCTGGTGCAATTTCAACAGAATATACACCTGGTCGCCCAGTTTTTTTAGCTTGAACAACATTGACCTGTTGCGGGTTTTTAGTCATTGCGGGCGTAACTTTATTCTTTTCTGGCGAAACAACCTGTTCAACCACAACCTTAGCCGGCACTGTTTTTTGACGAGAAATATCTTTAACGGGCATATCTGTCACGATGCTGACAGGAAGAGCCGTTAATGAATATGTTTGACTCTGTAATTTCTGATTAGCGACTAAATTGGCTAATTGTTGCTGATGTTCCCGAAAAGCAGGGTCCATTGTATCTAAAGCAATAGGGGTAGGTGTAAGTAAAGCACCAACGGCAGTTAAACGACCAGCCATCGGTAAGCTACTCTCCAATAACCCAGCCAAACGGGCAAAAGGCGAAGTGAGTGCAGTCGTATTAATTGTAATACCCCACGTTCCCTCAACTATCGCTATTTGGGACGGAATCGTCATTAACATGGCTGAGGCAATAGCTTGTTTTTCCGGCGTTTTGCTGAAATTCACCGATGAACCATTCCCTCCACCGCCTGAGTTACCGCCATCCCCATTACCTTCCGGACCAGTGCCTTTTCCGCTGTTATCATTTCCACCGTACGGATCATTCTCAGAACTCCATCCTGAACCATCTGAAGCATGTACACCCATAAAAATTTCCTTTTTTTATTAAGAATCCGTTTCATGGCACTGTGTAAATACACAGTTAAGTTAAATTAAATATAAACCTAATTCATGAATAAGAAAAAATACTAATGAATATTATTTTTGTTTGCATTACTTTTTACCTTCGCTTTCCTGCTCCCTCATCCACTCTTCATGAAATAAATCATCCTGCAGAAGGTAGCAATTGATTTTCTGTGTAGCCATAAGGCGAAATCATGAATAACGGTAAATATAATAAACGCCATATAATTTGATTATTTGTCATGTTGTTTAAGTTTTTGTCATTAACAGTCAGTTAATAGTAATGTAACTTATTCTCATTAACTGTTTTTAGATAAAAAATATTCACTATGACTAAAATTGAACACTTTCCTGTTTAATACGGTTTTTTGTGTTTATTTCATTCCATTATTTCGGTTAATACTTCATTAAAGATAATATTTAATATTACACACTGAAAATCAATCGATTGATTTTATTAGAAAATAATTTTGCTGAAGACTTTGTCACAAGTAGCCCTACAGGTAATTTCACAATTGCAAAAAAGGATATGACAGTGGGGAATTTAGCGTTTATCTAATGAGTATAAGTAAAGTTCGATTGCAGTGAATCTACAGGGAAAGGGAATTATTCAAGTGATAACTATACTCTAAATAATTCGAATTGTAGGAGCAGCAATTGAAGATAGTCAGATGAGCATACATCAGTATGTGACCCAAATAACCGAAAGAAGCCAACACAGCTAGAGCTCGAAATATGACGAAAATTTAGGCACTTTTCCGCTTATTCATCTCACGTATGTAACCCAAATAACCGAAATATGGCCAATGATTAAATTTCTAAATAGTTCGAACTCTAGCAAGGCGGCAATTGAGGATAGTTTGGGGAGCATACATCAATATATGACCCAAATAGCCGAAAGAAGCCAACACAGCTAGAGCTCGAAATATGACGAAAATTTAGGCGCTCTTTCTCTTATCAGCAGCGATATTACTATAATCTGGGCTCTCTAAAGCGATTAGCTCATCCAACAACGCAGTTAATTGCTGCATTTTCTCTGGTGAAAATGCCAGCTCTATTTTTTGATAGCCTTCTTCCACTTCCTGCCGTGCTTTGTCATAGAGCTCTTGCCCTGCAGGTGTCAAAGAGACATATAATTTACGTTGGTCATTCAACGGTTTTAAGCGGAAAATTAAACCTTCGCGCTCCATACGGGTTAGGATCCCCGTTAAACTTGGGCGCAGAATACAGGTTTGAACTGATAATTCATGAAAATCAATTGAACGCTTATCAGCTAAAACTCGAATGATACGCCATTGCTGTTCAGTCAAATTATACGACTTTAATATCGGCCGGAAAAAACCCATTGCGGTTTCTCTTGCCTGCAATAATGCAATTGTCAATGATTCATGCATAAGATTAAAACTCACCACTTAATTAACGTTACTTAACCCAATTTTGGCATTTTATGGCAGTTGCCATTTCGCTTTGTTGGCCCTGTACTTTGATGAAATCACATACCATAACTATGAGCTTTCACATCACCAGTTTGCCTTATTTAAGAGTAGCACGGTCAAATAACAATCTCAAAGAAAAACCCTAAAATATTAATGAGTAAATAATTTAAAAACTCACTTTTAAGTTAATTTTTTGTAAATCAAAAAAAATTCAAAAAATAATAATTTCTTTTATAACATCAACTTACAAAAAGATAACTTAATTATGTTAATGAGATCACAATTAAAATTAACATTTCCATAAACCTATTGCTAATTTCAAAATTATACTTTATTAATATATTAATAATTACTCGAAAGTTGAATTCTTTTCATTAAGGAGTTGTCAATGAAAGGCACTGTATTTGCCGTTGCCCTCAATCATCAAAGCCAGCTTAGCCACTGGCTTGAGGCATTCCAGCAAGCCCCTTATAAAACCCCACCAAAAACCCCAGTGTGGTTTATTAAGCCGCGTAATACGCGTATCAATTCAGGCGAGAAAATTTTGCATCCCGCTGGTGAAGAAGTGCAAAGTGGCGCTACGCTTGCTTTGGTGATCGGTAAAAATGCACGTAAAGTCAGTAAGACAGATGCACATCAGTTTATTGCTGGGTTTGCGCTGGCAAATGAAGTGAGCTTGCCAGAAGACACCTTCTATCGCCCTGCCATTAAAGCAAAATGCCGCGACACGTTTTGTCCAATTGGTGAAATGGTTGCAACTTCGCTAAATAATCCTGTCGATATCATCACCCTAGTAAATGGTAAAGAAGTGGATCGCTGGTCAACAAAAGATCTGATCCGTGATGCGAGTGAGTTAGTTGCTGCATTAAGTGACTTCGCCACCTTAAAGCAAGGGGATGTGATCCTGCTCGGCACACCACAACAACGTGTCACCATCAAACCCGGTGACGAAGTGGTTATTCAAGCGGAAGGCTTTCCTAGCCTGAAAAATACCGTTGTGGCAGCAGGAGGAAAATAATGTCTACGATTACAAAACACGCAAAAATCCTTTTTAAAGGCACTGAATATTCCGTCACCGTCGGTGATAACGAAGCCATTACGTTACCTAACGGGGACGTGATTGCGGGTGATTCTCCTGATGTTGAATGGTTACCTCCTGCGCAAGGAACCTTGTTTGCCCTAGGCCTGAACTATGCCGACCACGCTGCCGAATTAGAATTTAAGCCACCTGAAGAGCCTTTAATTTTCTTAAAAGCAGAAAGCAGCTTAACGGGTCATCGCCAAGTTTCTGTTCGCCCTGATAATGTGGAATATATGCATTATGAGTCTGAATTAGTGGTGGTGATTGGTAAAACAGCTCACAAGGTTTCAAGGGAAGATGCCATGGACTATGTCGCAGGTTACACCGTGTGTAATGACTATGCGATCCGTGACTATTTAGAGAACTATTATCGCCCAAATTTACGTGTTAAGAGTCGTGATACTTTAACGCCGATTGGCCCTTGGATTGTCGATAAAGATGCCATTAAAGATCCGCATAATTTGGCTTTGTACACCTATGTTAATGGTGAATTACGCCAAAAAGGCACCACTGCCGATCTAATTTTCGATATTCCTTTTTTAATTGCTTACCTCAGTGACTTTATGACATTGCAACCGGGAGACATGATTGCTACGGGGACACCAAAAGGGCTGTCTGACGTGGTACCGGGCGACGAAGTCATTGTTGAAGTTGAAGGCGTTGGCCGACTGGTCAACACCATTATCAGCGAAAAAGACTATGAGGAACGAGTGTAATGACTAAGATTAATCATTGGATCAACGGTAAAAACGTTGCCAGCAAAGACTATTTCGAAACCACCAACCCTGCAACGGGTGAAGTATTAGCAGAAGTCGCCGCGGGTGGACAAGATGAAATCAACCAAGCCGTTGCAGCAGCGAAAGACGCTTTTCCAAAGTGGGCCAATACCCCAATGAAAGAGCGCGCTCGCTTAATGCGTCGCCTTGGTGAATTGATCGACGAAAACGTCCCGCAAATCGCGGAAATGGAAACCAAAGATACCGGTTTACCTATTCACCAAACTAAAAACGTGTTGATCCCACGTGCTTCACATAACTTTGAATTTTTTGCTGAAATTTGCCAGCAAATGAACGGCCGTACATACCCTGTTGATGACAAGATGATGAACTACACCTTGGTTCAACCTGTGGGTGTCTGTGCACTGATTTCCCCATGGAACGTGCCATTTATGACCGCCACATGGAAAACCGCCCCTTGTTTAGCACTGGGTAATACTGCGGTTCTGAAAATGTCTGAATTATCACCATTATCGGCAAATCGCCTCGGTGAACTGGCACTAGAAGCCGGTATTCCAGCAGGTGTTCTGAACGTAGTTCAAGGTTACGGTAGCACTGCGGGTGATGCGTTAGTTAAGCATCATGATGTCCGTGCGGTTTCCTTTACCGGCGGTACGGCTACTGGCCGCACCATTATGCAAAATGCAGGCTTGAAAAAGTATTCTATGGAATTAGGTGGTAAATCACCTGTGTTGGTGTTTGAAGATGCCGATATTGAGCGTGCACTAGACGCAGCTCTGTTTACTATTTTCTCCATTAATGGTGAACGCTGTACGGCTGGCTCACGTATTTTCATTCAAGAAAGCATCTACCCTGAGTTTGTTAAACGCTTTGCTGAGCGGGCAAATCGCCTGATCGTCGGTGACCCGAACGATCCCAAAACCCAAGTGGGTGCATTGATCAGCCAGCAGCACTGGAACAAAGTTTCGGGTTATATTCGCTTAGGTATGGAAGAAGGCGCAACCTTGTTAGCGGGTGGTCCAGACAAACCGACTGATCTACCTGATCACCTCAAAGGTGGTAATTTCTTGCGTCCTACCGTATTGGCTGATGTCGATAACCGCATGCGTGTCGCCCAAGAAGAGATCTTTGGGCCTGTTGCTTGTTTAATTCCGTTTAAGTCTGAAGAAGACGGTCTACGCATGGCAAATGATATTGAGTACGGTCTTGCTTCGTATATTTGGACACAAGATGTCAGCAAGATTTTACGTTTATCACGCAGCATTGAGGCTGGCATGGTGTTTGTTAACACCCAAAACGTGCGTGACCTGCGCCAGCCTTTTGGTGGTGTAAAAGCTTCGGGTGTAGGCCGTGAAGGTGGCGAGTATAGCTTCGAAGTCTTCGCGGAAATGAAGAACGTCTGTATCTCCTACGGAGACCACAACATCCCTCGCTGGGGTGTGTAATAAAAAGCAAAATTATTCCGTAGCAAGCTACACCATTCTTTATTCTAAGTAATTTTGAATCAATGATAATTAATTTGGCTACTTATCCTAAATAATTCGTGTTGTAGCTAGGCGGTAAGTGAAGTTATCCCTAGGAGCATACTGAAGTATGTGACTAGGGTAACTTTATGAAGCCAACAACGCTACGGCGCGAAGTATGACGGATAAGCGAAGGAGGAAGGAAATGGGTAAGTTGGCACTCGCAGCAAAAATAACACACGTCCCATCCATGTACCTATCAGAACTACCAGGTAAAAACTTTGGATGTCGCCAAGCCGCTATCGATGGGCACAAAGAAATCAGTCGCCGCTGCCGTGAGTTGGGCGTTGATACTATTATTGTTTTTGATACACACTGGTTAGTTAACAGCGCCTATCATATTAACTGTGCTGACCACTTCAAAGGTATTTATACCAGTAATGAGCTTCCACATTTTATTCGTGATATGGAATATGAATATGATGGGAACTCCGTATTGGGCCAAATGATCGGTGAGGAAGCACGTAAATTAGGCGTTCGTGCTCAAGCACATGAAATTCCAAGCTTAACCCTCGAATACGCCACATTAGTCCCTATGCGCTATATGAATAGCGATCGTCACTTTAAAGTCATCTCGATTTCAGCCTTCTGTACTTCTCATAGTTTTGAAGACAGCCGTAAGTTAGGCGAAGCCGTACTGACTGCGATTGAAAAATACGATGGAACTGTGGCGGTACTAGCAAGTGGTTCATTATCTCACCGCTTTATTGATGACCAACGTGCTGAAGATGGCATGAACAGCTACACACGTGAATTTGATGAGCAAATGGATAAACGCGTCGTCAAACTTTGGCGTGAAGGACGTTTTGAAGAATTCTGCAAAATGTTACCTGAATATGCCGACTACTGCTATGGCGAAGGCCATATGCACGACACCGTGATGCTATTAGGTATGCTGGGTTGGGATAAATACGCCGAAAAAGTGGAAATTTTAACTGACTTGTTCGCAAGCTCTGGAACAGGGCAATTAAACGCGGTATTCCCTCTGCCTAGTTATATTACTGACAAACAAGCCACCACTGCGTAAGGAGTTGTTATGCCTCATTTTTATGCAGAATGTACAGAAAACATTCGTGATGACGCTCAGCTACCTGAGCTCTTCGCCAAAGTGAATGAAGCCCTTGCGGGAACAGGTATCTTCCCATTAGGTGGCATTCGTAGTCGTGCTATTTGGCTAGATACTTGGCAAATGGCCGATGGCAAGCACGATTATGCTTTTGTCCATATGACGTTGAAGATAGGTGCTGGGCGTTCTCTTGAAGATAGGCAAAAAACGGGGGAAATGATTTTTGAGCTGATCAAAAAACATTTTGCCGATTTGATGGCAAAACGCTACCTCGCATTATCTTTTACCATGGAAGAGCTTGATCCAGTTTTAAATTATAAGCAAAACAATGTTCATGCCTTATTTAAGGGTTAACAGTTTAAAGGTTAATGGTTTAAATCTTTATTTATCGTTTTATTGAGAGGGCAAGATGGTTAAAAATTTCGATAAACACATACCGCACTATTTGATCCCATTACTAGGGTCATTAGTGGCATTCGGTCCATTGTCTATCGATATGTACCTTCCTGCCCTCCCTCAAATGGGTATTGCGTTACACGCCACTCAAGGGCAAATGCAGTACACTCTTGGCGCCTTTTTTGCCGGATTCTGCATTGGAATGCTGTTTTATGGCCCACTAAGTGACCTTCTAGGTCGTCGGAAAATGTTGTTAAGTGGCCTTGCCATTTTTACTGTCGCCAGTTTGTTGTGCGCCCAAGCCACCAATGCAAATACTTTGATTGTATTCCGAGCGCTGCAAGCTTTTGGCAGTGGAGCGGCCATTGTGATGGCAAGAGCTATCGCTAGGGATGTTTACCCTGCTCATGAGTTACCTAAAGTACTGTCATTAATGACACTTGTGACCATGATAGCGCCATTACTGGCACCGCTATTGGGTGGTTTTTTACTCATTCATTTTCAGTGGCAAGTGATTTTCTATTTGCTGGCAGTGATTGGCTTGGCTTCGGTGTGTGCAATTTTTTTCTTACTCCCTGAAACGTTAACCCACCAGCGCGGTTCTGAAAATATACTTTGTGTCGCTTTCAAGAATTATGCACAGGTGCTCACAGACCGAGAAGCACTGAGTATTATTGGCACCATGGCTTTCTCCTTTGCCGGTATGTTTGCCTTTATCAGTGGTTCACCGTTTGTGTACATCAATTATTTCGGTGTTTCTGAACAACATTATGGTTTGCTGTTCGGCTGTAACATCTTGGGGATGATTGTCATGCTGTTGTTGAACGTTAAACTACTAAAAACCTATAGTTTAACGCGCATACTGACTATGCAAAGTGGGTTTCAATTAGCGTTTGGTCTGCTGTTACTCATATTTTACCAACAAAGTTTGCCCATAATTGTTATTCTAGTCGTACTGTTCTTATCGATGGTCAATGCTATCGGCACGAACAGTTTGTCACTATTACTGCAACATCGCGGGAAAATTGCAGGAAGTGCCAGTGCACTTGCCATTTCTATTCAGTTTGCCTTAGCGGCTGTCGCCAGCGTTGCAGTTTCTGTATTACAAGATGAATCCCCATTCGCTATGGCACTTGTTATGGCGCTTTGTGCCGGGTTAAGTTTTGCTAGCCAACAGCTATCAGCTAAAAATATCCGCCCACAAGTCCAATCAGTGTCTTCGGAGAACAACGAAAAATGAGCATAAATACCAATTCTACATTATTTCGCCAACAAGCTTATATCAACGGCCAATGGGTTGATGCCCAAAATAAAAGTGTATTTGAGGTCACTAACCCAGCAAATAACGAGGTTATCGCTAACGTCAGCAATGTCGGTGCTTTAGAAACTCAACAAGCTATCGAAGCCGCAGAAAAAGCCCTGCCGGCATGGCGTGCTAAAACCGCCAAAGAGCGCAGCCAAATTTTAAACAAATGGTTCCGTTTAATGATGGATAACCAAAAGGAATTGGCCGAATTACTCAGTGCTGAGCAAGGTAAGTCGATCACTGAATCGATGGGAGAAATTGCCTACGGTGCCAGCTTTATTGAGTGGTTTGCTGAAGAAGGTAAACGAGTGTATGGGGAAACCATTCCATCACCTCTGCCAGGACGTCGTCTGGTGACGATAAAACAGCCCGTGGGTGTGGTTGCGGCTATCACGCCATGGAACTTCCCAAATGCCATGATCACTCGCAAAGTCGGCCCTGCGCTTGCAGCTGGTTGTACGATGGTATTAAAACCTGCGGCAGAAACGCCATTATCAGCATTAGCATTGGCAGCGTTAGGGGAAGAAGCTGGCATTCCTGCTGGCGTGTTTAACATTGTTCCAGGTACTGATGCTAAAGCTATTGGTGGCGTTATGACTTCCAGCCCAATTGTTCGCAAACTCACATTCACGGGTTCAACGCGAGTCGGTAAGTTGCTGATGGAACAGTGTGCCAATACGGTGAAAAAGATGTCTCTGGAACTCGGTGGTAACGCGCCATTTATCGTGTTTGATGATGCTGATTTAGATGCAGCAGTACAAGGTGCATTAGCGGCTAAATTCCGTAATAGCGGGCAAACTTGTGTGTGTGCTAACCGTATTTTAGTCCAAGAAGGGGTTTACGATGAATTTGCAGCTCGTTTGGCAAAAGCGGTGAATGAACTGAAAATCGGACCAGCCACACAAGCGGACTCTCAACAAGGCCCTCTGATTAACCAAGCCGCGGTCGATAAAGTCACTGAACATATTGCAGATGCCGTTTCACACGGTGCAAAAGTGATTGCAGGGGGTAAACCAGCCCAATTAGGTGGCTTGTTCTTTGAACCGACGGTTATCACAGGTGTGACTGAGTCCATGAAGGTCGCAAAAGAAGAAACGTTCGGCCCACTGGCACCATTATTTAAATTCCGCGATGAACAAGAAGCGATAGCTCTTGCCAATGATACTGAATTTGGCTTGGCATCTTATTTCTATTCAAAAGATATCGGGCGTATCTACCGTGTTGCAGAGGCATTAGAAAGCGGCATGGTGGGTATTAATGAAGGCATTATTTCAAATGAAGTAGCCCCATTTGGTGGTATTAAGCAATCGGGTCTGGGGCGTGAAGGTTCACGCTACGGAATTGAAGATTATTTGGAAGTGAAATACCTCTGCTTTGGTGGTCTTTCCAATTAGAAAGACACATTAGCTGGCGGTCTTCGCTTTTAAAATCTTAGCTCTAAATAATTCGAGTTAGAACAAGGCAGTAAATGAGACTAATCCCTTAGGAGCATACCCGTGTGACTAGGGGATAGGCGCAAGCCTATCGTGAAGCTAACGCAGTTATAGCTCGAAGTATGACGAGCTGAGGTGCAAAAGGAAAATAAGATGTTACAAAAAGATGTCATATCGCAAATCGCACAGCGCCTAAATCAGGCTGAAAAATCACGTGAGCAAATTCGTCAGATCTCACTCGATCACCCAGAAATGACGATCGACGATGCTTATGCTATTCAAAAAGAGTGGGTTGGCGTGAAAATTGCTGAAGGACGCGTGTTAAAAGGCCATAAAATTGGGCTGACGTCTAAAGCAATGCAAGCCAGTTCACAGATTGATGAACCTGATTACGGCGCGCTTCTTGACGATATGTTTTTTGATGACGGCTGTGATATTCCAACAGACCGCTTTATCGTGCCACGCATTGAAGTTGAATTAGCTTTCGTACTCGCGAAGCCATTACGCGGGCCAAACTGCACCATCTTTGATGTGTATAACGCGACTGATTATGTGATCCCAGCACTTGAGCTAATTGATGCACGTTGCCACAACGTTGACCCTGAAACCAATCGCCCACGCAAAGTGTTCGATACCATTTCAGATAACGCAGCAAATGGCGCAGTAATTTTAGGTGGCAGACCAATCAAGCCACGCGATTTGGATATGCGCTGGATCAGCGCCCTGCTCTATCGCAATGGTGTCATTGAAGAATCTGGCGTAGCAGCGGCTGTACTCAACCACCCAGCGAATGGTGTGGCATGGCTAGCGAACAAATTAGCACCGCATAATGTACAACTTGAGCCGGGCCAAATTATTTTAGGTGGTTCATTTACACGCCCTGTCCCTGCTCGTAAAGGCGATGTATTCCATGTTGACTACGGCAATATGGGTTCCATTAGCTGCCGATTTGTATAAGGAATCCCCATGGATCTGTTAGAAAATAAATTCAAGAAAGCCTTAAAAAGTGGCCAACCGCAAATTGGTTTATGGCTTGGCTTGTGCAGCCCATATAGTGCTGAATTACTTGCCGGTGCAGGCTTCGACTGGTTATTAATTGATGGTGAACATGCACCAAATAATGTGCAAACGACCTTATCTCAGTTACAAGCTATTGCCCCTTATCCGTCACAACCCGTCGTTCGTCCGCCATGGAATGATCCAGTTATCATTAAGCAATTGCTAGATATTGGCGCACAAACGTTGTTGCTGCCAATGGTGCAAAATGCAGAGCAAGCCAAGCAAGCGGTACGCGCAACGCGTTATCCACCCGCAGGGATCCGTGGTGTCGGCAGTGCTTTAGCTCGCGCTTCTCGCTGGAACCGAGTACCTAATTATTTAACTCGTGCCAATGATGAAATGTGCGTGATAGTACAGGTTGAAACCCGTGAAGCCATGAATAATCTTCCTGAGATCTTAAAAGTTGAAGGTGTCGATGGCGTGTTTATTGGCCCTGCGGATCTTAGTGCAGATATGGGCTTTTCAGGCAACCCTAACCACCCAGAAGTCAAAGCTGCGATAGAAAAAGCGATTGTCCAAATTCGTGAGGCTGGCTTGGCACCAGGTATTTTAATGGCAGCCCCAGATGTTGCCGAACATTATCTTAAACTCGGCGTACTATTTGTTGCCGTCGGGGTCGATACCACGCTACTGGCACGTACCGCAGAAGCACTAGCAGCAAAGTTTGGTAAAACAGTCTCAGAGGTGACCTCGAGTGCACCCAGTGTTTATTAATAAAGCTATCTCTAAATAAGTTAATTTTAACCCTACAGACAAATAACTTAATTAGATAAATAAAAAATCAATATCGCAATATAGGGCAGACAGCACCATGACTGCCTACTAGTCCCTTGTACCTATAATAATCTGCAAAAGAAAGAATTGAGGGCCCTACAATATGAGTAATCAACAACTTGCAAGCACTAACCCTGCTGAACAACATAAAAATTTAACCGAACCGCAGCAGCGGGTGATTAATAAACTATTTAAACGTCTCATTGTATTTTTATTTGTGCTGTTTGTTTTTTCTTTCTTAGACCGTATTAATATCGGCTTTGCAGGTCTAACTATGGGGAAAGATATCGGCCTAACTTCCACCATGTTTGGCTTAGCAGCCACCTTGTTCTATGCCACTTATGTGATTTTTGGTATTCCAAGTAACATCATGTTAGGGATTGTTGGGGCTCGCCGCTGGATAGCCACCATCATGGTACTTTGGGGTATCGCTTCTACAGCCACCATGTTTGCCACAGGGCCAACCAGTTTATACGTCCTACGGATGTTAGTGGGTATCGCTGAAGCTGGCTTCTTACCGGGGATTTTAGTTTATTTAACTTACTGGTTCCCTGCCTATTTCCGTGCTCGTGCTAATGCCTTATTTATGATTGCGATGCCAGTCACCATGGCATTCGGTTCACTAGCTTCTGGTTATATTTTAGGCATGGATGGCATTTTAAACCTAAAAGGCTGGCAGTGGCTGTTCCTGCTAGAAGGTTTCCCATCCGTGATCCTCGGTGTGTTGGTTTGGTTCTATTTGGATGATTCACCAAAGAAAGCCAAATGGCTGACCCAAGAAGATAAAGACACATTGCAAGAAATGATGGACCAGGACCAACTAGAGCTTGTGCAACCTCATGGTTCAAAAAGCCATACAGCAATGCAAAATAAAAGTTTATGGAAAGAAATCTTCACTCCAGTCATTCTGATGTATACCGTGGCCTACTTCTGTTTAACCAATACATTAAGTGCCATCAATATTTGGACTCCGCAAATTATGCAAAGCTTCAATCAAGGCAGTAGTAATGCCATGATTGGGCTGTTAACTGCCATCCCACAGTTTTGTACTATCCTTGGGATGATCTATTGGAGCCGCCGCTCTGACCGGTTACAAGAACGGAAAATGCACACCGCCTTACCGTACTTATTTGCAGCAGCGGGGTGGGTGCTCGCGGCGATGACTAGCCATCCAGTCATTCAATTGATTGGTATCATCATGGCATCAACAGGTTCATTTACTGCAATGGCAGTGTTCTGGACAACGCCAGACCAATCAATCAGTCTACGTGCTCGTGCTATCGGTATTGCTGTTATCAACGCAACAGGTAATATAGGTTCTGCCGTCAGTCCACTGTTAATTGGTTGGCTAAAAGACCAAACCGGTAGCTTTAACTCAGGCCTGTATTTTGTGGCTGGCCTGCTGGTGGTCGGCGCGCTGTTAGTCATTGCTATCCCAATGAAAAACTCAAGACCAAGAGCAACACCTTAATGTTTTGATATTTTAAATGTTTTAATAACTTACGCTGCAAATAATTATTAAAGGGTGTTACCCAAAATAATTTGGCTTGCAGCTAGGCGGCAAGCAAGTTAATCCCTAGGAGCATACTGAAGTATGTGACTAGGGTTGGCTTGTGAGGCCAACAACGCTGCGAGCCGAAGAATGAAGGGTAACTCAACTTTAATTACCAATATAGACATCAGTACAGACTACGACGAAACCCAAGGCACCGACGACGTCCACTACCAAACCTTTGGCAACATGGCCGCCTTCTTTGGTCGCGACATGCAAGCTCATCGCCATGATGGTTTCTTTCAGTTGCACTATTTGGTTACCGGCCATATTACTTTGCAGCTCGATGAGTCACGCTATTCTGTTCAAGCCCCGTTATTTATTCTTACACCCCCTTCGGTTGCACATGCATTTTTCACTCAAGAAGACACTGACGGCCACGTACTCACCGTACGGCAAGACCTGATCACCCCGCTTCTTGGCTCACTGTACCCTGCCAATCCAGATTTGGTCGATATTCCTGCTATTTGTTTATCTGTTGCCGATAAGCCTGATGATATCGATACCTTTAACCATTACTGGGCATTAATGGCTCGTGAATCGGCTAATAACCATACAGGCAAAGACCAAGTTCTTGCCTCTTTAGCCCAAGCGCTATTTACCTTTCTACTGCGCTCTATTCCACTTGATGAGCACCCAACAACAGGGGTTAGAGGCGAACACCGCCTATTCCAGCGGTTTAATCAGCTTATTGACTTACACTATCATGAACACCTCGCAGTGCCTGAATATGCCAAAAAACTTGATGTCACAGAGTCACGCCTTAAAGATATGTGCCGGCGGTTCGCTAACCGGCCACCGAAAAGGTTAATTTTTGACAGAATATTGCGAGAAGCCAAGCGGATGTTACTGTTTTCCGATAGCCCTGTTTCAGAGATTGCCTACCAGCTCGGTTTCAAAGACCCCGCCTATTTTGCTCGTTTTTTTAACCGATTAGTCGGATGCTCTCCTAGCCTATGGCGGGAACAAAACCTTCATTAAAAAGGAGCCTTAGTGATTTTATTCTTATTTCTGAGAAAAAATCATCAATAGCTCCTTAGCTGTATCTCAAATCCTCTTCAAGTTTATCTCGATAAACTGTTACGCCCTCAAATCACGTTACATTTTAAAAACATTTTTGATATTTTATAAATTTCGTTTTAACTTTGTAAAAATACCAATAATGCTTAACCAAAAGTGAATACAAAGATCAAAAAAAAGAACAATTACAAAAAATAATACAATTAACATTAATATAGAAATAATTTTATTATTGAATAATAATCAATATGTTACAAATAAAATTAAGCATTACATTAATATCAAAACATCGAAGTGATCACATTTCTTTCACAAAGAACAATTTTCAACGAAAAGTACCAGCGAACCTTTAGAAAATCTCTTTAAAACCCCCTCGAAAAACGATTCAATTAAGAAACACAAAATAAACATAAAATTAACATATTCGCTTGCAACCTTTATACCCTATCAATGCAAGCCCTCATTGTGAGATAACGAGGTAGACATGAAACCAGAAGATTTTCGTTCAGATGCTAAACGCCCTTTTAATAGCCAAGAATACTTAAAAAGCCTACAAGATGGCCGTGAAATCTATATTTATGGCGAGCGTGTGAAAGATGTCACTACTCATCCAGCTTTTCGTAACTCTGCAGCTTCAATAGGACAGTTATATGATGCGCTTCATGATAAAACGACTCATGACCAACTTTGTTGGAACACCGACACAGGTAACGGTGGATACACTCACAAATTCTTCCGTTTCGCAACCAGCCCAGAAGAATTACGCCAACAACGTGATGCCATCGCAGATTGGTCACGCCAGAGCTACGGATGGATGGGACGCACTCCAGACTATAAGGCGGCATTCGCCAGCTGTTTAGGTGCGAACCCTGAATATTATGGCCAATTTGCAGATAACGCGCGCAATTGGTACAAACGCATTCAAGAAAGCGGTCTGTACTTTAACCATGCGATCGTTAACCCACCGATTGATCGTCATAAGCCCGCTGATGAAGTGAAAGATGTTTATATCAAACTCGAAAAAGAGACAGATGCAGGGATTATCGTCAGTGGTGCGAAAGTCGTTGCGACCAACTCCGCATTAACACACTATAACTTTATCGGTTTTGGCTCTGCACAAGTAATGGGAAATAACCCTGATTTTGCCCTGATGTTTGTTGCCCCAATGGACGCAGACGGTGTGAAATTAATCTCACGTGCATCTTATGAATTAGTGGCTGGCGCAACAGGCGCACCATTTGATTACCCGCTTTCAAGCCGTTTCGATGAAAATGATGCCATCTTGGTGATGGATCACGTGTTAATTCCATGGGAAAACGTCCTGATCTACCGTGACTTTGACCGTGCACGTAATTGGGCTGTCCAAGGTGGATTCGCACGTTTATTCCCATTACAAGCTTGTGTCCGCTTAGCGGTTAAATTAGACTTCATTACCGGATTGTTACAAAAAAGTTTAGAATGTACAGGTGTTATTGATTTCCGTGGTGTACAAGCAGATTTAGGTGAAGTGGTTGCGTGGCGTAACCTGTTCTGGTCCTTGACTGACGCAATGACTTCTGAAGCCAAAGCCTGGGAAGGCGGTGCATTCTTACCGGATACCCAAGCTATCCAAACTTATCGAGTTATGGCACCAATGGCTTACACCAAAATCAAGAATATCATTGAAAGTAACGTAACAAGTGGTTTGATTTATCTGCCATCAAGCGTTCGTGATATGAATAATCCAGAAATTGATAAGTATTTAGCTAAATATGTTCGCGGCTCTAATGGTATGGATCACGTTGAACGCATCAAGATCCTTAAGTTAATGTGGGATGCTATTGGTAGTGAATTTGGTGGGCGCCATGAATTGTATGAAATTAACTACGCAGGAAGCCAAGACGAAATTCGTCTGCAATGTCTGCGTCATGCACAAGGTTCTGGCAATATGAAAGCCATGACAGATATGGTTGATCGTTGCTTATCAGATTACGATCAACATGGATGGAAACGTCCACACCTGCATAACAACAATGATATTAATCAGTTAGATTCGCTGCTGAAATAGTCGGCAGCAGGAGGTCAAAATGTCTTTAGAAAATGAACATCGCCTGCGTTTCAGAGATGCGATGGCAAGTCTTGGTGCAGCAGTCAATATCGTCACCACGGATGGGACTGAGGGTCGCTGTGGAATTACAGCTACCGCAGTCTGTTCAGTTACAGATACGCCACCCACTTTGATGGTCTGTGTCAACCGCAACAGTGCAATGAATGCGGTTTTTCAAAAGAATGGCCGCCTGTGCGTGAACGTGCTGAGCCATGACCAAGAAGAGTTAGCGTGCCATTTTGCTGGGATGAAAGGTTCCACAATGGAAGAGCGTTTTAGCTGGAATGTGTGGGAAAAAGGCCTCTTACAACAACCTCAATTAAAAGGTTCTCTTGCTAATTTAGAAGGTGAAATTACACAAGTGCAAGATATTGGTACGCACTCTGTCTACATGGTTGAAATGAAACAAATCATTGTTAACGATACAGGGCATGGTCTCGTTTACTTTAAACGTAAATTCCATCCTGTTATGCACCAAATCCTTGAACCAACCGCATAATTGGTAAAGTATTTATATTAAATAGCCTCTTATACTTGAGGCTATTTTTTTATATCTCATCGTTTAGTCAAAATAATAGCTAGCAACAGACTTACTCCCCATAAAATGTTTCAGTCTGAAATTTTTTATACATATAAATTATTAGTTATTTTGTATAATTTTTAAAGGATAGTGTTTTTCTGGAAAAACAAATACTCCTTTAGCCTCCCACCTTTAAACATAACATGCGTAAACAAAAACCCAACCACCTGATTTTTAAGGGTTTTTAAAATTACACTAAATATGATTAATTGACATAACATAAATAACAGGTATAAACTCAAATAATATAAATATTTTTCCTATAAATACAATCAATCTAAAAATGAACTATTTGATTAATAATCATATTAATTATGACAGTCATCAGGGGCTGTTATATACCGACAATGTTGATAATGCATTAAAATTAACAACTACTTTAAATCGCTTGTTATTAGTCTTAGTGCAAAACAACCATGATATCGTTGACCGAGAAACCATATTACGCAGGGTTTGGGAGGAACATAACCAAGTCGTCTCTGATAATAACCTGAATAGTAGTGTGTCTGTACTACGACGCCATTTATCTTCCTTTTCTGATGAAGAAATTATCACAACAGTACCTAAAGTTGGGATTAAGTTTTCTGCTGACCTGAAAATTGAGAATGAGCGTGAGGAAATAAAGGATAATAATGACAAAGAATTGCTCACTACTGAGGTTGAACTAGGTTCTTCATCAGAAGCACCCGAAGGGATTCCCCCCCAAGCAAGCGAAAATAAAAAAAACTACATGCTGAATAACCGGTATGTTGAAATCTCACTTATTGGACTCATTATTTTTTGCTTATTATACCTATTTAAAAGTTATTTCTTTGCAAGCCGAACAGAATATCCTGAAGTTGGTCGTATCGATCAATGCAGTATCCGCTACATTAATAGTTACCATAAACCCGATACAACAACCATCAGCTTTGCGACAATTCAAAATGAACTCACGAAATTAAACCTTGATTGTAAAAAGCCAGCAACTGTTTTTTATTATAACGTTGGTATCGTTGCGAATGATAAAAATTTATATGACAATTTCCTATTTTTGTCGTATTGCCCAACAATACCGAAAGAGAGCACAACTGTGAGCTGTGAGAATTTTTATGTCAAATAAAGTATCAGCAAGAATGCTTTTTTTGTTTATTACATCTATAACTCTAGTTTTTATTAGCTTATATGTTCATCACATAATTAATACTCCTGTTATTCCAAATTGTCAGACAACCTTAAAAATAAATATCTCTGATCACCGTTCTACCTTAAAAGGATTTTACCTACTAAGTGTTATTCCTAATGAAAACAAACCTGACCAACACACGTTCATCATGAATGGAAATATTAATGAAAATGGTAAAAACTATACTATTTCACGAAAATTTCTGATGAAACATGAATACTTAGGCGACCATTTTTTTTTACGTGTTGACAATATATTTATAGACCCAGGTGATCAGGCTCAAGGAAAAATCAATATTCGGGGAGTCCCTGAAATGAATCAACTTTATTTTTTAAAAATAAAAAAATTAACCGATACAAGTTATATTTTTGAAGAAAATTTCTCTCCACTTTTTATTTGCACTCTGTAAATTCAAAAAAAAACACAAAAAATGCATCAAATATTAATATTTTGATGCATTTTTTTTATTTCTAAACATCTCCAACCTTAAAACACCTTAAAAGCACAAACATTAAACATTTCACAGCAAATTAAATCAACATAAAAACATTAATAGACATTAAAAAAAACTAAATATCAAACTATAACTTTGAATTTAATTAAAATTAAAGAATTTTATTCCACTTTACACCTGAGAAGGATAAGATTTCCTCCGTCGAAATGACCCACGCTAAAAACGATTATGTTAAGCGTTCTGTGATTAGGACATTTGAAAATCCATTGATGGATACTGAACTTTATTCCTATGCCAGTACTTATATAAAGGCTTACTAGGGATCAAATATTTACTTATTTTTAAGGATGTAAGATATGAAATTAAATAAACTTTCCATTGCTGTTTTATTCGCTACTTCTGCTATTTCAACTTCTATCTTTGCTAGTGGTAATAGCGGTGAATTACATTTCAGCGGCCAAGTTGTTAATGCTCCATGTAATATTGAATCAGAAAGTACAAAACAAGAAGTTCCATTCGGTCAACTTTCTCGTGCATCTTTAGAAGCGGGTAATGCAGCAGAGAAAGATATCGCAATTAAATTAAAAGAATGTAATTTTGATGAGTTTAGCAAAGACACTGAAGGTAAGTGGGTTGCTGTTAAAGATATTAAAATTACCTTTGGTGGTAAAAACTATGTCGGTACTGATAAAGAATTCTTAGGTACTACTGGTACAGCTTCAAATATCGGTATTCAAATCAAAGATTTCAAATTTGATGAAGCCAAATCTGTTATGAATCAAATTCGTAATAAACAAGGTGAAAACGTTTTAGAATTTACTGCATTAGCTAAACGTGTTGATGGTACAACACCCGTTACCGAAGGTGAATTTAGTTCTATTGCTGATTTTAAAATCACATACGAGTAATTTTTTTAGGGGAGAGAATTCTCTCCCCATAAAAGGCTCATTATGAAAAAAAATACTTATCTATGGATTGCCTTATTATTTAACTCGATTAACTCTAATGCGACTAGCTCTAACCTTGGACATATTCAAGATGGTCTTCGAGGTGAAACAGTAATGCAAGGTTATATCGTTGCGGCACCTTGTTCAATTGAAACTGATAGTCAATATCAATATATAAATTACGATTATATTTCTAACTATAGTATAAATAATATAGAAGATGAAAAATTAATGCGAAAACCTTTCTATATAAAATTAAATAACTGTATTAGTGAATATGACAGCAGTAATCATAAAGGTATTAAAATTCGTTTTTTTGCACCGCAAGATACGTATTCTAATGCAATAAAACTATCAGGCCCAAAGCCTGGGGTTGTCCTATATATATACGATATTAATAATAATTTATTAATGCCAAATAAACTCTATCCTATTTCTAATAATTACGTTTATTTTGATAAAAAGAGTAAAGAGAGCTTTTTAAAATATGAAACAGAATTGGGTGCAAGTAATAACGAAATTACACCTGGCGATTACTTTACCACAATTAAATTCAACGTTACTTACGATTAGTAAATAAACTCATAATTAATTTGATGAAAAAATCATGGTTAAATTTAATATTTACTCTTACATCATTGTGACTTCTTTTGTATCTTCAATCTCTTCGTTAGCCTATGCTGTCGAATTTAATACCGATATGTTAGATACGGAAGACACTCAAAATATTGACTTTAGCCAATTTTCTCAGGCTGGATTTATTATGCCTGGTATTTATCATTTAACCCTCAAAGTCAATAATGAGAGTATGGGTAGTGCACAAGATATCACTGTGATAGCGCCACAATCCCAAAACAATAATTTATTCGATACCGTTTGTGTTCCCGTTAATATTCTTGATCGTTTAGGGCTTACTCAAGACGCAATTAAATTAATTAAATATCGTGATGAGGGTAAATGCCTTGATTTATCTCCGCTTGAAGGTGCTTCATTAAATGTAGATTTATCAACATTAACGCTATCCATTTTAATTCCACAAAGCTATTTAGAATATACCGATCCCAGTTGGGTTCCTCCTTCACGTTGGGAGGAAGGGGTAAATGGATTTTTATTAGATTACAACCTAACAGGTTCTTTAACGCGTCGAGATTCAGGTTCACGAGAATCGTACCTTTCTGCTAACGGAACAACAGGGCTTAATTTTGGTGCATGGCGTTTACGCGGTGATTACCAAGCAAACTATCGAAAATCGACAGGAAGCTTCAAGAACCAATATAGCGATGCCACATTTAGCCGATTATTTGCATATCGCTCAATAAAATCTATTGCATCTATTTTAACGTTAGGTGAGAACTACTTTTACTCTGCTATTTTTGATTCTTGGCAGTACACCGGGGTATCTCTTGAAACCGATGAAAATATGATGCCCCCTAAATTAACGGGTTATGCACCAGAAATTATTGGTATTGCTCAAACTAATGCCACTGTTATTGTCAAAAGCCATAACCGTATAGTTTTAGAAACAACCGTACCGGCTGGCCCTTTTCGTATCCAGACACTAGATAGCTCCATTCGTGGAACATTAGATGTGACTGTACGAGAAGAAAATGGTGAAGAGCAACAATTTAGCATTACCACTGCAGCATTACCCTATTTAACGAGACCAGGGCAAATCCGCTATAAATTTGCAGCGGGTAAACCACGTTTTAATGGCCGCCAGCTCGAAGGTGATTTAACTGCGTCGGGAGAACTCTCTTACGGGTTAAATAACCTTTGGTCTATCTATGGGGGATCCGTTTTATCAAAAAATTATCAGGCATTTTCAGCTGGCTTTGGCCGTGACCTGTTTTCATTCGGTAGCCTTTCGTTCGATGCGACTCAGTCACATGCTCAATTGCTTGATAAAACATTAACTGGCCGAAGTTATCGACTTAGTTATTCAAAATCATTTGATGAAGCCAGAACTGACATTACATTCGCAGGGTATCGTTTCTCTGATGAAACCTATCGCTCTTTGCAACAAACGTTGGATGAACGACGTACTGGTAATGAAAGCCAAGCTCAAAAAGAAAGCTATCAAGTTAATATTAATAAATATTTTGATGATTTCTCATTGGGTGGAAACTATCAATATAATACTTATTGGAATAGTGAAACAGAAGAACAATACAGCTTATACCTAAGTACTCTTTTAAATTGGGCGGCTATTGGGCTAAAAAATATTAACCTGACAGCGTCTGCAACTCGTTCAAAAAGAGCAGGATATCAAGATGATGCGATCAGCTTATATTTCACTATTCCTTTAAGTCAAGGAAGTAGCGTCAGCTTTTCTGAAGGTTATACCCGCAACCAAAATGGCCAACACAGCTCAACACATAATATCGGCTATAGCGGATATAGTGAGCAGCGCAATTATAACTTAAATGTCGGTTATCAAACAGGAAGCCATCAGGATGACCAAACCAGCTTTAGTGGTTATTTAAACCAAAATCTTCCTTATGCCTCCATTTCAGGAAACGCAAGTTATGTCCCGAACGAATATCACAGTGTTGGGGGATCAATTAATGGTGGAATTACCTTAATTAAAGAAGGCATTGCCATGCACCAAGCCGCTTATGGCGGTACTCGACTCGTTGTAGAAACACCTGGAGCAGCTAACGTTCCTCTGAGTGGTGGCGTTTATCAAACTAATCACTTTGGACTCGCTGTATTGCCAAATGTGAGTAGTTATCGGAAAACCAGTGCATCTATTAATACCAGTAAATTACCAAAGGATGTTGAAGCATTAGAGACTGTCACCGATGCAACTTTGACTCGTGGAGCAATCGGATATCGTCGCCTCAACGTTATTCAAGGTGAAAAAACGTTCGCTCGCTTAAAGCTGGCTGATGACACTTATCCACCTTTTGGCACTAGCGTGCGTAATAGCAACAATATTGAGCTCGGAATTGTTGGTGAACAAGGTATTACGTGGATTGTTGGTATCCAACCTAAAGACTTACTCAATCTCTATTGGGGAAATAAACACCAGTGTAGCGCCCATGTGCCTGATGTGATTAATCCTCAGGAGATTTACCCAACTATTATTTGCCGTTAATAAGAGAACTAAGATGAAATTGAATTCCCCTTTTTTATTACTTACTAGCGTATTCACGCTGACTATGAGTGTAATTTCAGTTACGAATGCTGCGGTTACACTTGATCGCACTCGTATAATTTTCGATGGAAATCAATCGTCTATTAATATTACGATCCGTAATGATAACCCGGAGCTACCTTATTTAGCCCAGTCGTGGTTGGAAAATGCATTAGAACAAAAATTGGAAACCGGCCCTATTATTGCCACTCCGCCGATTCAGCGCATGGAGCCCAAATCAACTAGCCTAGTTCGCCTAAGCACCGCACCTGACATTGCAAAGTTACCGCAAGACAGGGAATCCCTGTTTTATTACAACCTGCGTGAAATCCCGCCTAAATCATCAGAAGCGGGTGTGTTGCAAATTGCATTACAAAGCCGTGTAAAACTATTTTATCGCCCTGAAAACATTGTTGCACAAAGCAAAACAGATTGGACGAAACATATAACATTAACAACAACATCATCGGGCTATACATTAAATAATCCAACACCATTTTATGTAACTGTAATTGGTTTAGGGAACAGCCAAAAACAATCTGAAGAAAGTGATTTTGACGCGGTTATGGTACCGCCAAAATCTAATCAAATGATTAAATCCTCCAAATTTTCAACACCTTACCTGACATATATCAATGATTATGGTGGAAAGCCTTCACTTGCTTTCAAATGCCAAGCTTCAAAGTGCAGTGTGACGGAATAATGAGTAAAAAATAGATAGGAGCAGAACAATGAAATTGAATTACCTAGCACTATGGGCTTTTGCTATACCTATTTTTGCTGAATCTGCTGTGCCTGTGACAACAGGTACGATATATATCAATGCGCGTATTGTTACTGCTCCTTGTCTACCTGATATCTCATTAAAATTAAATGAAAGTACTTTAATTGCAGCAACCTATAGCGTGGAAATGCATTTTTCTCATTGTAGCAAACCAATACAAAAGCAAGCTTGGGCGCCGTTTACACTGAAATTAGGCAATAACCAATACGTGCTAACACAACCACGACGCAATAACACCATTTTATTCTCTATTCCTGCTAGTAATAAGATGCAACGTGTGGAAATAAATTATGACTAGATACTCAACATTATTATTTAGCCTTTTATTCCTAACATGGAATACCAGCTTTGCCAATA
Source organism: Providencia sp. PROV255 (assembly GCF_028478065.1). Classification (NCBI taxonomy): domain Bacteria; kingdom Pseudomonadati; phylum Pseudomonadota; class Gammaproteobacteria; order Enterobacterales; family Morganellaceae; genus Providencia; species Providencia sp. PROV255. The sequence continues at coordinate 250,111 of NZ_JAMPMI010000010.1, read as the reverse complement.
GCCTAACCGTTTACTTTGAGGGTGTGCTAGTGCCTCTTGGTTGTCGGCTGAGTGATGATGATACACAAAAAAAAATATATCTTTCTGGGCTACGTTTTTCTTCAATCGAAACATTAGGACGTTCAGATATGCAGCCATTTAAGTTGGATATCATGGACTGTTCTGCAATGGCTTTGAATAAAACGATCAAAATAACGTTAAATACCCAAAATATTGAAACACATAATGGTATTAATTATTTAAAAACCACAGGTGAATCTAATGTTTTATTAGCTCTGACTGATAGTCGTGGTAAAGAACTGGAGCTTAATACAACAATTGATGTCAGCACAGTTACTGAATCAGGTAAAGGATCTGTTAATACACTTTTATTTGGTGTTTATGCTCAAAAACCCTTTAGTACTCGTTTAAAAACAGGGGGGTTTTCCTCAACTGTTACTTTTAACCTTGATTATCAATAAGGAGAATTGAAATGAAATTCATTTGTTTTTCATTCCCTTTAATTAGCTTATTAGTTTCCTTAGGTACTCAAGCGGATGTGCTAATTTCTCTTTCTGCTAAATTGGTTAGACCGCCATGTGTACTTACAGCAGAAAATGGCGAAAAAGAATTAGTCATTAATTTTCGAGAGGTGGCGCTAGACAGACTAACTGAAGAAAAACAGTCCTTTGGTATTCTCATTAAACAATGTGAACTTCGAAAAAATTTACAAGTTTACCTATCTCCTAGAGAAGGAAGTACTTTAACAATAAACAATGAAACCGTGCTTGCGACCTCTATTAATGGATTGGGTATTCGTTTTTCAGAAGAAAATAAAAGTAATGCACTCAACCTTAATAAATGGGAAAGGATTGCTCCATCCGTAAGTGGTGATACAGGGAAAGTTGTTATTCAATCACAATTAGTCACTAATCAAGCTATTGAAAATCTCACTGCAGGGCCATTTAGTGCCGCTTTATCAGTGATGGTTGATTATCTGTAATATTGGGAAGTCTTTATGAAAAATATAAAAATATATTCACCATTACTTTTGTTACTACTCTTAATTAGCTTAAATTCCTATAGTGCGACCCGCTATTCAGGAAGTGGTGGTGGTTATAAAATGAGCTTAGTATCTAACAACTCCGTTGTTTCTAACACCCCAGCAATTGGAAGCGATAACAATAAATATTTTTTAATCGCTCCAGCAAATAGCTCCGGTATTGTTATTAATGAAAGTACATCTCAGCCTTATGGCTCTGTATATTGTACTGTGAACTTCTTACAAGGTAATTATTCCGCTGGTCTTCCTTGGAGCTACGCCTACCACCGTGTCTTTGCCTATATGCCAGAGGCAGGCTTTACTATTGGTGGGCTGACCGCATATAAAATAAACAACAATACATTTTTTACTCTTTATTCTGAGAATGGAATAACCAGTGGCTGGCGAAATATTTCAGGGAGAGGATGTTCTAATGAAGAAATGGGGCCATTAGCAACATCATTTTTTACTGTTCATTTTCCTTTTACCGTTAGAGTTTATGTCAAAGATATTCCTGTTGATGGAAAAATTGTTATTCCAAACGCAATGATCGCAGGTTATACACGATTATTCCAAGACTATGGAACACCAGATATTTATGTACCTATTGATAAAGCCACCGTTAAATTAGACCTTGCTACATCAGTTATCAATTATCCGTCAAATTGCCGTTCCAATATTGATAATTTAAATATTGATCATAAAACACTGGATGCTTATGAATTTAATAGTAAAGAAACTCGTACTGTTACCTATACATGCGATAGAGTGCAGCCAGTTAAAGTAAAATTAACTTTAGACTATGCCACAGATAGCGATCCACAAAAAAGACTCCCTTTAAAATCAGGAAATAACACTATTTATTCTGAGCTTACAATTTATGATGAACAAAATAATCAAAGTGGAAAAACATTTGAAACAACAATTGATAAAGTAAAAAACATTATGATTGAAAGTAAAGTTTCTGGTTATGACGCTGAACCAGGAGACTACAAAGGTAATGCTTGGTTAATCGCCACATTTATTTAATTTAGCGGTAAGTGTACTATGATAATAATATCCCGCGCACTATTTATTGGTATCTTTATTGTTTGGCACCTTGCTAGTCTTATTTATATCGATAGCCTAGGAAGCCTAAGACAATCATTACCACAAAACATTATTAGTTGGTTATCTATTTCCTTGACAATATCTATTATTGCATTTACTGTTTTCTATCGGAAAATTAAAATAATCATTACATTACCTGCTATTTGCTACTGTTTCTCTTTAGCCATTCTAATGATGGGATTAATATCTTATCAGGGAGAAAATAATAGTATTGATTTTTGGTATTGTTCTGGTATTACTGTTGGCGTATTACTCTATATTGCAGGGTTACAAGTGAGAAAAAAATGGTTAATACAATCATTTTGTATTTACTGTTATATCACTATTAGTGTAGCTCAAGCCTTTATCACTGCATATCAATATATATTTGAAGCCGATATTTTTTATCTTGCATCTGGTATGAGGTCAAATGGATTATCACAACAAGTCAATATATTATCAGTTAACATGGCGGCTGCATGCTTATTATCTCTAATGACTCTTGTGTTATCACAATTTTCGTTGTTATCTGAGCGTTATGAAAAAATTAGGGTTGTATTACTTGGAACTTGTATTTTATTTTTCACATTAACTTTAGTTGTTCTGCAGTCTGTTATTGCTTGGCTAAGCTTTACTGTTTGTGCATTTATTTTTATTTGCCTTTTTTACAAGAAAAATCCTCTACGTGTTAGCGCTAGTTATTTTATTATTGCTGTAGCAATTTTTATTGGAATTTATCTAATAAGGCTATGCCCTCAGTATATTGCAACTGAAATTATGAACCAATTCCATTTAAAACAAATGTTGCGTTTTTCTATTACTTTATTCTTAGAGAAACCTTATGATGCATGGGAGCAGTCTTTTTTATTTGAAAACAGTTATGAAAGAACAGCAATTCCTTTTTTCAGCCCTAAAATGTATATTGTTCCTCATCCACATAATGAAATATTACTCTGGCTGATGACTGGAGGGTTCACTAATTTGATTTTTTTATCTTTATTATTAACCGGAGGTATCTATGTCGTATTTCAATCTTTTATAAAATATAAAATTAACGGAAATGGTTACCCATTGGCAATCATTCTATCAATAACCCCTATTATTATACATAATCATGTTGAATACCCTTTTTTACTTTCTGTATTACACTGGGGGATCGTCATATTATTTCTATCATTCTCAGATGCCGCTTTCGCATTAGAAGAACAATCCCTATTTTATATTAACAAGCAACTATCTTATTTATTCAGCTTTATTATATTTATTATTGGATTGGGTGTATTTATTATTGGGCTATTTCTATTTAATGGAGAGAAATCTTTTTATGCACAGGGTAGTTATCATAACGAAAGCATAGCAATTCGAGTATCGAGTTCAATTAGCTTAGAAAAAAATAACGTATAAAAAAACATAAATAAACCTAATTTTCACTCAAGTAGTGTTATATTAATCAGGACAGTATTATGAGAATATATCAAACTGAAATTTCAAACACCTATATAGGACTACAACTTCGTAAGCGCCGCTTGCAAATGGGCTGGACAGCACACACTTTAGGGAAAAAGTCGGGATTAAGCCAACAACAAATTTCCCGTTATGAACGCGGTACGCAGAATTTTACGATTCATCGACTATGTATATTTGCTAATGTACTGCAGTGTGACCTAGATTATTTTCTTGAACAGAATATCTATGAGAACCATTCCCTTGTCGATATAAATCTTTAAGCACTGTTTAAACAGTAAAATCTGATTTTGTCATAAAGCAAGATCAGATTTTCTTTATTCTAACCTCACTTTCATTCTTTTCTGATTGCATAAGCGATAAGGCTCTTATATTTTTAACTCAAATCACTGATCATGGGTTAAAAGGTACCAATATGACCATCACACTTATCGTTGTATTTGTTTTACTCTTATTGGCCATAGGTTGGGGAATCTCTATCTATAACCGTCTAATCAACACCCGCAATCAAGTCAGCAATCAATTTGCCAATATTGATGTTATTTTAAAGCAAAGAGCAGATCAGATTCCTCAGCTAGTCACTATTACGGAAAAAGCGATGGAACATGAACAAACGTTATTTACCTCATTAAGTGATGCACGCCAACGCTATTTCAATGCCCAAAATATGAATGAAAAAATCGCAGCATCGAATGAAATGAACCGTGCACTGGGTAACCTTGTAGCCATTGCGGAAAATTACCCCACCCTCATTTCTGGTGAGCAATTCACCCAATTACAAATCGCTTTAAGTGATGTTGAAAATAAAATAGCCCAACGACGTGAAGGCTTTAACGACGCAACAACAGAGTATAATACTGCAATACAAATGTTCCCTGATAGCTTAATTGCCAATGCCTTTCGTTTTTCAGCACTGCCATTACTTGATATTTCTGAAGATGAAAAAAAATATCAAGGCGTCCAGTTTAAATAATGTAAGCCTAAAGGTATTAATGCGTGAATATGTATTTTTTACTCGGAGCCGCCATTGGTGCCTTAATTTTATTTATTGATAATAAATTCTCGGTAAATAAAAAAGTAAACTGGGGGATCATTCCTTTCGTCGGTGTTGCTTGTGGTATGTGGTACTTACTCTCACCTTCTACCCGTGATTATGTCAGTATCATTTATTATGTCGTTGTACTGGTCATCACCTTTTTTATTACTCGTAATGTCGTCAATTCTAGCAAAGTAGCCTACCAACGTTATCAGCGCTTACAAAATGAAGGCTCATCAAAGTTTAGTGCGTTTCTTAGAGTCCTTGTGGGAATGCTGATCGCCACTTGCCTATTTGCTGGGTTCTTTATCGACATACGCGTATTTTTTATCGCATTTGTCTTAGCCTTCGTATTTAAAGCAATTGAAAATACACCAACCAAGCGCTTCTTAAAATTTCAGAAAAACCTAGCCACCTCTAAAATACGCTCAATGGCGATGGGACTTGTGGAAGTTGAAGGGAAAATCACAGCGGGCACGTCCATTAAAAGCCAGCTAGGTAATAAAACCTGCTATGGCTCCTTTTATTTTGAATATTCCATATCAAAAGATAAAGACGGTAAAAAAAGCTATACCTTACAAAGTAGTAAGTGCAACATGCACAGCTTTACCCTAACGGATGATACGGGCTCTGTTAAGGTAGAATGTGACCCTGATTATTTCGTTTACCCGGGCTTAGAGCCGCATATGGATGTTGAAAGCGGTAATCGCCGTTACACAGAGTATTTACTTGAAGCAAACCGCAGTTATTTATTAATTGGTACAGCAGACGCTAACGAAAAAGGCGAATCGGTTATTATACGTAAAGCACCTCATATGCTATTAGGCGTCTCCCCCTCGGACTATGTCGTTCGTTGGAACAAAACAGGTCCATTACGTCGAAATTTAGCTATTACCGCCATGATTGCACTTTTTCTGATTGGTGTGATTTTAGTTACGCCAATGGATTATCAAAACGGGCAGCTAAATATGCATTTCGACCAGATCGCATTATTTGATGGTAATGACTAACATGGAAAAGCTTATTTTTTTCATCATCATTGCGGTTATTAGCTATATTTTTATACGCTATCTTATTAATATTTATAATAATATTGTATTTTTAAAAAACAATTGCCATAAAGCGTTTGCTAATATTGATGTATTGCTAAAGAAGCAAATTGAATTAGTGCCGGTATTAACTCACGTTGCAGATAAAGCGATGGCACATGAAAAGCAGCTGTTTAGTGAATTGATTGCCAGCCGCCAGCGCTATTTATCCAGCAGCGCGATCGAAACCAAAGTCGATATTGCGAATCAACTGACAGCGAAAATAAAGCCACTGCTCGCGGTTGCAGAAAACTACCCAACACTAATTAGTAAAGCAGTCCTAAGGGAATTACAAACCCAAGTAAAACATATTGAAGACCAAATTGCAGACCGACGTGAATTTTTCAACCAAACCGTCACACTCTACAATACAGATATTCATGTTTTCCCCAATCTGATTTTTGCCAGATTATTTCGTTTTAAAGATATCCCCCTACTCTACTCTAAATAATTCGAGTTGCAGGTAGGCGACAAAGGAAGATAGGCCGATGAGCATACACAAGTATGTGATTCGGCTAGCTGAGTGTAGTCAACACCCTTGCAACTTGAAGTATGACGAGTATATGGCAAACAGGAGCGTTTATAATGATAAGTATCCCTTTCTCTTGGTTTGGTTTCACCGATTGGCTCATTGAGCAACAGGCAGGGCTTATCATTATGTTTGCGACATTCGGTACACTACTTTTAACGGTTGCCGTCCTTATCATCCTCAATATATTCGGGTTAAAAAAGTACTCGCTCTACATTGCAGGTGCTTTATTTTGTTCCGTTTTCATTAGCATGATGGTCATGATCCCACTGTTACTGCTTTTTAGTATTGAAAATTCAATTAAGTTGCAACTTGTCTGGTTGGTGATCGTTGCCAGTTGCTTAATTTCATTTTTAAGCAACCGACACTATTTAGATATCTACTTCAATTCCATTGCAAAGAAAGCGAATAAAGAAGTCAAAAAACAAAATAAGAAACGTAAAAAATAGCACCGGATCTATTTATCTTAAACTCGCTCTGTTTCTAATCGCTGCATATAGCGGTAGTGCGAAAATGTCACTAACAGCGCAATAAAGGCAATTAACGCCCCTAATATAAACCCACCGGAATAGCCTACCGCTGCGGTTAAACCTACAAGCATCATTGAACTGGCTAATTCACCAATATCACGGGTACTTTGTACTGCTGTCATATCAGTACCTGCTTGCTGATAGCGCGATGCAAATTGCATCCCGGCCGTCATTATCGCGACTGATGTAATCCCCGCAGATAACGAACCAAATGTAATACACAGTGCAACTAAAGAAATAGAAACACCATTAGCCGATTGCAACAGCCATAACAATGAAGATAACAAAGCAAATAACAGACCAAATGAGAAAGCGCGCCACACACCGGTTTTACCGATTAACCACGCCCCACCACCACAGCCCAGTACTAGTGTGACTATCCCCCCTGCCATGCCCATTTTACCAATTTGCGCTAATGACCAACCCGCATCATTTAGGAATAGTTTGGCTAAACCAAAACCGGAAACAGCCGTCACCGCAGAAAGCAAAGTTAATAACAATAAACGCGGAGCACCACGACGTTTTACCGTTTTTAATAGGCTCGCTTTTTCGTTCATATCCTGTGTTATTGATGGCGTTTTTAATGGACAGACACTAATAAACAATAAACTGAGTAACGGCACGCAGGCTAAAACCCCCAAAGCAAGGTGTTGGCCTAAACTTTCACTCATGATCATCAACCCTGCGCCACCAATAAAAAAGCCCGCCATCACCCCTGCTATCTGTACCGCATTGATCTTTGATAACATTGTGCCACTGACCTGCTCCGCAGCCATACCATCTGTTGCAATATCTTGGGTAGCACTGGCAAGGGAAGCGGCAAACAACAATACAATGCAGGGTAAAGCATTCTCAACCGATAACCCGATGGTGCTTAGTGCGAACATCGTTATCGTGACAATAATTTGCATTGGAATAATCCAACTTTTACGGCGACCTAAACGATTCCCCCAATGGTTATCAACAAACGAAGCCCATAAAAATTTCACCACCCATGGCAAACCGACTAATGGCAAAAAAGCTAATGCTTTCAGTTCGCCTCCGTCATGGCGTAAAAAAGTAGGTAATGCATCCATTGCTATCCCCATCGGTATCCCTTGCGCAAGATAAAGTAACCCCAACGTCACCACTAACTGTTTATTTTGTAATAGATCTTTCATACTCACTCCGCGCACGTTTTGCTGTGCCTGACAATTTTCGACAACCGAATAAAATACATAAAAGCCCTATTCCGCCACATAACAAAACGAGATTGATACGAGAAAAAGGCAACGAACTAAACAGATAGGAGGCTATAAATGCGAATAGCAACAAAACAGCGGAGAATAAAAGGCATACCTGCAAGCTCAACTGTGCATTTTTGCAGAGTAAACTCGCTATACAGGCTATCCCCCAGCCCATAAAAAAGTGCATTGGTAGCAAAGCAGTGAACCATGGTATTAGCGCTAATAGTGCGCATGCGGACAACAGCAATCCACCACAACTGCCCACAATGAACCTTGCCGCTAGGCTATAATTTCTTTTCCAACACCATATGGCGAGGCCGACAGAAACCAATATCAGCCCACTCACCCCTGCGATAAAATGCAGATAACTCAATGTATTACTTATTTTAGGTAACCATTGATATTGCCCATAATGCAAAGGTTGGATGGCGATAAAAGCACGTGTCCAAATACCTTGCTGTGCAGAATCCCGCACTGCAACTAACTGGCGCTTTTTACTATCAAATTGATATTGTTCAAAGTTAGAGGTAGATAACTGTCCATTACGCACACCGCCAATCACCCACGTATCACCTTGCTTGAACAAGATTTGAGGGATAAAGCTAGGGACTGTTTGCTGTAATGCGCTGATTGCCGCAGTAATCGAGCTTTCAGCCGCGGGAACCGGTGTTTTCAGTGGTTTAAACTCGCCCATCAAGGTTTTCATGATAATTTGTGGATTATCCGGTGCAGCCCTTTCACCAAGGGAAACCGTTCCTAGCGCCCCTAGGCCTGATAATGCTCCGGTAAACGCAAATAAAACCAGCCACGGATAACACCATAGGCCAAGCCAGCTATGTAAATCATGGAGAAACACTCTCAAGTGTGTCACACGCGGCAAGCGCACCATTGTGGATATTCTGCGGCGTTGTATCACTAGCCCTGTGATTAACAAAACGGCGAATGCAAAACCAAATAAACTGATAAAAACTCGCCCAGGAAAATCCATAAATAAGTTTTTATGTAATGTTACTAGCCACATTGTCGGGCTGTTTAAGGCAACCAATTCACCGTTAATCGCGCTATAGCTTAATTCACATCTTCCCATACCTTGGCAAAAAGTGATCTCAGGATTATGCTGCTCAGGCAGCTGGATCATAGTTGCACTTGGTTGCAACGCAAGAAGCTGTTCGAGTGGTAATAACTCACCTGAAAGTGGCACATTGTTCCACCATAACCGCAATGCATCACTACCTAAGCTCCAACACCCTGTGAATAGGATCACAAACAGAAAAACGCCAAATAGCGCCCCAGCACTGCGATGTAATTGGTCTAAACGACGAGTGAGAGGCTGTTTATGCTTCATACCCACCCCGCCATCATTAAAAAAAGCGGCAATAGCCACCAGCTATAGCTACGTACTAATAATTTTCGCCAATTTAGTGCACTGAAGTTATAAACTAATAATCCCATCGTGATGATAACGCTTAGAAATATTGCACCATATACGCGTTCGAGCGGATCTGCTGATGGATAAAAACGTGCTATCAACATCGATAGCACGATCCCACCGAACAACGTGCCAATAACTGCTAGGCAACTGACTAATTTCATTAAAAATCAGCCTTCAATGTAAACATTACATTACGTGGATCACCATAGCGGTTATTCCATTGTGGAGAGAAGAGTCCTGAGTAATAACGACGGTCGAACAAGTTATTAACATTAACCGCTGCCGTCCATGTCTCATCGATTTGGTAACCTAAGCGGGCATTAAAAATGGCATACCCACCTTGACGCAAGGTTACATTACCATTGCTAGTGCTGTAGGCGCTTTGCGCTTGCATACCACCGCCCAAGCTCCATTTGCGCTCATTCCAAGGTAGGTCATAGTTAGACCACACGCGTAGCATATGACGAGGGGTTAAAGTGTTATAAGACTCCCCTTGATGCTGACTGTCATCACGGTATTTGGTATCCGTATAGGTATAACCCACCGATACATCCCAAAATGGGGTCAGATAACCAATACCTTCAAGCTCAAAACCTTGGCTACGAACTTTACCACCACTAATGAAATAGTTATTAAAGCCCCCTGTTGGGTGTGCAGGATCAATTTGTGGGTTATTTTTAATATCAATTTGGTAAATAGCACCTGATAGGTTTAATCCGCCGTTGAATAGCGCGCCTTTGACACCCGTTTCAAGCGTTTGCCCTTCAACAGGCTTGAGCATTTTTCCGCTCCACATTTTTCCTGTTTGTGGCTGATAGACTGTTGAATAGCTGCTATACCATGACCATTGCGGCGTAAAATCCCAAATCACACCACCGTAGGGAGTAAGACGGCCATTTTCGGTGAAGTTTGCTGTTGGTGTTTTGACATCCCACCAGCTATCACGCACCCCCGCAATAACAGTAACAGGTTCGATCACTTTGATACGTCCCATCCCGTATAGACCCTTTTGCGTCGTTTTGGTTGGCCCTGCGGAACTATAAGCGCCAACATTAGGTTTTGGTACACTGTGAGGGTCCCAACGATACACGTTCACTGGTACATTTAAGGCGGGGTCTAAATCTGCGCTATATTGCTTTTCACTGGCATGTGAGTAACTTGCACCGACAACTACATCATGGGTTAACCCCCATGCGTCTACCTTACCGTTTAAACTGGTATCTAAGCTGGTTTGTTCGTTACGGAATTTATACGCTCCCCCCATTAACATTGCACCATCACCGGTTACAGGGTCGATATTTCCCCATGCTCCTGCGTACAATAATCGGGCATTTACATGTTGATACTCTGCGTTAAGCTTATATTGCCAATCATCATTGATTTTATGTTCAATACCCGCAAATGAACGGGAGGTATCCCACTTGAAGTGGTCCCAATCCACATCTAAATAGGTTTTACGTGGTAAATGTAAATCACTGCCATCTTTACCGAAAGGAACACCTGCCATATTGGTAACAGAATCAATTGTTTGGAATTGTGCCCCCATACGCAGTAAAGTATCTGGGGTAACATCGATGTCAACAGTACCGTACATCAACCGTGTTTGTTGGTCAGAGATATCATAAAAATAGTCTTTATCTTCCCATGCCATGACAAACCGCCCACGCACTGAACCTGATTGATTCAGTAGGCCCCCAACGTCCACTTCTCCACGATAACGATCCCAACTTCCCGCACTTAAGCTCAACTTGGCCATATTTTCTTTTGGCGCATGTTTTCTTACCATATTGACGGTTGCGGCGGGGTTTCCCATACCATGTAAAAGGCCGTTCGACCCGCGAAGAATTTCAACCCGCTCATATACCGCCATATCTTGAGGAGAACTGGCCATGTTACCTAATAGAGCTGGCACACCATCAATTTCAAATGAATCAATCTGGAAGCCGCGCACATAATAAGCCGTTGTTAACTTCACATAGGGCGCACTGGTTACCCCTGTTGCACGTTGCATTACATCATCAAGCGTTTGTAGGTTTTGTTTTTCAATTTGCTCTCTATCAATCACGCTAACAGATTGCGCCACTTCCCGTGGTTTGAGTGCAATTTTTCCGAGTGTTGTCACCCCCGGTGCAACATAGTCATCATCAATCTCTGAAGATGCGGTCACTTGTATAACATCCTGTTTCGGTTGCATAGGTGCTGCATTCACCATCGCAGAGCAACTCACTGTTGCACACAAAAGGGCACAAGGTGTTAAGCGGAATTTTCCGCGTGACTTAATGTTATAAACGGACAGCATTTCCCACCCTAAAAAAGTTAAATGATAATTGTTATCAATTTAACAATTAATGTGATGGGATACTTTCGACCGCCGGAATTTGTCTATCGTTATCCGGCTACACACTGTTATTTTTTGAGTTGATTAGGTGAAATGCCAAAACGTTTGCGAAATGCAACGGAGAAATGAGCGGGGGTATAGCCGACTTGGTAAGCCACTGTTGAGATATTTGCATCATTCATACTCAATAGCTGGAAAGCTGTTTCCAAACGGGTCTCCTGCAACCAGCCATAAATACTATTGCCAAATAATTGGCGAAAGCCTTGCGTGAGTTTACGGGTATTGACCCCTAACCGTTTAGCCAATTCATCTAAACTGGGTGGGGATTCCATTTCCTGAATCAATATAGTTTTTGCCATATGCAAGATATCAATATCTCTCTGGCGTAGTACGCTCATAACAGGCGTATTTGTATGAGATAGCGAATGATGTAAGCACAGTGCCGTAATTTCAGACACTTTAGCGCTTAAATAGAGTTGGCGTAATGACGAATGAGTTGGGCAAGCAAATAACTGATGAGTGATCGCCAGTACACTCGGTGGAATAACCAACTGTAATAGCTTTGGGGAACGAGGATGATAACAAGTATCTGGTAAACTTAATTGTTGCATTTCCAACCATTCAGGAGAAATATCTATCATGGTGTATTTCATGGTTTGCTGGCCATAAAATTGATTATTCAATAGATAATTTTGCGAGCTGCTCGATAAAATCAAAGAAGGTGAATTGACTTCAACATTTTGTCCCGCACTACTACGGCAACCCATTGCCCCTTGATGGATAGCCACAATTTTGAGCCCAGCGGCTTGTTCTTCTTCAATACCTAAATCACGGTTAATCAGAAACTCACCGCGGCGGATCCGGATAAATTCACCAACAGTTTGTTCTTCACGGGCTGAATGTGCTTGTGTGAATTTATCTTCAATACGCTGCTGCATAGAGCTCTTACCTAGACGAATAAATAAACAGTTATAGTGGCAAAAAAACACCAAGATAACAATAATTATCATTCGCAATAAAAAAGAGGAGATTAATTATCTTAAATTGAAGATTTGACTATAGCTTTTAGGGTTCAAACGCAAATAAAGAATCAATGTTACTAATACAAAGACCACATGCATTGCCCATACCCATGTAAAACTCTGGCTGACTTGATGTAACCAAGCCGCCACTAATGGCCCAAATGCAGCAATAATAAAGCCACCAGCCTGCATCAACGACGTTAATGCGCCTGCGCTAACGGGATGAGGAAGGTGATCTAAAGCCGTAATAATACTGAGTGCAAAGCAGCCGCCTAACCCCATACCTAATAACGCCACCCATAAAAGTGGCACATCGCTGGCAAACAGCATCAACCCGGAAAAACCAAGTGCTTGGCAACTGAGCGTGACTATCAACCAAAAGCGACGATCAATATTATGCGAAGCAAATACAGGGATCATTAGCGCAGATAACGCCTGAAATACCGTTAATATGGCAACAAACGTGCCACTTTGTGCAGCACTCATTCCCTGCTCTTGGAAAAAAGGTGCCAACCAAGTCACTACGGTACCATAACCCGCATTAATCAGCCCAAAACCTGCCATCAATAACCATGCTCTCGGCTTTCGTAAGAACACCAATACTGAAACTGATTCTACTTTTGAACTCCGCTCTGTATGTACATTCGCCCAAATAGCCAACAACGCCAGCAAAGCTGGGAAGGCAAGCCACGCTAAGGCACTCTGCCAATGGCCTGTCATTTCCTCAACTAAAGGGGTGAGCTGTGCGCCAATTGCTCCCCCCGCCATTAACGTGGCGGAATACAACCCTGTCATCATCGCCATTTTTTGGGGGAAATTCGCTTTAATGAGCCCAGGAAATACCGACTGAATATAAGCCGCCCCCACACCACATAAAAAAGCCGTTAATAATAAAGCCGCACCATCAACAACAAAGTAACGAGCGAGTGAACCGACTAGCAGTAATAGCATTGCAGTACTGATCCCTGCACGCTCGCCTATACGTTGGTTTAACATCGGTACAACCAATGCCCCAACCCCCATCAACAACATGGGTAACAAGGTTAAAAGCGAAATGCTTTGATAACTCATCCCTGTCGTTTGAATGATATTGTCGATAACGGGCCCTGGGCCCGTCATAAAGGGCCGTAAATTCAACCCGACTAAGACAATGGTCAGTATCAACGCCAACGAAGATGGTGCTGTTTTACTCATTTAGATTGCCGTTCCCACCACTGTTGGTATAGGGTGCTGCGCATTTCACCGTTGGGCTTTAATTGCTCAAACCGTAAACCTGATTGCTGTTCAGGCGCGACTCTCAGCGCTTTGGCAATGGCATCCGTAGAAAGCCCAAAAGGTGCGGCATCATCGTTTGAATAGGCGTAAACGACCCGAGAGATACCCGCCATTCGCATGGCAGCAAGGCACATAGGACAAGGCTGCCCACTCGCATAAACCACACAGTCATCTAATTTCACGCGGCTTAATTTTTGCCCTGCCTGACGCAGCGCCATCAGCTCTGCATGGGCAGTTGGGTCATTGAGTTCAAGCATCTGGTTGACGCCACTTGCAACGACTTGCCCATCACAGACAACAATTGCGCCAAAAGGTCGTCCGCCAGCTTGCACGTTTTCCATTGCTAAGTTGATAGCTTGTTGCAAAAATTGCGTATCCGACATTATTTCGCTCCCGAATTCTCAAGAATTTCAATCAAATTACGGTAACCTTTGCTTTTTGCCAACGTCAACGGTGATATCCCCGAGCCATCCGCTAAATTGACATCTGCGCCGCCTTTAATTAATTCAGTGACAATTTGTGCGTACTTATCGCTACCATCACCCAAAATAATCGCCTCAATCAGTGCAGTCCAACCCAACCGATTAACGTGATTCACATCAACCCCTGCATCAATCAAGGTTTTGACCGTCGTTACGTGTCCGCGTTCTGCCGCAGGGATCAACGCAGTTCCCCCGTAGCGGTTAGTACTTTTTAAATCAGCCCCATTTTTCAGGGTTAATAATAAAATATCTTGCAGCCCACGCGCCCCTGAATAAAGGTACGGTGAATCTTGCATGTTATCCTTCGCATTCACATCTGCACCGCGCTCAATTAAATAGCGCGCCACATCCACACGGTTTTCATGGGTTGCCGCCATCAACGCAGTACGTTGGCGTAAATCGTGTTGTTCAATATTTGCGCCTTGCTCAACCAAGGACTTAACGGCTTGTAGATTACCTTGTTCAGCCAATGACACCAAAGAATCAAGTTGTGGATTCGCCATACCTTTCACCATAAATACCAATGAAACCATAAGAATGCTAGCTAAGTGAACCAACCATTTCCCACGTAAAAAGAATGTTTTCATGATTAATCTCCCCGATGACTCTTTAATCTACTGAAAAAGTATGCTATTTAAAAATTAAATAACTAAATGATAGGTATTTATAAAATGAATCCATTACTCAATCTTGTTTTGTTGAAAACCTTTGTCACTGTTGCTGAAACAGGGAATTTCACCGTGGCTTCACAGCATTTAAATTCAACGCAATCAACATTGAGCCAGCAGATTCAACGGCTAGAAACTTTAGTCGGCCAGCCTTTATTCATCCGGGGACACCGTATACTTACCTTAACCGAAACTGGTGAGGTTTTGTTGAGTTATGCTAAAAATATCTTAGTACTTAATGATACCTTCTTTATGAAAATCACTGGCAATGCGGTAATTCAAACTATTCGGCTCGGTTTTCCAGAAGATCTCGCTTCTGGCCAAGTTACCCCAACACTTGCTGCATTTATGCAAGCTAATCCCAATATACGGCTAGAAGTCACGAGTGGCCTAAGCCGCCAGCTTCATCAGCGCTACCAACATGGTGAGTTAGATTTAATTATTGTGAAACAGAAAAAAGGCGAATTTAAAAGCGATTACCATTGGCCTGAACCATTATGTTGGCTAATTAGCAACCAATATAAACACTTCAATAATGATTCCGTACCCTTGGTAGTTTTTCCTGAAAATGGTCTATATCGTAATGATATGTTTAAGTTATTAGACAATGAACAGCGCCCTTGGCACATAACTTATACTTGTTCTAGCCTCGCGGGCATTCAAAGTGCTATCGCTGACGGGTTAGGGGTCAGCTTATTACCTTTGCGAGCAAAACTACCTCAACATCGAATTTTAACAGAAGAAGAAGGTTTCCCAGCCGCTCAAGAAATGGAAATTGCCATGCATTTCCACGCAAATACTTCGGATATTGTTACTCAGCTAGCCGAGAAACTGGCACAAAAATTGGAGGAACGCGAGTGATACATAAACTGATTGAATTAGAAAAAAAATTACATAACAGTACTAACCGACAGAATAGCCATTTTCTTCGTGAGATTTTGCATGCAGATTTTTTTGAATTTGCTCGTTCTGGAGGAACCAGTGATAAGCGAGATACGCTTTTGTCATTAGCAAATGAAATGGAAACATCTATTTATTCAGAAAATTATCACTGCTCATTCTTGAGCGATAATACCGTGTTAATGACCTATACCAGTTTTGAATTACACTATGGTAAAAAAATCAAACCCACCCATCGTTCATCTATTTGGCTAAAAAATTCAGAAAACCAATGGCAGCTGCGGTTTCATCAAGGAACCCCAATATAACTCTCTACTAAAAAATTTGAAGCCTACTGAAAAACAACAGCCTCCATTTGAAGACTGCTGTTTTTTATTGACGATTACTTATCAAAATAACCCGCTCGGATAGATGCCCCAATAAGATTCACCACGAAGCGCCCAGCAGTCACCCCCGTTAGCTTAGATGGAATATCTTTGGCTGGGGTAATTTCCACAATATCCATACCAACAACGCGACCCTTCTTCACTAAACCGTGAATTAGGCTCCGAGCTTGCAAATAGGTCACCCCACCAGGAGCTGGGCCATCAACTCCAGGCATGATACTTGGGTCAATCCCATCTGCATCAATACTAATATAGTAGTTCGAATTATCAGGGATCCGGTCTAAAATGGCTTGCATCCCAACCTCATGCAGTTCGTAGGCTGGAATAACATGCGCCCCATGGTCTTTAGCCGCTTGGTAATCCGCTGGGCGCCCACTACCTTGCGCACGTAAACCAATTTGGAAAATTTCACCGATATGTTTCATTTCTGAAGCGCGGCGGATCGGGCTTGAAAGGCCAGTATCGACACCATTAACCTCTTCACGCCAATCTAAATGCGCGTCAATATGCACAAGTGTAATCGGTCCTATTTCATCAAATCCCTGCAAAATAGGTGTTGTGATGCCATGATCGCCCCCTAAAACAATAGGAAGTGCTTTAGCTCTTAGTAATTGCCGAACCGCCTCAGCCGCACGTTGATGATGTTCCCCCAAAGGCTTTGATAAATCAGGAATAACATCACCACAGTCAACAAATTTAATATCTTTTCGGCCTTGTAATAGTGGCCCATCAATATCAAAATCATAATGATCTGGATGCCTAACAATTCGGTCACTCATATCACGTAAATATTGTGGAGCTCGAGATTGGTCATTGGTAAATGCGTGAGCACTATAAGCAGAACTAAATGGCATCCCTAGTATGGCAATATCCGCTTCAATGTCGGTCAATTCAGTCACTAATTCTGAATATAAAAATGTTTTATGCCCAACATTTGGGGGTGTCGTTAATTTTTTCATACAAACTATTCCTTCTTAGATTTAGTTTTATTTCTTTTATTTTTTATTTCTTAGCCACCAAATGTGTTAGCTAGGAATACAAATAGAGGAACACCAACAATATCCGTTAATACCGTTCCGGCGATTGGAATAATAATGAATGCCTTTCGTGAGAATAAACCATATTTATTACAAATAGCGTCCATAACCACTAAGCCATTTGGTGTTGCACCTAAACCATGTCCAATAAAACCAGCGGACATAACAGCAGCATCATAGTTTTTACCTAATGCGCGATAAACAACAAATATAGAAACTAATATTGTTGTAATAACCTGAGATATTAATATAATCGTTAGTGGTAATGCTAACTCATATAATTCCCAAAGTTTTAATTTCATCATTGCCATCACTAAAAACATTTCTAGTGATAGAGTAGAAATTAACACCACTGTATTACGAGATATTTTAATTATCGGTTTTCTTTCATTAATTGAATGAAATACAACACCAACAAATAAACTAAAAATATGGCCGGGAATGGTAAAGCCTGTTGCTGTGCTTATCCATTTCGCTGTCGGCATTCCGATAGCGAGTATGCTTAAAATAATCGCTCCTGTAATAATACATTGTTGGGCTGTAATTTTATCTTCTTTGCTGTTACTTTCTGCTAAATTTTCTAAATCAACATGGTCAGTTTCAATTTTTAATTTATTTCTTTGGATCAACCAGTTCCCAACTGGCCCCCCTAGAATTGACCCTGCAATCAAACCAAACGTTGAAGCCGCTAACCCAACATTCAGTGCTTGGTCATGACCAAAGGATTCAATCAGTGGTGCTAAAGATGCCGCCATACCATGACCACCCTGCATCGAGGCTTGGCCTGCCATCATGGCAACTAATGGCTCAATATCTAAAACATATGATAAACCAATGCTGACGCCATTTTGCATAAATGCCAATCCCCAGCAAATTACCATATAAATCAGTAATATTTTTCCACCACTCACTAATAGTTTAACACCTGTCATTAAACCAATTGTGACGAAGAATACATACATCGATAAGTCATATAATGTGTTATCAAAATTAAGTTCTACAATATTAAATTGATAAGCTAACCACATTACAATAGAAAACATAAACCCGCCGATAACAGGGCTAGGAATTGAATACTTCATAAAAAATGGGAATTTTTTTATAATTACATTGCTAGCGATTAATAATAAAGCCCCTAATGCTGTAAATGTAATCATATCTAATTTTATTGTTAACAATTCATCTGTGACCATAAATTAGAATCCTTTTGTATTTATATATATTTGGATTAATTATTATTTTGTGGCGCCACTTTGGTAATAATCTATTAACAACTACAACTTTAAGATATACGTATCTGATAGGAATAAAAGTGATATTTTTGATCCTATGGTTTCATAAAATGAAACCTTTTATAGAAAACAAAAATAATTTTAATAATTAAAATAAAACAACATTATTTGTGTCGTTTGTATCCCAACAAAAATTAAGCTAGATTAGCATTTAGTGATTCATTTCACGTAATAGGTATAAATATGCATAATAAAAAATTAACGGAAAAAGACTTAAAATCATTACGTGTTTTTACTTCTGTTGCAGAAGTCGGTGGCTTTACCATTGCAGAAAAAAAATTAAATATGTCAAAAGCGTCAATAAGCCGCCATATTCGTGAAATTGAAGAAAAACTCGGTGTCCAATTATGTGAAAGAGGGCCTTCAGGCTTTAAGCTAACTGAATCAGGTTTATTTGTTATCGAAAAAGCCAAAACCGCTTTGAAAGCATTAGATAATATCAAAACTGAAGTTGATGAACGCCATGGGGTTTTATCTGGCACATTAGTTATTGGTGTTATTGAACATATTTTAACGGATCCACTATGCCATCTATCAGCAACAATCACTCAATTTACCCAAGAAGCACCTAATGTCAAATTAGAGCTAAGCATACTCAACCATAATCAATTAAATAAAGCACTTAGCGACAGAACAATTCAAATTGGTATTCGGGGGCAGTATCACGAAAATAACCGTTATAATTATCAATTCTTATTTATAGAAAACCATAAGCTTTATGTTTCTGCCAATACCGCCAGCAACAAGCATAATCTAGCATTGGTTTACCGGCCACATCCATTCACTGAAAGTATTTTAGCATCGGGGGAATTTAGTCGAGGCCCTGAAGCCGCTGGCCTTGAGGCCGTTGCTACCTTTATCGCTTCAGGTCACTATGTCGGAATTCTGCCCGAGAACTATGCCTCTCATATTAATTTTCGCCACTCACTGGTAGAAATGAACGATTCCCCTGTTTTTCATAACCGCATATGTGCGATCACTGAGGCCAGTAAACCGCTAACACAAAGTGAAGCATTATTTTTGAAACTACTTTCACAATTAAGTGAAACTTCGCTATCTACATGATCAAAAATCCCCCAGTAAGTCACCTTACTGAGGGATTCATCACAAGAAACTTAATGCGTGTTAATTAGAGAACATCAACACAGTTCAGTTCTTTAAATGCTTGCTCTAAACGAACAACCATTGACTCTTGTGCTTTACGCAGCCATACACGTGGGTCATAGTATTTTTTGTTAGGTTTATCCGCACCTTCTGGGTTACCTAACTGACCTTGCAGATAGCCTTCGTTCTTTTTGTAGTACTGTAAAATACCATCCCAAGTTGCCCACTGAGTATCAGTGTCGATGTTCATTTTGATAACACCGTAGCTAACTGCTTCTTTGATTTCAGCAGCACTTGAGCCAGAACCACCGTGGAATACGAAGTCTAAGCTGTTGTGTGGCAGATTATATTTTTCTGAAACGTAGTCTTGTGAATTACGCAGAATTTTTGGCGTTAACTGAACGTTACCTGGTTTATAAACACCGTGAACGTTACCGAAAGATGCAGCGATAGTGAAACGTGGGCTCACTGCACTCAGTTTTTCATACGCATATGCAACGTCTTCTGGCTGAGTGTACAGCTCAGAACTGTCCATTCCGGTGTTATCAACACCATCTTCTTCACCACCTGTACAGCCTAATTCGATTTCCAATGTCATATCGATTTTAGCCATACGTGCT
The DNA here is from genome assembly GCF_028478065.1 of Providencia sp. PROV255. Lineage (NCBI taxonomy): Bacteria > Pseudomonadati > Pseudomonadota > Gammaproteobacteria > Enterobacterales > Morganellaceae > Providencia > Providencia sp. PROV255. The sequence continues at coordinate 229,572 of NZ_JAMPMI010000010.1, read as the reverse complement.
AAGTATTTAGCACAGATTTCGATGTTTTCTTCCAGTGATTCTTCTGACAAGTCAATCATGTGAGAAGAGAACAGTGGTTTACCGGTTTTCGCGTAGTGTTTTTCACCTGCATCTAACAGGCCATCGATCCATGGCAGTAATTTTTTCGCACAGTGGTCAGTATGCAGAATAACAGGAACACCGTAGTGCTCTGCCATTTGATGCACATGATAAGCACCTGAAATTGCACCTAAAATTGCAGCTTGTTGGCCTTCTGCTTTCAAACCTTTACCTGCGATAAATGCGGCACCGCCGTTTGAAAACTGAACAATAACTGGCGCACGCACTTTCGCGGCCGTTTCAAGTACGGCGTTAATTGAATCCGTACCAACACAGTTCACCGCTGGCAATGCAAAGTTATTTTCTTTGGCAACTGCGAAAACTTTCTGTACATCATCACCCGTGATAACACCCGGTTTAACAAAATCAAAAATTTTAGACATGTGAAAAGGTCCTGTGGTAAACAGGCAGCCTACGCTGCCTGTTGTGTATGAACAATTAATTACGCTTTAGCACGTTCTTCTAGCATCACAACGGCAGGGAGCTTTTTGCCTTCAACGAACTCAAGGAAAGCACCGCCACCAGTAGAGATATATGAAATTTTGTCAGCAATATCGAATAAATCGATAGCTGCTAGGGTGTCACCACCACCAGCGATAGAGAATGCGTCGCTATCAGCAATCGCTTTTGCAACGATCTCGGTACCTTTACGGAAATTAGGGAACTCAAACACGCCTACTGGGCCATTCCAAAGAATGGTTTTGGCATTTTTCAGGATCTCAGCCAAGCGCTGTGCAGATTCATCACCTAAATCCAGAATTTGTTCGTCATCTTTAATTTCAGTACTCGCTTTCAGAGTTGCTGGTGCAGTTTCAGAGAACTCGGTTGCAACGCGAACATCCGTTGGTACTGGAATTTGGCAGTTTGCCAGTAATTTTTTCGCTTCAGGGATTAAATCCGCTTCATATAATGAGCGACCAACATTATTGCCTTCCGCTGCGATAAAGGTATTTGCAATACCGCCACCAACAATCAGCTGGTCTGCGATTTTAGATAGGGAATCTAATACAGTCAGTTTCGTTGACACTTTAGAACCACCAACAATCGCAACCATTGGACGAGCTGGGTTATCTAATGCTTTACCTAATGCTTCTAACTCACCACTCAGTAGTGGGCCAGCACAAGCAACTGGAGAGAATTTAGCAACACCATGTGTTGACGCTTGTGCGCGGTGAGCCGTACCAAATGCGTCCATAACATAAACATCACACAATGCAGCGTATTGTTTAGACAGGGTTTCATCGTCTTTTTTCTCGCCTTTATTAAAGCGAACGTTTTCCAGCACAACTAACTCGCCAGCTTCGATTTCAACACCGTTAAGGTAGTCTTTAACTAAGCGGACTGGGTAATCCATTTTGTCAGCCAGATAGTCAACAACAGGTTGCAGTGAAAACTCTTCGTTGTACTCGCCTTCGGTCGGGCGACCAAGGTGAGAAGTGACCATGACTTTAGCGCCTTGTTTCAGAGCAGCTTCAATTGTTGGTAATGAAGCACGAATACGTGCATCAGAAGTAACTTTGCCATCTTTTACAGGAACGTTTAAGTCAGAACGGATGAATACGCGTTTACCCGCTAAGTCTAAATCGGTCATCTTAATTACAGACATGGTGAATCCTCTCGTTGATTCTCTATAAAGTTTCCATCAGCGACTGTGCAAAACAATAAAGTTATCATGCCCTGCTGTCTGTCAGTCGCCAATTAGTTTAAACCTGTCGCTGCCATCGCTAATGTTGTATCTAGCATCCGGTTAGCAAACCCCCATTCGTTATCACACCAAACTAGGGTTTTAATTAAATGCTTACCACTAACTCGCGTTTGTGTACCGTCTATAATAGCACTGTGTGGATCATGATTGAAATCCATCGAAACTAGCGGTAATTCAGTGTAGTCCACTATACCACGAAAATGGCCTTGTGCCGCGCTTCGCAGTAGTTGGTTGACTTTATCAACACAAACATCGTTATGTACGGTAACACTCAAATCAATCGCTGTCACATTCGTCGTCGGTACACGGACAGAAATGGCTTCAAAATGGTCTTTAAATTTCGGAAAAATTCGCGTAATTCCTGCCGCTAACTTGGTATCAACAGGAATAATAGACTGACTCGCTGCACGAGTTCTGCGTAAATCTTTATGATAGGCATCGATAACAGGCTGGTCATTCATTGACGCATGAATCGTCGTCACGGTTCCCGATTCAATCGAAAATGCCTCATCAAGCAATTTAATAATAGGAATAATACAGTTGGTGGTGCAAGAAGCATTGGAAACAATCTTGTCTTGAGCGGTTAAACTTTCATGGTTAACACCATAAACGATAGTTGCATCAAGGTCATCAGTACCCGGGTGAGAAAATAATACTTTTTTCGCCCCTGCCGCTAAATGCAATAAGCCGTCATCCCGTGAACCATAAACCCCACTACAATCTAAAACAACATCAATCCCCAGTTCTTTCCAAGGCAACTCATGCAGCTCAGATTGGTGAAATAAACGAATATTATCATCACCAACTTGTAAAAGTGTTCCGTTAAGTCGTACATCCCAAGCAAAACGCCCATGGCTGGAATCATACTTCAGCAAATGCGCAATCCCTTCAGGTTCAGCAAGTTCATTAACCGCCACCACGACAATCTCTGCCCGACGGCCAGACTCATACAACGCTCTTAGAACACTTCGACCAATGCGGCCAAAGCCATTTATTGCTACCCTGATTGCCATTCTACACCTTGTATCTGAGCAAAATCACACGGTTGCTAAGGATAACTGACTCACACCAACTCTACTGCTCATTTTAGCTGTCAAACATCAAAAGTGTGCTTCAACCGACATTTTTAAAAAATATTTTCATTCTGCAACATACAACTGAAACGGTTCAGCTTATCTAGGATTAGATTAAGGGATATATTTATAGAACGCAATAGAAAATCCTATATTGGTGCACAAAAAAACAACGCCTAGTTTATCGCTAGGCGTTGTTCAGCAAGATAATTAGGAATGAGAACCGAAATTCGGAACTCATTCCTTCTTATTTTATTTCAGTAAAGATTTCGCAGCTTCAACTGCTTTCTCTACTGTGATACCGAATTCTTTAAACAGAACTTCGGCAGGAGCAGATTCACCAAAGGTATGCATACCGATGATGGCGCCGTTTAAACCAGTGTACTTGAACCAGTAATCTGCAATACCCGCTTCGATAGCAACACGCGCTGTCACATTAGCAGGTAAAACCGCTTCACGGTATGCCGCGTCTTGTTTATCAAATACATCCGTTGATGGCATAGAAACAACACGAACTTTACGGCCTTCTGATGTTAATTGATCAGCCGCTTTAACAGCCAATTCCACTTCAGAACCTGTAGCAATAAAGATTAACTCAGGCGTACCTGCGCAATCTTTCAGAATGTAAGCCCCTTTCTCGATATTGGCTAATTGTTCAGCGCTACGAGGTTGTTGCTCTAAGTTCTGGCGAGAGAAGATTAATGCGCTTGGGCCATCTTTACGCTCGATAGCATATTTCCACGCCACCGCAGATTCAACTTGGTCACAAGGACGCCACGTGCTGACATTTGGTGTCACACGCAGGCTTGCCAGTTGCTCAACCGGTTGGTGAGTCGGGCCATCTTCACCCAGACCAATAGAATCGTGAGTATAAACGAAGATGCTACGCACTTTCATCAGTGCTGCCATACGAACCGCATTACGCGCGTATTCAACAAACATCAGGAATGTCGCGCCGTAAGGAATGAAACCACCATGTAACGCGATACCGTTCATGATAGCTGACATACCAAATTCACGAACACCGTAGTGAATATAGTTACCCGCTGGGTCAACATTCAGCGCTTTCGAACCTGACCACATGGTTAAGTTACTTGGTGCTAAGTCTGCAGAACCACCCATAAATTCTGGTAACACTTTACCAAACGCTTCTAATGCATTTTGTGATGCTTTACGGCTGGCAATATTTGCTGGGTTTTGTTGCAGATTTTCAACAAATTGTTTTGCATCCGCGTCAAAATTAGCTGGTAATTCACCATTCATACGACGAGTAAATTCCGCAGCTAATTCAGGGAATTGGGCTGAATATGCGGCGAATTTTTTATCCCATGCGCTTTGTTTTTCTTTACCTGCGGTACGAGCATCCCAAGCTTCGTAGATATCTTTAGGAATTTCGAATGGACCGTAGCTCCACCCCAGAGCTTCGCGAGTTGCTGCAATTTCAGCATCACCTAAAGGTGCACCGTGGACAGACTCAGAACCAGCTTTGTTTGGTGAACCAAAACCAATGATAGTTTTACACATAATCAGTGTTGGTTTATCAGTTTGGTTTTTCGCTTCATTCACTGCCGCGTTGATCTGTGATGCGTCATGTCCGTCGATATCACGGATAACATGCCAGCCATAAGATTCGAAACGTGCTGCGGTATCGTCAGTAAACCAACCTTCAACTTCACCATCAATTGAGATGCCGTTGTCATCATAGAATGCGATCAGTTTATTTAATTTCAGTGTACCCGCTAAAGAACATGCTTCGTGCGAGATACCTTCCATCATACAGCCATCACCCATGAATACATAAGTGTGGTGGTCAACAACGTCATGGCCAGGGCGGTTAAATTGCGCGGCTAATGTGCGTTCTGAGATCGCAAAACCCACTGCGTTTGCAATGCCTTGCCCCAAAGGACCAGTTGTTGTTTCAACACCTGGAGTATAGCCATATTCTGGGTGGCCCGGTGTTTTAGAGTGTAATTGGCGGAAGTTTTTTAACTCTTCGATAGGTAAGTCATAACCAGTGAGGTGCAGTAAGCTATAAATCAACATTGAGCCATGGCCGTTTGACAGTACAAAACGGTCACGATCTGCCCAGTGAGGGTCTGCTGGGTTATGATTCATATGGTCACGCCACAGTACTTCAGCGATATCAGCCATGCCCATTGGCGCGCCAGGATGCCCTGATTTTGCTTTTTGAACCGCATCCATACTTAGAAAGCGGATAGCATTAGCAAGGGTTTTACGAGTCGTCATCAGTATACTCCAGGTAGGATAAAAACGTACTTAAACCAATTTTTACAACGCAATACGGATAGTGCTACTTTAATTTCGCTGCAACATGAAAGTATCAATTTACCGAGGTATCGCCATCGGTCTCCTTATCTAAGGAACCACAACACATCGACAACAAACTGAGCATTTCACGAATAGAGCGATTGAAAGTAACCCAATTCTACCCATACCGCAATATTTGCTATGTTCATGGCAGCAGATCGCTAATAAATTGAACTGCCGCAAAGCTGAATCCATTCCATTGCGCAAAATATCCCTTAAGACTTACATTTTTGCGCAAGTGACTAACCTTATTAAACCTGAGTTCAGTGTCTGGGATCAAGGTGATTTATGCTTCTAGCACATTTAGCTGCCACATTAGTGATAATTGGCAAAGTTTTAGACAAAAAAAAGCGCAATATGCCCGAATATTTTTGTTTGAGTTGAGTAAAAGACCTAGCCTTTCTAATGACTATTAATAGATAGAAGTAACATGAATTGAAAAAAACCAGTAACAACAAATATTACTGGCTAATCATATAATATAAAATTTTAAATCAGCTAATCGCAGTTGCCTATAGAATAGTATTTATCAAATATAACAATGTATTTACGGCTTTTTTTCTTTACAGCTTCATGGTGAAATTCTTGTTGTGGTAAAAGATAAAGAACTAAGGGCTGCTCATCATCCTTTACTTCACAGCTTTCATGAATTAGCACCCTAAAATAAGTATTGCCCGTATTTTTTAATATGCCCGCATCCGCATCCATCGCATATTTAAACTCAATATCTTTCGGCCTAACCACAAAATAGGTTTCTAAACTAACTGTGGGGTAAAATAACGGTTGCTGATTCTGAAAAGAGTCAGTTTCCACATCAAGTGCCGTTTCACTGATTACAATCTTATAATAGCGTTCTTTATCATCCGCTTTACCGCGATAAAAAATCTTAAAATACTCTTGCTCACCGGGTAATACGATTTTTTTTAAAGGGGTAAAAATAATTTCCCCTTCTTCTATTGGCTTCCCTTGCTCTTTATTATCAGGCTTATCTATTTGGTATGCACTAAATGTATATAAATTCACCTTTTTCGTATCATTGATATAGGACTTTGAAAAAAAGCTTTTATTGGGCTCTAAAGATGAAATATCTGAGCTCAAATAAAGTGAATAGGCTTTACCAAAACATGAAAAAAGCAATAATAACAGCGAGCTAATCAATAGTTGAGTCGCTATACGCTTCAGCTTATCAGTATAAATCGCGCCAACCTTATAAATGGACATCTGGCCCCGTCCAAATCGCTTTCACGACAACCGTTCCACTCGCAGACACCGTTCCTAACCAATCGATGCCATCTAACGTAAATAATGAGTTTGAATCATTCATTGGGAAACGTAAATCCAAATTAGTGCGATAAAAAGAACCTAAATCTTGGTTAGGGATATCCCATGGTGTTTCCGTCCACAAGGCATTATCCATCGATATTTCCGTACCATCACAACTTGAGCGATAAGACTCTTCGATACCTGAAGCATTTTTAAATGACAAGTAAGCTGAAAACGGAACACGAAATTTGTCATCATCGGAGCTGAACAAACAAAAGTTTTGTCCGTTAACATTCACTGTCGGCCCCTCGACTCTTGCAGTGATCGCGTCCGCTTGTCGAGGGCCGCTTGTCGTCACAATATAATTAAACTCAATTGGTGGTTCCGCTGGGCCAATTTTCCCAGTTTTTGACGGGTTAGGAATATAATCCGCAGGCACAATACTAATGCTGTAGTCCCTAGGCTTTATCACTAACTGGTTCGATGGCGTGAATTCATAATAGCCTGACTGTGGGGCAGCGGCAGGGTTCGTAAACGAAAACGTAAAAAAGTCTTGGCTATTGGTGAAATCAATATTATTTGTCACTAATTGTTTGAAAAACGTATTAGAAAAAAAGATAGAAACATAGTTATTTGAACTTTTAAAATATGAGTTCGCTGCATAAGATGAGTTGTAATTTTGCCAAACATTAGAACCGTCGTCAGGGCCTATTTTTATTGACGCAGCAGCAGGGGTAAATGGAATTAATGTTGAATTTACTTTTAATGTTAGCAACACATTCGCAAAAATATCCCCCGATGTTTCATGTTTTACCACTTGGCAAATTAAACCGTTCACGTTGGCAACAATACCAATACGACAAAATTGCTCCCCGGGACCTAGGCTTGGGTTACCATTACTATCAATGTAAACTTCTTGCATTGCGCCTGTTGAACTCAGTTTAATATGCCCTGATTTCGTCATTGTAAACTCATGAGATGCGATAATTCGTCCACCAACACTTTGGCAACTTTCCCCTTTTGCAGGGTCATAATCCAAGTCAGTCATACATGCACGATAGCTATAAGTTTCTACTGTACCAATAGGCAGTTTTTGAAAATATTGGTATGTTGACTCACTAAAAATACCTCGCGCATATGCCCCTTCCCCCAAGGTATTATCCTGTACAATTTTATACGCGCCATTTCGACCAACATATTGTGCAGGCCAATAACCCGTATCGCGATTACAGTAATTACGCATACAGCGGTTACCAATAAATGGGCTATCAATCGGTGAATTTTCAAACCAAATATCTACATTCTGGTTGGCCCGAATCGAGGTATTGGTGTAACCCATATAACCTAAGCTTTCTTGGTTTCTTGCTGAATAACGGGAAAATTTATTTGCGCCAGTGAATCGAGGATCTAAAGACCTTGGTGTTACAAAAAACTCATTATCAACACCATTTTCAATAAATACATAAGAGTTACTCAGAGCCACAGCTAAGCCAGAAGAACTAAAGACGCCATTCAATAAACAACTCGTCAAAAATAGTAAGAAATATTTTTTATTCATCATGAAACTCTCATTGCCTTAATGCGACTGTTCTTTGCGGGTCACAGGTAACATCCCCTAGCCATAACGCACCTCTGGCTCCCTCTAGATTCAAATCAGCTTCGCAAATAGTTTGCTCATCTTCTTGTAGAAGTGAAATAACAGGGTAGCGAACATCGACATCCATCGAAAACTCACCATTGTGATCTGTTTTTGTGCGACCAATATGGTTACGGATAGACGCATATTTAATAAATTCGCCAGTTGGCGATTTCAAACGACCAAATACCGTCACGAGCTGCCTAACTTCAGGTTTATAAATAGCAATATTCCCAGGGTATAATGTGACAGACTTATTTCGCCCCGATACAATGTCAAAACTGTCTTTAGATTTCGCATCATTCATTAATTGAATGTCATAATCCGAATAAGGGGATAATGGAATAAAGGTATTTGCTCCACTAATAGGGTAATTTTGCCCATTAACACGTGCTGTCATACTCCCAGCCCCATAAATATCCGAATTAATAATGACGCCTGATTTCCCTTGCTGCCCACTTGGCATAATAGTTCCATTGCTATAAGCGACTGAGCCTCTTGAGGTCAAATTACCATTAAGCCTATTACTATCGGGCCGGTTAAGTGTCACCATACCTGAGTTATATTTAGTCTCGTAAGAGGCATAGCCCATTGTTGAAATATTAGACTCACCGTTATTTTTATCTTTAACTAGCTTTGACACCGAACCTCCGACACTTGTAATAACCGAATCATCAAAGCTCTTATTCGCATAAATATTGGCTTTCACATTACCATTGCTCGATGAAAGACCTGTACTCAACCATGTTGATAACGGTAATGAAAAATCGAGGCTAATAAATTTTTCATTCATACTTTTTTGGTCATCATAGTGATAACGCTGAACGCCTGTTCTTAACCCAATCGTGCCGTAACGACCTGAAAACAATGTATTTGAATACTCATAGTTAATTGAATCACTACCAATACGTTTATCTTTTGTACTACTAATAGTGAATGTTCCCGCTCGCTCAAATACCTTGTCAAAATTTAAAGTCGCGCCATAAGAATAACTATCAGAGTCATAAATGGGTAATTCACCTTTTACTACGGCCTTTTCTTTCGAAGCCCAAACAGATCCATAGCCATCAGGTATATTTGTCGATAGCGTAGCAATATTTCTATGGCTTCCATGGTTTTCAATCATTCCCTGCCAAGACAGTGATACATACTGATTTAAAGAAAAGTTAATACTGCTTTCATTAATTAAAAAATTGTCATAGCCATAATTAGACATCTGAATATTTAATCCAGATAAAACAGGAAAACCTTTTGCCACGGACGCACCGACTAAATAACTTTGCTTCAGTGGCTCACGTTTAGAATATTTTCCTCTTACATAACGTTTCTTATCGAAATCAACATATCCCCCATAGACTTCCCAATTTAATTTTTCAAAATTAGCGCCGCTAGTTCCAAAGGACTTATTAATTGTTTGATGTTGAGTCGTCACAATTTTACCATCTACAACGGTCTCAATCGTGACATCATAGATACCAAATGGAAGAATACTCGTGTCGACTTCAAAGCTACCCATCGGAAAATTTTGAATATTTAATAACTTTCCATCACGGTAAATACGAATTTCACCTGGGCTATTTAAAAATACATAGATTGGTGTTAACGAATATTTTGAATTCACCACGACACTAGATGCATTATTTCCTAGTGTAACTGCATAAATTTTACTGCTATTTAGTGTCGTTAGGCTCGCAATAGACTGTAAATTCCACGTACTCATTAACCCAATCGCATAACGTATTCCATTAAAATCGCGTTCATACATAGCACGATATAATTCAATATCAGAGTTTGATTTACCAATGCTGTAAGCTGATGCATTAATGTTAATGTGGTGTTCGGCTATAGCCAACAAAGTATCTAAATTAAAATAGCTACTCGACGAATTTTTCCCTTTTTTTACCTGACTTCCAAAAACACCTAAATCATAATTAGCTACTGCAGAAAAATCATTTACCGATGAGTCACCTAGAGAAAATTGCCTAACTTTTTCTTTAGGCACAAAAGCATCTTGGTCAACATCGAGTGACAGATTAAATGAAGAAATATCTAACTGAAGTAATGCATCTTTATCAATCTTAATGTTATTTGATTCATTGAAAAAGTTATCCTTACTGTTTTCTAATTCATCTATCAATAATGAGCTTAACTTTAGTCCTTGGCTATTATCAATAAAATTAATATTCGCAAGTTTAATTTTTCCTTGTTCAACAATAATGATGGCATCAGCAATTTTATCTTCACTTTGATTTTTTTCTCTAGAGGTATTTAATCGTAAAAAAACAGGTACTGACATTCCCTCTTCCAGTGCCATAACAAAAGCTGGCGGAATAATATACCCACCAATTTTAATACGCTTGTTATCTTTAGCATAAACAACATTTGAAAAAATAAAGCTCATTATTGATAATGCAATAATACTTTTATGCATAGTTAAGATCCAATATTAGCTATTTGACCACAATAAAATTACCTTTGTGCCAAATACCAACACTTGTTTTTTTATTATTTATATCGACCAACTGAAGTTTTACAGCTAAATTTGGCATCAAGTAATAACGTTCTTTACAGATCCCATCGGAACCAAGATTTATTTTATCAGGTAAACAAGGTCCTGAAGCAACAACACGAAAAGAACTGTTCCCTAAATTAGCAACTTTCTGATTTTCATATTTGTATTGAAAATTTTCTATTCTAGGTGCAACAACAAGTATTGTACTAATCGTTGCAGATGTTGTTGCTGATGCTGATTTTGAACTTTTCGTAATCCCACTTTCACTAATTGGGTCATCTTTCCAATTTAGTCGATAATAACGTTCCTTATCGTCTTTCGGGCCATTGTAGATAACTTTAAATACATCACGTGCATTTCCCGGAAGAATAATATTCGCTGGTGTTGACAAGATTTCGTTAGGATCGTTAGTTGAAATTACCTTTCCATGTTCTAATGGTGTATCTATTTTTTCTATCGTTAAGTTTACTAATCTAGCCGCATCAACTGTGTTTTCAATTTCCTTAGAAAGTGAATTTTCATCAGATGAAATAATTTCTGTGATATTACCAACATTAACAGCCAAGGTATTTTTTAGTGGGAGAATTGATAATAGAATAACTGCTATTGTTGTTTTTTTCATAATAGAACTCAAAATAAAAAACGATAAAGACTCTATATCCTTATATTATCTTTATCGTAACAAAGGATTTTTTATTTAATTAATAAAAAACTTATGGAGTAACAAAAGTTCCTTCCCAGTTTGCAGTAAACTGGACTTTCACATCACCATCCCAAACACCATCATCTAAGTCTTTAAACTCAGCGACTGCGCCTGCTGCTTTAGCTTTAGCAATAACAAAGGTGAACTCACCGCGATCTGTTGCACGGTCTGAGCTATTATAAACACCATCAGCCGCTAAATTATCTAAACCTGAAGTAATACCGTCAGCAACGCTGATTAACGTAGTATCCGTAGCAGTGTTTAAATCAGTACCATTCCATTTAACGCCAACTTCTAATGTAGAATCGTCGGTAGTTCTTGCTAATGTATTAGCAATAATTTTAGATGTTAATTTAAAGTCAGTTGCGCCGGATTGTCCTTGAATAGCGACATCAAATGCACCATTTTGCTGATTAAAGCTTTTTTGGCCTTCGGCGTAATTAAAAGTTAAGCTTTTTAGTGGAGTCACAACTAACATGCTTGTCGTGTCTTTAATTGCAGTCGCTTGCCATGTTGCTGTTGCTTGAGCGGTACGTGTATCTGCATTTGCAACGGTAGCAAAAGAAGCAGCAATAACCCCAGATAATAATACAGATGATATTTTCTTATTAAACATTTTATTCTCTCTAATTTAAATTCAATATACAACAAATGAAAAATTACTTAGTATAAAAAACACTTTTAACTGTGTTTTTTATAAAACATAATCTTGAGCACTATGAGAATAGAGCTAGAACAATTTAAAATAATATTACTGCTTTTTATTTATGAAACTATCAATCAAGTAATTGCTTAATAAATAACTTTTTTTACTTTTTTCTTTCTCCAATTTTATATCGATATCACATTCGCTTTGAACAAATAAAATAAGCTCAACCCAATTCTTATCTAATAGGCGTAAAAGATGACTTAATTGGTCTATTGTTAATGATGTTTTCCCTGTTTCATAACGAGATATTTGTTGCTGGCTAACATGCATTAGCTTTGCCAATTGCTTTCCCGTTAAATTTTTTTCCTTTCGAGATTTTCTTAAAAATATTCCCGCATAATAACTCAACCTATTTACTTCCATAAGCATTTCCAAAATTTTCCCGATGTATAAACCAAATTTAATTTTTATTAAATGATAATCATTAATATATTTATTTAATAGGCTAAATTATTCTAGTGATAATTCATTAACTACTAATTTATGCTTAATAATATAAATTGATTAAAAAACGTGTAAAAATGTTTAAACCTATCAATAGAATTAAAATCAATAGGCCTGAGCTTTTTAATGTTTTTTTGTACCCATATTTTGAGATATACAACCGAATAAAACACGCAATTGGAGTAGAAAAATGATAAGTAACTATGTGATTAATAGATTAATTTTAAATGTGATGATATTGTTGCTGTTATTGCTATAATATGTTGCAAGTATTATTACTTATAAAACAATATAGATTACAGTGACACGCCAATTAATGCTAAGTTTCATTTTGTTACAATTTGGAATGCAATGTATTACTTGTAATTTAAAATAACACTCAATATGAGTATTAAGGATTTTGCTCTATAAAATACTCATTGATTAGCGTTAAGATCGAGTATGCTATTTTTATTGATTCATATCAAAATATACTCATTCATTTTTATTTTTTTAAAGAATTAAAAAAATAAAAACAATGACTATAATAACTATCCCTACTGAAACAGTTCATCAATGATATAAAAAAAACATCATTTCAACCCTTCAAATAAAGCACAAAAAACCATCTATTTTGCTCTATTTATACCAAAGAAAAATAGTAACGTTTATAAATTATAATTCACACTTACCAAGAAGAAAAAGAAAATCGTTCAAAAAACAATCTGGCTAGCTATCCCAGGATAGCTTATCGATATTACTCATCATGTATAGATAGCTTATGGACTTCTAACAACCAACGTTTTTACTAACAGACATTCCTATGCTCTGTTACTATACCCAAAAGTATAATCTCTAGTGGAAAGCTAAGTGCAAAAGAAAGGATTAAAATCTAGATTAGCTGCTATGTAGATAGTTATATCTAATTTATAAGTAATATTTAGAGTAGCTTTAGGTGATGAATTGGGTTTGGAACAAACGCGCATAGTATTAGGTACTGCAAAATCGGTAAAATGAAAGGCAATGGAGGACATAACCCCCCACCCCTGATTCAACTATCACTGGTAAAGTACTTTATGAAATTATAGAAGATAAACAGGTCTGTAGGACGAAGTATTAGCTCCTACTCCCTATGTACCACAATAGGTTCATGATATAGAAAGTTGATACTATAGTGGATAAAGCAAATCAACTATTTGTTTTATCTTACATTTATTCACCTAATAGACATTGATATTATATCATATATCTAATTATCAAAGTGGGACTTTAACATCATACACATTAAATTAGTTAACTGAGTTATTAATAGATAAGAGAGTTAAATACACATTTAAAATTACAATTCTACCAATATAACTGGTTTCCTACCTTTATTCTCAATTCTTCCCTCTCTTTAATTGTAATAAATTGTAACTTTCAATGTGGATTCTTTATGCTTCTTAATTAAATATACATTTGTTAAAAATTATAATAATTCTACACTTATTTGGTGTATTTTTTTATTGAATACCCTGTTTTCAACATTATGAAGTGTATTTTTAACCAATTAAACTGGTGAAGAGATATTTTTTAATTGAATAATGCTAAAAAAAACAGATTTAATAGAAAAAACCTATTGAAAGTAAATCTTTAATAGAAACCCTGCCATTTACTCTTTTTTTAATGTATTTATTATAACACTCAATTAAGCAAGCGAGTGAGCTAACGAATATCACATAAATAGATCTATTAATATTAGAGGCTGAAAAAATGAAAGCTAATATAATTAGTAGTCATGTAGGAAATTATTTACGAAAATCACGCAAAGAAAAAAACATGACAGGAAAACAGTTGGCAGAATTAATTAATATTAGCCAACAACAGGTATCTCGCTATGAAACTGGTACCAGTTCATTATCGCTAGATCAATTAAATGAAATCTTAACTGTTTTAGACAAAAGATGGATTGAAATGATTTACTATATTGATTGTTTCTCTGAAGAAAATAAAAGAAACAATATAAATTTAAGTAAAAAAACAATCGCAATATTACTAAATAGCATGAAAGATATTTAAACCTTTCATTTTAAATTCAATAAAACCATATCAATATGTAAAAATTAAATAACTATTTTTACTATTGTTTTCTATCAATATAAAAAGAGAGATTAGTATGTTAAATAAAAAAATGGCTTCTGTATTGTTATCAACAATTATTGCAGCTTCTTTTGCTACCGTTGCAAATGCAGATACACGTACCGCTCAAGCAACAGCTACATGGCAAGCAACTGCAATTAAAGACACGACAAGTATGTTAGTTGTGACTCCATTAAGAAGTTTAACCTTTAATTATGCCGAAGGCCAAAAAAGCTTTAACCAACAAAATGGCGCATTTGATATCGCTATTCAAGGCCAAGCTGGTGCAACTGACTTTAAATTAGCGTCAAAAATTATTGCTAATACATTAGCAAGAACTACCGACGATTCTAAATTAACTGTTGGTGTTAAATGGAATGGTGAAGATCTGACTAAAAATAATGATTTAGTATTAATTGATACATCAACCGGTTTAACTTCTGGTTTAGATAATTTAGCGGCTGATGGTATCTATAATGGCTCAGAGCGTGCAGCAGATCGCGGTGAATTTACCTTTGTTATTGCTGGCGCTGAAGCTGATGGCGCAGCGACTGACTTTAAAGCACTGACTGACGGTACATGGGATGGTGATGTGAAAGTTCAGTTTACTGCAACTTGGGACGGTGAGTTTACTCCAGCTCCTTAATTCAATATCCCCTTATTAGATAACTAAATATTACGATAAAGATACTATAGGGAAATAATATCTTTATCGTCATTCATTTTATAAATTTATGATTATGAAAAAGATAACATTAGCATTAATTTTATTATCATGGTTACCATTAAAAAGCAGTTTTGCTGTCAATGTGGGAAATATCACTGAAATAATATCATCGGATGAAGACACCTTATCTAAAGAAATTGAAAATACAGTAGATACGGCAAGATTGGTAAATTTAACGATAGAAAAAATAGATTCACCACTTGATACTGGAAAAGTAATTCCAGTTACTGATCCCAATGAAATATTATCAACCCCCGCTAACTTAATTCTTCCGGGGCATGCAAAAGATATATTTAAGATAATTTATCAAGGCCCAAAAGATAATAAAGAACGTTACTATCGATTAAATTGGAAAGATGATCCTATTGGCGAGAGTGGTGTTACACAAAGTGCGAAATCGGCATCAGCAACAACATCGGCAACAATTAGCACAATTCTCGTTGTCGCACCAAGAATTGAAAACTTTAATTATAAATATTCTAATTCCCAAGTTTCAAATACTGGAAACAGCACCTTCCGTGTAGTGGCTTCAGGCCCTTGTTTAGCAGAAAAACAAAAATACGGAGCGGATGGTATTTGTCGCGAGCGTTATTACCTCATGCCAAATTTAGCTGTCAAATTACAATTTGTCGATGTCACAAATAAAAAATCAAGCGTAGGTATTTGGCACAAAGGAGAGTTCATTGTTGTCAAATAATTAAGAATGGACTTAAATTATGCGTAAAAGTGCTATTGCTTTATCAATATTAAGTATTATTTTTTCGAATACGATTAATGCCAATGAAATGAAAAGCGTTAAGATCGGTGGATATATTATTCCTCCTGCATTTGTTAGTGCATTGGAAGAAGGAATGTCTGTACCTGTTTTTTTACGACTAAATGATGATACGGTAACCAATCAGAGCGAAAGCAAAATTGCAGATGCAGTTATTGTAATCGACCATGATAATATTAAATTATCAAGTATTCATCTCATTGAAAATGAGCACGGTGCGAAACTAAATAATTTACTAGTCGATAAACTTGAAGAAAAAAAGGATGCCATTTTTAATGAAAGTAATGGCATTGTTATTGATAATAATGCAACCCTTCAATTAAACATCTCTTCATTTAATTTATCATTAGATGTTGATAAAGCTGCTTTTTCGCCAAAAGAACATGCGCGGCAATCTGTACTAGGAAATTCTTCAGTCAATTCATTTTCAGCAGTAGCTAACTATGATTTAGGGGTATTTCAGAGCCGTGTTAAAGATTCAAAAGATACATCCAGTAGCTATTTCAATTTAGATACATTATTCGCAGCTGCGGAACATCACTTTAATGTAAATGCATCAGCATATAGCATTGGAAAATCTAATTCTAATGTTGAACTGTATCGTGCAATGTATGAGCGTGATTTCAACGGATTCCGTTTTGCACTTGGGCTAATGAGTACATGGAATTTGCAGTCTATTGCCAGCTTAACTGCCCTTAGCAGCAGTAAAATTTATGCGGCATCAATAGGAAACAATTCCTCAAGTATGGTGACAAATAAGCAGCAATCACTCACGCCGATTTATGCTTTTTTAAATAGCCCAGGTGAAGTACGTATTTATCGACAAGGTAAATTATTAAATATTCAAAATTTTCCCATGGGTAATTTTGAAATTGATACAAGTATACTGCCTTATGGCATTTACGACGTCACTATTGAGACGGTAATCGATGGCAAAATTGTCACAACACAGCACCAAACAATTAATAAATCCTTCGGAGCGATAACAGGCGGTTTTGATAAACTCAATTGGGAAATTTATGGTGGTTATATTGACTTTGATAAGCGCCATTATGTAAGAAATGAAGGCTCAACGAGCCAAACTCCTGGTAAAAGCCATTTAATCGGAGCCTCTTTCGCTTATAACTTCCCTGTGTTGTCTGGCGTGCGTTTTCAAATGTCAAATTATGGGTTTGATAAATTTGTTGTACAAGAAACGAGTATCAATGCAGCTTTAAATAACTATATCTCAGTTAACTGGCAAGGCATGCTAGAAAACCATGGTAGTTATCGTAATATTGCGACTCTTTCTGTCAATATACCGGAAGGTTACGGTTCTTTATGGGCATCTAAAGAAAAAACTGTAGTGACTGGTGATTTACCACTTTATGATGCTGACAGTTATTCTTATGGCGGAACCATTAATTTTGACAAAATAATTGATAGAACTGGGTCACTGACTATTAGTAATACTAAAGATCGTCGTATTGGCAGTGATTCAATTAACTATGAATATGCGAATACATTATTCTCTGGCCGTTATGGAACCGTGGGGCTAAGAGCAGGTGTACAGCGTTATCATTATGATAATCAAAATAGTACCAACGAAAAATATATTAACCTCGATTTTTCCTTACCCTTATCAACATGGTTGAGTACAGGTGTTTCCTCAACAAATGGTAATGTGAAAGCGAATATTTATGCGAATAAAAATTTTGAAAATTCGGTGATTACCAATGCAGGGGTTTCTGTCTCCAAATTAGTCCGAGATAAAGATAATGGTGAATCCAATTTTTCAACATTAGGCTATGCTTCTTATGATACTAAATATAATTCAGGTACAGTGACGATTAATCGCCCCGATAATAACAGGCTTAATGGCAACTTAACATCTCGTGGCTCAGTGGCATATAGCGACGGCATGATCATGCCAAGTGGGCAGCAAGGCAAATCAGGCGTTATTATTAATTCCGATATAAAAGGTAGCGGTAGTATGGTCGCAAAAGTAAATGGGCAAAATTACCCAATTAGCGGAAAAAATACCTTTATTCCATTATCCCCTTATTCGGATTATGACATTCAGTTAATGAATGACGGAAAATCAAAAGACAGCTTTGATATTGTCTCAGGGCGAAATAAATCCGTCACATTATACCCAGGAAACATTGCTCTTTATCAACCAAAGGTAAGGCAATTAGTCACGGTATTTGGCCGTCTGAAATCACCAAATGGTGAATACATAAAATATGCCTCAATTCGAAATCATATTGGTCGCACAAAAACAGATCAAAATGGTGAATTTTCCATGGATGTTGACGTCCGATATCCAGTGATATCGCTATTACAAGATGATCAGCAAACAATTTGTGAAGCAGATTTAAACCTTCAAGGTGCACGTGGTGCATTGTGGGTCGGTGAGGTGACATGTGAACCTCAAGAAGCATTTGCTAAACGTTAATTATCACTTTAAAGGCTAATTTAATATGCGATTATTATCGATAACAGCACTTTTTATTTCATTTTCGGCTCTAATACCGAATTCGTTTTCTGCAACAGCACCATTACAAGAGTATGTCATTGTCGAAAACCAAGTTGATAACGAATTCTTTATTGTTGCTAATAGAGTTGACCCACGCTTCTCGGGCTCAAATGTATTCACAAAATACCAGCGCAATAGGCAATACAGCTTAGGTTATATGGGATATACAGGAACACCTTTTAGCTCAACTTATAATACAGGTGATATTTGGTTAGAAAATTCTCCCGTAAGCCAACCTTTTATCGGGAATCGTTGTATGACAAATAACCGAAATTGCCCGGCGACGTCTTATTGGTCAGCTCAGCAGTTACGAGATAATGGTGCGTATAAAATCCAACAAACAGGAACACCGGGTGAGTCTGGATATTCAAGACCGATATTTTCTGAATCTTTTTATCGCTGGTTAGCCGAAATACCACCAGGAACAGAATATACTTTTGATTTAAGAACCTGTACAAGCCGCGATGATTATGATTTAAGTAACGCAACCTGTATGACGAGTGGCGGAAGAACAACAACACAACAACATTACATTCCAACCAATAAAAAAGGCAATATTATTCTAAAAGGAACGGGAGCCTTACAAGAAGTTTTTGTGGATAGCAATGGCAATCCAACTATTGGACTTGGTTCTAACTTTTGCTCAACAGGAATTGTTGGAAATACATCTGGAATTATTTGTAAGTTAGTTGAATTAGAAACCCAAGGGCAATCTATCGGCGGTACATTTACAGTTCGTATGTATATTGATAGCGCAAAATTAGGCTTAGCTAGGGACCCCCGGGCTGCACTTATTCAGTATAAAGGGAGTAACAGCACACGCTGGACGAATTGGTCCTCAACAACCAACATGTCAGAGATCTTTAATAATGGCTCACAAAATATTGAGGTTTTCCTCTCAAATGAGTATTTAAAGTCAATTGTTGATGCTTCACCTAATTCAACCGTCACACTCGCTGATAGCGTGTATACTTTTGGTTTTCAATCACCACTTCCTCAATCGGGATTTTATGAATTTACGCCTTCAAATTTCTTAATAATTAAACCGAGGGATTATGGAATCAGCATTATTCCTGCAGATTTTAACCCAAACCAATCGAAAACGGGCAAAGTCGGCAATGATGAACCACCAATAGAATTTAATTATATCGTCACAACTAGCGGGCCAAGACAAGCGGATTCTATTACGGCAAAAGTTGAAGGACCAAACACAACATTAAAAGGACAATCATACTGTTTATTTACCTCGAGTGATAATAAACTTAATGTCCCTTTTTCCGCTTATCTTTCATTTAAAAATGAAAATGGCGCTAGAGAATCACACCGAGCAAGTTGTGATAGCAATGAAGTTTCATTAAAAAATGCATTATGGTCTGAAACACCATGGGATAGGCCTAATGAGGATTTAGGATCTTTTTATCGGACTAACTTAGATTTATCATTCCCAATGAATGACTCTGAATCATTTTTTACATTAGATGGCATTGATTGGTTAGGAACCGTTTCTGCAAGTGGCACAATAACTGTCAAAGCAATTTGGACTGGACCCGATATTCAATAATATCTAATGACGACTTATAGGGCTACTTGTAAAAGCTCAAATGGCCCTTTTATTGAACCTCATATATACTTAAACTTTGGCTTGGATTTTTAATATGAAACCATTTTATTTACTTAAAATCCTATTCTTGATTGTGCTATCAATGCTTTGCAATAGTGCTGTTGCTTTATATATCAATGCAGATATTTCTTCGATGGAGTCAGGACAAGAGTTTTTTTCTAAGCCATACATCAATGATACAAATAAAACTAATTTATATAATTTTAGTGCTTACAAAATTGATAAACCAGGTAACCAAGAACATGAAACATCTCTCCATAATGGCGAGATTATTTTTACTCCATTGAAGAAAATTTTATTACCTGGAGAACAAGAGTTTTTTAAGATTTTTTATCGAGGAGAAACCGATGAGACTGAGCGCTATTATAAAATCATCATTAGCGAAACGCCTCTTGATATGCGTAATGATGATGAACAAAAAAAGCGACCTTTATTTTACCCAACGGTTAGCCTAGAAACCTATTTCGTTGTAAGACCCAAAAAACCAGATTTCAAATATGAGCTTAATCCCAGTACTCGTATTCTAAAAAATACGGGAAATACCTATTTTAGAGTGCTCTTACATGAAAACTGTGATGCTAATGATGATTCCGAGCCTTATGTATTTTACTTATTACCTGGCCAAGAATCTAAAGATGAGCGTCTTAAAAAGAAGAGCCGTAAATATATTGTAATCTTTGATAAATATTACCCAATTGGCAACTGTGAATAAAAAACCAATAATATCAATTTGTTATAAAATAAAATGACAAATTTGACTATGCTATTGTTTAAAAAAATTTAATTATCTAATCATAATTCGATAGATACTCTGTATCTATAATTACCTAAAAGCATTACAAATTCATAAAACTCAGTTATATAAAATTGCTTCAGACAATTTAAAAATAAATTAATTTAAGCATCTATGACTTGAAATAGTGATTAATACTGTTTTTTGCCCAAATATAAAACATCAAAACAAAAAATGTCAGTTTCATTAATACGATACACTGAAATTTTTCATCATTACATATATAACCAATCATTATAAACAAAAATTTATTTTCATATTTTCTTCTCAAAAAAAGAGTAGTATATTACACTGATATAATTACTTTAAAATCAATGACTATCATGTTAGCTAAAAGTAACCAAACTAAGCACATATTTTAATAACTAAATAAGAGTCATGTATGATATATATACTGAATAACATAATAAAATATAACTCTGACTTAGGTGAAATATTTAGGGTGGATACAGAACTCAGTGTAATGAAATTAACCCCCGTATTGAATTATATTTTTATAATACTAATTCAAAATAACAAAACGACTATCACTCGTGAAGAGATACTAAAAAAAATACTAAATAAATATGACTTAAAAGTTTCGATAAACACGCTTAACCAATACATTAGTACATTAAGAAAAGTATTACATCAACAGCTTTTAGTTGAAAATGCAATTCTAAGCATATCAAAAAAAGGCCTTGTTATCTCTTCTGAAATTCAAATTGAAGAATCGATTGCCAAGTTCAATAACAAAATAGAGAAAAGCCTAGCTAACCCTCCCATTTCAAGCAAAAAATCTGCCAAATCACTATTACTTAGTAATAAAAATCATATTATTAAAAAAATATTATTGATAATTAGTGTTTTTTTACTTTTGGTGATTATTTACCTTGTAAATCAAATTTACGCAGTAAAATACCCATATACATCAATACAATCATACAAAATTAGCACAATTGGTGATTGCCCTGTTTATGGATTCAAAGATAACTATGAAAAAAACATAAGTGATACAATAGGCAAACAAGCAATTGATTTTAACTTAACCTGTGAAGATTCTGATATCTTTTATTATTACAACAACATACAAAACTTAGGAAAAAACAAACATAGCTTATTAGTAAAATGCAAAAAAAACAAAGATTGCATTTCAACAAGAATAAACTGGCAGGAAAAAAATGACTAATAAAACACTATACTCATTGATACTAACATTTTCATTAATCATCGTTTTCTTGTTGTTTAACTTGAATTTAGAAAAAAATAAAGCGCAATATTGCGAAGCAACTGTTTCCTCTAATTTCATATTGGCTAATAATAAATCATCATATGCACTAGATATGAAATTAGTAAAAAACAATGATAACAGTGGGTATATTAAATTATTAGGAACAATTACAACTGATAAGACATATACTGTCAATCGAGTTGTTCATTTCAATCAATCATCAAGACAGTATATAAAAGATTTAAAATTAACCATAAGTTATGACAGAAAATCTACAAATGATAATGTCCCTGATGATATATTCGAAAAATATTTCAAAGCATTCAACCTAAATTCAATTGCATATGTAGAAATTGATGAGATAACTCCTGATTGGTACCTTTTTTCAAGTTCGTTTGGCCCTTATTTTGTCTGTAGCAGACAAGCCAAATTAAATACAATTTAATATATAGCGTTCCACTTATAAAGTTTAGATAATAGCAAGTATTGCATCTTTGCTTCTTATTATCATTTCTATTTATCTCCAACTAATTAGGTTTGATTATACTTTTATCTAGAATTAAATTTGTATGCTACCTATCGATAAGTACTAACTCAACCCTTAATAAGTCACCATTTCAACTTAATCTATAAATACTTTCTGTAATTTTATGTAAAAATATAAATAATTACTTTTATATGACTATAAATGCATTTTTTTCATTTATTATTTATTATATTTCTACTTTTAAGCCCCCCTTCAAGTTAACATAACGCATTGTTTTTATTGAATTATAAAAACCTATACTTTAGTTTAATAGCTTATAGTCATTATTAATATCTATATTGATAGTCAGGGCCTATTAAATAAACTATTTTTGATTCATTAAAACAATTTCACATTAGTAACTAAAAAATATAATCTACCCTTCATTGAGAAAGCCAAAAAATTTAAAATAGTGCTATCATTAATAGCTAACTTTTAGATAATAAATTTATAATAGAGAGAATATAAAATGAAACATATCAATACTAAAGAATTGAATATAAATAACGACCTAGATATTGTTATGGCCACCGCAAAATACTTAAAATCTGCACGTATTGAAAGATCATTAACGGGTACAGAGGTAGGAAATCTATTAAATTTGAGCCAACAACAAATATCAAGATATGAGAATGGCCAATCTGCTATTTCTATTGATAGTCTTCATACATATCTTAAAGTATTAGGAAAAGATTGGTTAGATTACTTTAGATCTGTTATCTTAGTTAGAGTTCATGCGAATTACTATTAATACAAGCAATACAAAATTTAAATTAATTATTTTAAATAAGAAATTAATTTTAAGATAAGTGCTCAAAATCACATATCAATAACAACATGAAAAATTTTAAAGTAGTTAATATGATTGAAAAAAATGCGAATTATTCTCGCAAGTTTACTATTTACAAATCTCATTATATCAAAACTTAACTCGAAGAAGTTATTAGAAGCAGCAAATGATATCTATAGAAAGGAACTCTCAGTGCAGTTGAATACAGTCATTCAAAAAGAAAACGCCACGCTAATAAATTAGCGTGGCGTTATAATTTGGCGGAACGGACGTCTGCCATAAATCAATCCAATACAATCCAAACAAATCCAATTTACCCTTTATTATCAATTGATTATTTCAAAACCCAATCCAAATGCATATAATCAATTCCATTCAATACTTAGCCTTAATGGCATACTCAATGGCATACCCAAAAGTTAGGATTTATTCATCATGGCTTTACTAACGCATTCCAAAGCTAAACATATACAGCCCGGCGATAAACCATTACCTCACGGTGGTATCACCGGATTAACGCTACACCCGTCATCAACAAAAGGTAGAGGAAAGTGGGTACTTCGTTATATGAGTCCAGTAACACAAAAACGCCGAAATGCAGGGCTAGGGAGTTACCCTGAAATCACAATTTCCGAAGCGGCAAATATTGCCTCAACGATGCGAGAGCAAATCATTAAAGGTATTGATCCCCTTGAGCTCAAAAAATCAATCTCCGATGAACCTTCAATCCCTACTTTTGAGGTGGCTGCCCGTAAACTCCATGCAGAGTTACTTCCCGGCTGGAAAAATGAAAAACACGGTAAACAATGGATCACTACACTGGAACAATATGTATTTCCTACCATAGGTTTATTAAAGTTGGATATCATAACTCCAGCCAATATTGCAGATGCATTACGCCCTATCTGGCTAACTCGCTCAGAAACAGCCTCCCGCATAAAACAACGTATCCACGCAGTTATGCAGTGGGGATGGGCTCATGGCTATTGCGCAGCCAACCCTACTGATGTCGTTAACCATTTATTACCGCAACAAATCAGCGCTCATGTACGTACCGAGCATCAACCTGCGATGCCTTGGAAAATGCTACCTTTATATATTCGCACACATATATACCAACCCGAACGTTACAATGTTACCCGAGCAATACTGCTATTTATCATGTTAACAGCCTGTCGTTCTGGCGAGGCTAGAGCGATGCAATGGCAGGAAATTGATTTCAAACGTGCTATATGGACAATACCCGCAGAACGCATGAAATCAGGGTTACAACACAGAGTTCCATTATCTCAACAAACTTTAGCGCTATTAAGCAATCTAAAAGGCGCGCATGATACACTGGTATTTCCCTCCCCCAGAAAACAAATTGTACTCTCTGATATGGTTGTCACCGCATTTCTTAGGCGGACTAAAGCCCCCAGTGACACAAGTAGACGTGTCGCAACAGCACACGGTTTTCGTTCTACCTTTCGAGATTGGTGTTCAGAGCATGGCTATTCGCGCGATTTAGCTGAACGAGCACTTGCTCATACCGTAAAAAATAAAGTGGAAGCGGCTTACCACCGCACTGATTTATTAGAGCAACGACGACCGATGATGCAAGCGTGGGCTGATTACCTTTTCACTTAACATTAATACTAAGCGCTGTAGGTATAGCTCCTACAGCGAATCAAATAAATATGTTATTTTTATTGCATTCTTAAAAATTCTTCTAATATCGGCATTGATAATGCCACAAATAATTCGAGCAATTTTATTGAATTATTAATCTAGAGCGAAATTCTAGCTCAATCATTTTTTCGCACTTTTTCTGATATTAGCCGTTTCTTCCATTGCCACTTTAACCAAATTATTGTCTTCTCTAGACCATTTCAATATGGTTCTTTCTAAATCCTCATACCGTTGCCCTACATAATCATCTTTTTTTTGCAAAGACAGGATATAAGTTCGCAACTTACTCTCTATATCTCTTATTGCCACACTCTTATTTTTCCATTTCCCATCTCTAGGCTTACGTTCATGTAATAATGCATATGTATACTGTTGTATATCAAGGATATATTGGTTGCGTAATCCTGCACCTTTTCTCCCAGCTTCGGCTCTTTGTTTGCTTAATCGATTTATTTCTTCACTATACTTGCTATAAAGCCCCAAACCAAAACATTCACTTAATATCTCAATACTTTTTAATAAAGAGCGTATAGCAATCGCACGCAAATCTGAAGAATCATTACGCTCAAGACGTATAGCCAATCTATAATTAACACTTGACCAGAAAATCCTATCCAGCAAAAAATCATTAACTCCTGTATGCATATCACTTATTTTAGCATTTTTACTTAAACACAGCCGCTCATGTATTTTTACCTTCCCCTTACTTTTTAAAATGCGTTTGTATAGTTCACTAGCTTTGCCTTCTATTCTTCTATCTAAAGAGAGATAACCCTGTCTATACATCTCACCCATTTGACGGATTGAGTCTGGATTTAGACTTACTAGCATACATATTGCATCATCTTTAGATTTTTTTGTTAATCCTCTCCAACCTTTATAGATTTCTTCAAATAATTGCTTTTGCTTAAAGCTAACCTGCCTTTTGACTTCATCAAAAAGTAAATTATAATCAAACACTTAACTACTCCCCTAATATTGAATAAATAGAATTTTTGCTTACTGTCTATTTACCCTTTCAGATATTCGATAGACTAAAAACATTGTAAACTTCATAGCAACACAAGAGAGGAAAACACAATGAGATCCCCCGATATTAGAATGCTACGACTGCCAGCCGTAATTCAAAGAATCGGTGTTGCCCGTTCAACACTATATGACTGGATAAACCCAAAATCACCACGCTATGATCCGACGTTTCCAAAGCAAAAACGCTTAGGTCGCCAATCCGTTGGCTGGATTGAATCCGAAGTGAATGATTGGTTACTGAATAGACAATCGTATTAAGCACGAAACGACTATAACAAATAGTTGAGTGCGATTAGAAACTCCATTTTATTTTTTGTGAACACATTAAAAAATAAAACACTCGATGATGAATGCATCAAATGATGACAATTCACTTAGGATGATTTTTATTAAATTTAACACCAGAAAGGAATAATCATTATGTCAAAAAAAATCACCATTACATTAAAAGATGAATCAAGCTTAAATACTATTGATAATTTTTGTCGTAAACAAAATATCTCTCGTTCCTCATTTATTTCTAGTGTGCTTGCAAGCACATCTCCTTTACTTTCTGAAATAGACGAATATCAAAAATTAACGAATGAGTTAATCAGTAATTTTTTTACACCCAAAAAAACGCCACGGACTTCATTTGGAACTGCCCCTGTATTTTGTTTAGCAGAATATCTCACTGATATATGGCATACACACATAACAGAAAAAGGCGTTTTACTTGATGCGCATGTGTACCCACACACCTATAAAAGTCCCAAAGTAGGATTGAGAGAAAAGAAATCACTTGAAGAAACCTTAAATGGCTATATAGACCAACCTCGGATTAAAAAGGCGATACTTATTTATACTGATAGACATGTTCATTATAAAACGCATCAAGCAGGAGGATTATCAAATACAATATTAATTAAAGAAACCGAATACAAAAATTACATGTTCGACTTCAATACGATTATTTATTTACCGATGAATGATATCGTTATACATGGTTTAGAAGCCGCAATGGAAAAAAATCAAATCGTATTAAATAATTGCTATGCGGCTTTCATCCCTATTTACCATACTAATCATCAATGCATATTGATTGGTGTTATAGATAAAACTCATATCAATCACTCAATTACAAAAAGCCCAAATACGATAATCATAAACCCATTATAAGGTATCATCAATTCGTTTTTTGAAACCAAAGGGATTACCATGAGCCATTATGCTTACTTTCGAACAGTGAAAAATAGCCAGTATAGCCTACAGGGACTGGAACAAAGTGCCAGAGATATCCTTCAAGAAAATGAGGATATAATAAGTCAGGTTATTATAGAAGAACAGTTAATTACGGAGATTACCAAACTACCCCAAAATCTAATGAAGTATATTAATAATATATTTAAACCTAATGATACGTTATTAATCCACAGCTTGACCAATTTGGGAAACAATACACAACAGATTGTCAACATCGTACAGCGTTGCCAGTCTATTGGTATGGCTATTGCTCTAATCGATGAACCACATGAAAATATTTTGATGAATAAAATTCTTCTCGGAGATCTATTTTATCAAATTAACAATATTGAGGATAATTATGAAAAACTCAAATTAGAAAGGAGGCACCTAATCGCATTAAACCGTCATAAGCAATTAGGTCGACCTGAAGGCAGTGTATATAGCGAGGCTATTTATCGGATGCGACAAAAAGGATTTAAGCAACGAGAGGTAGCTAAACAATTTAACATTAGCCTTTCAACAGTAAAGCGTTATTGGACAAAACGGTTATTTGAAAAAACACCTAACTCCAGAGTGGTTATTTATTAACCAGCCCTGATATAAAGGGGACTGAGCGATATTATTGATGTTGGATAGGTAATAATACCTCTAATCTATTACTAATCTATTACTAATCTATTACTAATCTAGTACCGATCTATTTAATCTAATATATAGATCTATTAATTAACTGACATATATCTACTAGCCATATAATCCTATTAGTGAATAGAACTATAAATACATATTCATCATTAGGTATGTAATCGAATTAACCATTAACGCAAACTGGGTATAGGTAACCCTAATTACCTATACCCTACCTCTTAAATTAATCGCTGAGCCATTACCCATGGCTCTAAGGTAACCTTATGTCTAATGATAACGATTCCATGTATAACCCTGATTACATAAGAATCATAGAAAACACCTTAACCCGTTCCTTAACTGACTACACACGTATTATGGCATTACGCGTAGACTTACGGTTCCCTGTCATAGATAACCACGGTGATATGCCAACCTGCTTTATTAACCTAGATAAGGTAATGTCTCGTTTCATTGATTCATTAAATGCTAAGCTTAAGCACTACACGTATAATAAAGCGAAGAACGGACAACGTATTTATCCTAACCGTTTACGTTATGTGTGGGTGAAAGAACAATCCAGTTCTGACTTACCTCACTACCACTGCGTATTAATCTTCAATAAAGACGCTCATTATCACCTAGGAGACTATAACCTTGATGAACCGAGTCTAAGGACGATGATCACGTCTGCGTGGTACAGTGCGTTACAGCTCCAATTAGACCCTATCACAGATCCGACAGGTGCATTGGTCCACTATCCTGATAACGGTAAGTATTGCTTAAATCAGAATTCAATGACGTTTGAAGCGGATCGAGCGGTATTAATGGAACGGTTACATTACTTAGCCAAAGAGCACACTAAAATCTATCGTGCTAGTTCCCGGAGCATAGGTTATAGCCTTTCATAATTGTTACAAGGGTGATAACCGTACGGTAGTTCACTACTCAGAAAACTATCGATACTATTTAAACAAAGAAGCATCATCCTTTACCGATGATTATAACGTGGTGACAGGACAGTTAAATTACCTAGCCAAAGAATACTCTAAACACTATAGTTCCAATTATCGTACGATAGGTCATAGCCAATATTAATAATATTTATGGTGGCCTTAGGACCACCTATACAGGTAATATTCACACTGGCAGTACTGCGTAATCTATCGTTATAACAAACTAATATCACACTCAACGAACGTTACTATCCAATGCCGAAGAAAACAATTGGACTCACTTCTTTCTAATCCACTTCAATTCGAATATTTTGAGTAAAAATCATTACAATGATAGTATAAGCAACATTGATACATCACACTAAACAGTAAAAAAACAATGAAAATCAATTCATTAATAATAAAATCCACTTGCAATAAAAATCACATGCAAAGAACAATAGCGACAACTAGCTAATCATTGTAGCCCGTTTAATAAGTGAATATTAAATACGTATCAGCGACATAATGTGAGAAATCGGACTAGACCATGTTTTTGTACACAAACACGCTATGAATACTTAAAAAAGCTAGATAAGCCATGTGAATTATTTAGTTACGAGCTGAATCAATCATTGTAATGTTATAAGCTACAAATCTGTCATCTAAAGGTTAAGGGACCCAAATGGCCATTAAGAAAAACGAACTATACTCCTCACTATGGGCCAGTTGCGACGAATTACGCGGTGGGATGGATGCCAGCCAGTACAAAGACTATGTACTGACCATGCTGTTTATGAAGTATGTCTCTGATAAGTATAAAGGCGACCCATACGGTATGATTGTTGTGCCCCAAGGTGCCAGTTTTGATGATATGGTTGCGCTTAAAGGCGATAAAGAAATCGGCGATAAAATAAACAAAATTATCAGTGCGTTAGCCGAAGAAAACGACCTCAAAAGTGTCATCGATGTCGCCGATTTTAACGACGAAGATAAGCTAGGCAAAGGCAAAGAGATGATTGACCGCCTTTCCAAGCTGATAGGCATATTTGAAGGGCTTGACCTCTCTTCGAACCGCGCCGATGGTGACGATTTATTGGGTGATGCTTATGAGTACCTTATGCGTCACTTTGCGACTGAGTCTGGTAAATCCAAAGGCCAGTTTTATACCCCATCCGAAGTTTCACGCATTCTCTCGAAAGTGATTGGTATTGATAGTAATACCCCTCAGGACGCTACCGTTTATGACCCAACTTGCGGTTCAGGTTCCTTATTATTAAAAGCGAGTGATGAAGCACCGCGTGGCTTGAGTATTTTTGGCCAAGAAATGGACAACGCCACCAGCGCCTTGGCCCGTATGAACATGATCCTACACAACAATGCCACCGCAAAAATTTGGAAAGGCAACACAATTTCAGATCCGCAGTGGAAAGAAGCCAACGGACAACTGAAAACTTTCGATTTTGCTGTCGCTAACCCCCCTTTCTCCAATAAAAACTGGACTAACGGCATTAATCCTCAAGAGGATGAATTTGATCGCTTTAGCTGGGGAATTCCCCCCGAAAAAAATGGTGACTACACCTTCTTGTTGCATATTATCAAAAGCTTAAAGAGTACAGGTAAAGGCGCAGTCATTCTCCCCCACGGTGTATTATTCCGGGGCAACGCCGAGGCGCGTATTCGTGAAAACCTGATTAAACAAGGTTATATCAAAGGAATTATCGGTTTACCTGCCAACCTGTTCTACGGCACGGGTATTCCTGCCTGTATTATCGTGATCGATAAAGAACACGCACAGGCGAGGAAAAGTATTTTTATGGTCGATGCCAGCAAAGGCTTTATCAAAGATGGCAATAAAAACCGTTTGCGTAGTCAGGATATTTATAAAATTGTTGAGGTATTTACCAAGCAATTGGGGCAACCTCGCTTTAGCCGGATGGTGCCATTAAGCGAAATAGTGGCTAATGACTACAACCTGAATATTCCACGTTATATTGATTCCAGTGAACCAGAAGACTTGCACGACCTCAGAGCCCATCTACAAGGTGGTATTCCTAATCGTGATATCGATGCCTTAGAACACTACTGGCAGATATTCCCGAGTATTCGCGCGACCTTATTCAAACCAGCACGTGAAGGTTATAGTGAAGCTTTGGTTAAAGCCTCTGAAGTGAAAAACACCATTCTAAACCACGATGAATTCAAACAGTTTGCAACAAATAGCTTGCAGCATTATCACGTTTGGGCTCGCGCTGCTGCGTTAGCCGAGATTGCCGTAGGTGATCAACCTAAAGCGTTAATCGCTGAAATTGGTGAAAGCTTGTTGCAAAGCTATTCACAAACACCGTTACTGAGCAAATACGATATCTACCAGATCCTGATGGATTACTGGAGTGATACGATGCAAGACGATGTGTACGTACTGGTACAAGATGGTTGGTCAGCGGGTAAGGTATTGCGTGAGTTAGAAGTCAAAAAAGGTGAAAAACTGAGAGAAACACCTGACTTAGTGATTGGTAAAACAAAGTATAAAGCTGAGTTGCTCCCCCCTGCTCTTATCATGGCACGCTATTTTGCCGATGAACAAACCAAAGTCGATACGTTACAAAGCGAACTCGACAGCGCCAGCCAAGAGCTAGAGACCTATCTTGAGGAAAATAGCGGTGACGACGGCCTACTTAATGATGCATTGAATGATAAAGACAAAGTCACCAAAGCAACAGTCACGGCACGTTTGAAAGTTGCTATTGACCCTGATGAAAAATCAGCATTAAAACAAGCCAAAAAACTGTTTGATAATGAAGCCGATGCTAAAAAAGTGCTGAAAGAAGCCCAAGATGCCCTCGATTTAGCTGTGTTTAAACAATACCCGAAACTGAGTATCGACGAAATCAAAAACTTGATTGTGGATGATAAATGGCTAGCGACGTTGCAAAGCAATATCGAAGCAGAAATTGAGCGTGTGACTCAGCAATTAGCTAATCGAGTTAAAGAGTTAGAAGAACGTTACAGCGAGCCATTACCGGATATTAGTAAATCGGTAGAAGACCTGAGTGAGAAAGTCGCAGGTCATTTAAAAGCGATGGGTTTGGAGTGGGTGCTATGAGCAATGGAGTATCTGAAACAGGTTTAAATCTTATTCCGGCTGGCTATAAGCAGACAGAAGTTGGGGTGATCCCTGAGGATTGGGAAGTTAAACAATTAAAAGATATTTTTACCTTAAAAAACGGGTTCTCGTTTAAAAGCGAATTTTTCTCAAATAAAGGCCCAATAGTCTTAACCCCAGGAAACTTTAAATTAGAAGGTGGATTATATTTCGAAACACGAAATACAAAGCGATATGTAGCAAACTACCCTAAAGGCTATGAGTTTAAAAAAGGGGACTTAGTTGTAGTAATGACAGACCTTACTCCTGATTGTAACCTTCTAGGTAAACCAGCCTTTATCGAGCTAGAAGAACAAGTTCTTCACAACCAGCGAATAGGAAAAATTACTCAACTTGCAAAAAACTGGGAAAGTAGATTCCTATATTACACACTGTTGTCTTCCGTATATCTTTCCAAAATTAAGAATGCAGCTACGGGTTCAACTGTAAGGCATACTTCTCCGGGAACAATTGCATCTTCATGGGTTCCTGAGCCGCAAAAAAAAGAACAAACAGCCATCGCCACTGCACTATCTGATGTCGATTTGCTGGTTAGTGAATTAGAAAAACTGATCGCAAAAAAACGGGATATCAAAACTGCTACCATGCAACAACTCCTCACAGGCCGTACTCGTCTACCTCAATTCGCACTACGTGAAGATGGTTCGAAAAAAGGCACTAAACAAAGTGAGTTGGGTGAGATTCCTGAAGATTGGAAAGTTAAAATGGTCTTTGAACTGGCTGACTGTCAAAAAAGTTTATTTGATGATGGTGACTGGATTGAAGCTGAGCATATTACGAACAAAGGTATTAGGCTAATACAAACAGGTAATATCGGTGTTGGTCGATATGTTGATAAAGACACAAAAAAATACATCTTCAAAGAGTCATTTGAAAAACTAAAGTGTAAGGAACTACACGAAGGTGATTTGCTAATTTGTCGTTTGGCAGAGCCTGCTGGACGAGCTTGTATTTTTCCCTATATAGGTGAGGACAAAGTGATAACTTCAGTAGATGTCACTATATTCAGACCATCGCATGAAGTAACAAGTAGAGAATTCTATAATCAATATTTTTCATCATCAGATTGGTTTAAATCTGTTCTCGAGCAGGTTGGTGGTACGACACATAAAAGGATTTCTCGAGGTGCACTTGGACGGATTAGCGTGCGCTATCCCAATATAGAAGAACAAACTGCCATCGCCACCATGCTCTCCGATATGGATAAAGAAATTCAAGCGTTGGAACAACGCCTTAATAAAACTCTCCAAATTAAACAGGGCATGATGCAAGAGTTACTGACAGGGAAGACCAGACTTATGCAAGGAGAAAATGGTTGATGAGGTGTATTAGGGATAATAATAAAACCACCGTATCGACTACCACATCAGAGGATGTCTCGGTACAGATACTCGATTTTGATAAACTAACCACCGAGTGTGCTCCGTTAATGTTGGATACCTACCAACGCCCCTATGTCTGGGATGAAGATAAAGTCACTCAATTATTGCAAGATTTCACCGATTTTATCGACAATGATTCACTAGAGAGTCATCGTCAATACTATTTAGGTACAATACTGCTACACGAAAAAAATGACCCTACACAAAAACAATACTGCGTAATTGATGGTCAGCAACGTTTGACCACACTGGCAATCTTGTACTGGCTGCTTCATGACAGAGTGCCTAAAGGGATTCAGTTTACGTTTCGATCTGTTCGTTCATTA
This sequence comes from Providencia sp. PROV255, assembly GCF_028478065.1. NCBI lineage: Bacteria > Pseudomonadati > Pseudomonadota > Gammaproteobacteria > Enterobacterales > Morganellaceae > Providencia > Providencia sp. PROV255. The sequence goes on along the minus strand of NZ_JAMPMI010000010.1, from coordinate 195,683 downwards.
GCGAGAACGCTATTTAGGGCGAGGTATGTCATTGAAACTCGAAGATGTATATGTAAATACACAGTGGCAAAAAATACAGATCGAACAGCATCAAAATAAGATGATTACAGCCTTTCAAAAGTATTTAGACGATGTGGAAGAATCATCAATTAAGTATTGTTTAGAAAATCGAATACAATTCGAGATAGTCCCCCCTATAGATATGACGTCACAACAGTTGTAACGGTTATTAAAATAGTTCTGTTTATTATCCGGTTAAGCAGAATAGGTCGAGTTTAGGCACAACACTGAAATTTAAAATGTCGTCCATGATATTTCGGTCTTGCCAAATTCACAAGGTTAACAAGCATCAGATTAATAAGAGGCTAAAATGAGCAACGTAGGTCAGCGCGAACGTATCACCCAAAATCGTATCGTTCAGTTTTTTCAAACTGACTTAGGTTATCGCTATTTAGGTGATTGGCAAGATCGTGCAAATAATAAGAATATTGAAGTTGAGATCCTTGTTGATTGGTTAACAAAGCGTGGTGTAAGTGAAGCGTTGATCAATCGCACAATTCGCCAGCTAGATACAGCCGCCGCGCTGGGTGAAGGGAAAAAACTCTATTACGCTAATAAAGAGGTTTATCGCTTACTACGTTACGGTGTGAAAGATAAAGAAGGTGCAGGACACCAAAATGAAACCGTTTGGTTGATTGATTGGAATAACCCCGAAGCTAATGACTTTGCGATAGCAGAAGAAGTCTCGATTAAAGGTGAAAATAAGAAACGTCCAGATATTGTGCTGTACGTAAATGGTATTGCATTGGGTCTGATAGAGCTTAAACGCTCGTCTGTCTCTGTTTCTGAAGGTATTCGCCAAAATCTGGATAACCAAAAGAAAGATTTTATTCGTAATTTCTTCACCACGATGCAATTGGTGATGGCGGGCAATGAAACTCAGGGACTACGTTACGGCACAATTGAAACACCCGAAAAATTTTATCTTGAGTGGAAGGAACCGCTTGAAAATAATTATGACTATAAACTCGATTTTCACCTAAGCCGTGTATGTAATAAGGCGCGCTTTTTACAAATTATCCATGACTTTATTGTCTTTGATGCGGGAACAAAGAAAACCTGTCGCCACAACCAGTTTTTCGGTGTTGAGGCCGCCAAGCGTCATATCGCAAAGCGTGAGGGAGGCATAATCTGGCATACTCAAGGTTCAGGTAAAAGCTTAACGATGGTGTGGTTAGCTAAATGGATACGGGAAAATGTCACTGATGCTCGAGTGCTGATTGTGACTGACCGAACTGAACTTGACGAACAGATTGAAAAAGTGTTTACGGGGGTTGACGAAGAAATTTATCGTACCAAAAGTGGTACAGATCTCGTGTCCACGTTAAATCAACCTAACCCTTGGTTGATCTGCTCATTAGTGCATAAATTTGGGCGGCAGTCTGATCCTGAAAGTGATGCTGCGACTGATGAATTTATTGAAGAACTGAAAAAATCACTGCCATCGAGTTTCAGTGCTAAAGGGGCACTGTTTGTCTTTGTCGATGAGTGCCATCGTACTCAATCTGGTAAGTTGCACAACGCAATGAAGACCATTTTACCCGAAGCTATGTTTATCGGTTTCACCGGTACTCCTCTGATGAAAAAAGACAAAAAAAAATCAGTTGAGGTATTTGGTCCTTATATTCATACCTATAAATTCGATGAGGCTGTAGCCGATGGCGTAGTATTGGATTTACGCTATGAAGCAAGAGATATAGACCAACACATTACCTCCCAAAAGAAAGTTGATGAGTGGTTCGAGGCAAAAACGCGCGGATTATCTCGAATAGCTAAAACGCAGCTCAAACTAAAATGGGGCACCATGCAAAAGGTGCTATCCAGTAAATCACGCTTGCAACAGATTGTGAATGATATCTTGCTGGATATGGATACTAGACCACGTCTAATGGATGGCCATGGTAATGCAATGTTAGTCTGCTCCAGCGTTTATCAGGCCTGTAAAGCCTATGAGATGTTTAGCCAGACCGATTTAGCGGGTAAGGTTGCCATCGTCACCAGTTTCCAACCAACACCTACAAGCATTAAAGGTGAGGAGACTGGTGAAGGCTTAACGGAAAAACTCTTTAAATACGATATTTACCGAAAAATGTTAGCAGACTACTTCGAACTACCTGAAGACAAAGCAGCTAATAAAGTTGAGGATTTTGAAAAGGAAGTTAAAAAGCGTTTCGTTGATGAACCGGGGCAAATGCGCCTGCTGATTGTGGTCGATAAATTGTTAACTGGCTTTGATGCGCCTTCTGCCACTTACTTGTATATTGATAAGCAAATGGCAGATCACAGCCTGTTTCAGGCAATTTGCCGAGTTAACCGTCTAGATGGTGATGATAAAGAATACGGTTATATCATCGACTATAAAGATTTGTTCCGTTCATTAGATAAAGCTATTTCTGATTATACTCAAGGCGCATTTGAGGGCTATGACAAGGAAGATGTGGTTGGTTTACTAAAAGATCGATTAGAGCAAGCGAGACTCGATTTGGATAGTGCGCTGGAAATGGTTCGAGCATTATGTGAACCGATAAAAGCACCACGAAATACAGAGGATTATATCCATTATTTTTGTGGCGAATCAGGCTTAAATCAAGATGAGTTAACCGAGAAAGAGGCACTACGTTTAACCTTATATCAGAGCGTTGCCAAGTTACTGCGGGCATTCGCAAATATCGCCAACGAAATGCCTGATGCAGGGTATTCTGCTCATGATGTTGACTCAATTAGATCTGAAGTTTGCCACTATGAAAAAGTTCGCGATGAAGTGAAGCTTGCAAGTGGTGATCTCGTCGAAATGAAGCGCTTTGAGCCTGCGATGCGTCATCTGCTAGATATGTATATTCGTGCCGATGATAGTGAAGTACTTATGGACTTTGAAGAGCTCGGCTTGATTGAATTAATTGTCGAAAAAGGGGTCAGTGCTGTCGATGCCCTGCCCGAGGATCTGCGTAAAAATCCGGGGGCCATGGCTGAAGCCATTGAGAATAACGTTCGAAAAATCATTGTTGATGAAAACCCGGTTAACCCTAAATACTATGAACAGATGTCAGTGCTACTGAATGAACTGATCGAACTTCGTAGACAAAAAGCCATTGAATATCAGGATTACCTCGAGAAAATTCGCGAGCTTGCTGCTAAAGTGGTGCATCCTGAGCGAACAGCATCTAACTACCCGGCATCAATTGATACTAATCCCAAACGTGCTTTTTATGATAACTTTGACAAAGATGAATTGCTTGCCACCAAAATTGATAGTGCAATTCGTTATACAAAGAAAGCGGACTGGGTTGGAGATCGTTTTAAAGAACGAGAAATTGCCAATGCTATTCGAGAAGAAACAGCTGGTTATGAATTGGATATTCAGGCTGTAATGGAACTCGCTAAAGAGCAAAAAGAGTATCAATGATGACGATGATTGAAATTGGTTCAATTGCAATACAGTTGAACCGTAAGACAATCAAAAACTTACATATCAGCGTGTTACCGCCAGATGGTCGTGTACGTGTGTCTGCGCCTGTATCTATGACAGAAACAGCTATTCGAATGGCAGTGATCCGTCGTATCCCTTGGATTAAACAACAGCAGAATAATTTTATAAAACAACCCCGCCAATCAGAACGAGAAATGGTTAGTGGTGAATGCCATTACTTGTGGGGCCGGCGCTATCGTCTCAATGTTGTGACACATGTAGGAAAGCATGAAACCAAATTAGGCCGTGGGCGATTACATTTGTATGTAAGCCATACTGCAACTGCTGAGCAAAAGGCTTTAGTTCTCACTGAATACTACCGTGAAGCACTTAAAAAGCGAATAGCTGACTTGTTACCTATTTGGGAAAGCAAAATAGGTGTCACTGTCGACGCTTGGGGCGTGAGAAAAATGAAAACCAAATGGGGTAGCTGTAATACGCAAGCAAAACGTATTTGGTTGAACTTAGAACTCGCCAAAAAACCACCAGAATGTTTAGAATACATCCTAGTTCATGAGTTAGTTCACCTACTTGAACGTAAACATAATCAACGATTTAAAGCCTATATGGATAAGCTACTTCCTGATTGGCAAGAGCGTAAAAATTTGCTTAATAAAGCACCGTTGGCCTACAGTCATTGGTTGTACTAATGTTAATTTGACGTTCTACTCAATATGACAATAAATCTCAGATATATTATCTCTTTGAATAGCTATCATTTTCTTTTATTTCAAGGAATAATATGCCTCAGCACTCTCATTTTAAACTGCTCCTGTCAGCATTACCTCATTCATTCCAAACCTCTTTTTTCAATCAACTCAACCACCTAATTAACTACTCCCCTACCATCGGCCTGATGGGCAAGACAGGAGCTGGAAAATCCCGTCTTATTAACGCACTATTCCAATCGTCACTGTCGCCTGTAAGTGCTGTTTTAGACTACACACGTCGGGCTCAGCGTTTCACCATGGCAATGGGCAGCCATGCAATGACGTTTATTGATTTACCGTAAGTAACGACTTACTAACAGTTTGAATTAATCTAAACCTCAAAATAACCACAAACTATCTTGTGGCTATGATTCGCTCAAAAAGTAACTTATACTAGATCCACTGTTCACTTCCTCACCTTAGTTTCTTATATGAAACTAAACTACGCCATAAGCTCGACGCCCCCACAACCTGGAATGAATATTTTACATATTGTCAACATTCAATTGGCTATTAATCATCCATATAGTAGAGCGAGGGGTCGTAATGGTAATGCGAATGAATTAGCTAACCACTTACCGTAATTCCTTGTTGCATAATCTCATGATAAGGACTGTAAAAGGACCATTATTTTAACTTTGGTTATTGATAAGATAGGCTCAAACCTATTTATGATGTACAGATGACGGTACCATCATTTCCATATCGGAATAAAGCCAGATAAAAATGACGAGTAATGTGCTTATATCATAATGAAACAGAGACTATGACAAAATTATGAGGATTATTACTGACAATACGGTCATACTCAGCCTCATCCCGCCAATTTAAATACCGATAAAATAAATAAAACGATTTAAATAACCAAAAATACTAACCATATGCTTATATTCATAATTAAATTTTATTTACCAAAAAATGCGATTTCACCTTATTGTTCTTCTTGTCAATTTATGTAAATGTTAACAGTAAATTTAACTTAAGATAACATTCTCAATGAAAGTAAGTTGTCCTCTTAATTTCGTACGCAACGGATTTATGGATATATTAGCAAGGATGCCCTGAATCGACATTTCATCACTGGCACCGCCTTAATTCATTGAGTTAGATAACTACATGTATTGATTAATGAATTAGGCAAAAATATGCAGGCAAAAGCATTACCCACCGCGCATCGTCAAAGTGGCGGGCAACACCGGTTCTTAAAATGGACTCTGTTCAGCGTATGTTTTATATCAGCACCATTATTGGCTGACCCCGTCAACCAAGCACTCTCTATTGATGCTCGCGAGCAACAACGTCAACAAGAACGTGAGCGCATGTTACAGCAGCAGAACAACCCTGTTGTGGATACGCGTATTCAACAGCCTGATTTGTCACTGCCTGATTACCCACAAAATGAACAACCCTGCTTTACCATTTCCACTATTCGCCTTGACGGTGAGTCCGCTGCAGATTTTCAATGGGCGTTAAAGGCCGTTAACGATGCCAAAGGCCAATGCTTGGGTAGCCAAGGGATTTTGTTAGTCCTCAATAAAGTCCAAAATGCCATTTTAGAAAAAGGGTATGTGACAACCCGTGTGATGGCACAAGAGCAAGATTTGAATCAAGGCGAATTAGTGCTCACGCTTCAGCCGGGGCGAATTAACGCCATCCGTTTTGATGAAGGAACCTCATGGCGTGGACGCTTGTGGAATGCCATTCCTGCTTCCTCAGGCGATATTCTGAATCTACGTGATATTGAGCAAGGGCTGGAAAACTTTAAACGTGTACCCAATGTCACCGCCGATATACGTATCGAACCCGGCCCGGTTGATGGCACCAGTGACTTAGTGGTCAGTTGGCAAGAAAAACGCCCCGTACGATTAAGCTTGGGTTTGGATGATAGCGGGTCAAAAAGTACCGGGCGCTATTTAGGCTCTGCAACGCTAGCCATTGATGCCCCGTTTGCCCAAAACGACATGTTTTACGCCAATATCAGCAAAGATTTGTTTGATAAAGGCCCTTTTGGTAACCGCTCTTACACCCTGAACTATTTTATCCCTGTTGGCAATTGGGGCTTTGCCGCCAATTATAATGAATATAACTATCACCAAAATATTCCTAATGCCAACGAAGTGCTGCGTTATAGCGGCAAGAGCGATACCGCACAATTTACCGTGTCACGGCTCTTGTTTCGCGACCAAACCCATAAAACCACGCTTAACTTGCGTACCTACCGAAAAACCGCCAGTAACTCAGTCAATGACATTGATATTGAGCAACAACGCCGCCGCACCGCGGGATGGGAAGTTGGTGTTAATCAGCGCAGTTTCTTAGGCAATGCCACTCTCGATGCCAATGTCAACTGGCGTCGCGGCACAGGCGCCTACGGTGCTCGCCGAGCTCCTGAAGAAGATACCCACAGCGGCAGTGCCCGCGTGGGGATTTTTCTTGGGGACATCAGTTTCAATCAGCCCTTCACGTTGGGCGAACAGCCTTGGCGCTGGAATACCGCTTTACGTGGTCAATGGACTCAGCACGCCCTAACACCTCAAGAGCGCATGTCTATTGGTGGACGTTATACCGTCCGTGGTTTTGATGGCGAACAAGTGCTGTCGGGTGAAAAAGGTCTGTTATGGCGCAACGAACTGGCATGGAATGCTTTCTCTCAAGGGCAAGAACTGTATTTAGCCGCTGACTACGGGCGTGTTGAAGGCCAAAGTACCAAATACCTTGTAGGGCACCAGCTAGCGGGAACCGCATTAGGGCTGCGCGGCTCAATTTCATCACGTTTAAGCTACGACCTGTTTGTCGGCGTGCCGTTATATAAGCCGAAAAAATTTGAAACCTCTGGGGCAAGTGCAGGCTTTAGCCTCAATCTTGAAATTTAATCGCATTTTATTGATTTGATAGTCGGTAGACATTTTCAGTTTTACCCGTGTCTGTACTGTTTTTAAAGGAATATCATCATGAACAAGCATTGTTATCGTTTAATTTTCAGCCGCACTCACGGGGAATTACGTGTTGTATCCGAGCTCGCTAAAAGCTGTAGTACCGAATCAGGCCAAACGCGCTGCTCAAACGGTGGTCGCCTGTGGGTCACTCTGCGTCGCACCTCGCTGCTGCTGTGGTTAGCCTTGTGGGGTGGCTCAGCCATGGCGAGCAGCATTATTGCCGATAACAATGCCCCTAAAAACCAGCGTCCTGATGTGATCAACACGCAAAATGGCATTCCGCAAGTCAACATTGCGGCACCAAATGGTTCGGGTATTTCCCATAACCAATATAAACAATTTGATGTCGATAACCGTGGCGCCATTCTCAATAATTCGGCGGTGATGACTTCAACACAAACCGCTGGGATGATCCAAGGCAACCCGAATCTTGACCCAAACAAAGCCCCTGCGCGCGTTATCCTAAATGAAGTCAACAGCAATAACCCGAGCCAAATTAAAGGCTTCCTCGAAGTGGCGGGTGGCAAGGCGCAAGTAATTGTCGCTAACCCTTCGGGGATCATCTGTAATGGCTGCGGTACCATCAACGCTGGACGCATGACACTCACTACAGGTAAACCGCAATTTAATCAAGACGGTAGCCTTGCGGGGTATCAAGTCGAGCGCGGGGTTATTCGTGTTGAAGGCGGTGGCTTGAATGCCGATAACCGCCACGATACCCAATATGTGGATTTGCTCGCCCGTGCCGTTGAAATTAACTCCGGGGTGTGGGCAAAAGAAAAAATTGCCGTCGTTGCAGGTAAAAATAAGGTCGATACTAACAATAAAGCCACTCCGATAGAGAGCCAAACTGCACAACCTGAGTTTGCTATCGACATGGGCCAAATGGGCGGCATGTACAGCGGTTATATCCACATGGTGGGCACCGAAAAAGGCGTCGGTGTTCGCAACCAAGGCGGGCACATCCAAGCGGATAAAACCTTAACCGTCAGCAGCAACGGTAAGCTGATTTGGGGCAGCGCATCGCAGCAAGCCACCACCCAAGCGGGCAGTGATATCACCTTGACCGCCAAAGACGCCATCGACCACCAAGGTAAGTTGCACAGCGGCGGCACTTTAAATGTGGAAAGCCAAACAGGCTCAGTGAGCAATACCGGCACACTGGCTGCGCTGAAAGATGTCAATATCAATGCCAAAGGCGATATTCGCAGCCAAGGCAACGTGCTTGCAGGTAGTGATAACAAAAGCAATATTATTAAAGATGCCAATATCACCTTAAACAGCGACGGTAAAATTGATACCCGAGGCACCCTATTAAGTCAACAAAATGTCACAGTAACAGGCCAGTCACTGGATTTAAGCCAGACGCAAGTTGCTGCCTCCACCTTGTCACTGGCGGCTAAACAAGGGGATATCACCCTCACTCAAGGCAAGGTTGACGCCAACAACGTCAAACTCCACAGTGCGCGTGATATTCATGCGCAGCAAGTGCAAGTCAAAGCCGCGCAATGGAACGTCAGCGCTAACAATTTATTTAACCAGAAAGGCACATGGGTACAAACAGGGCAAAATGAGAGCCAATTCGCCCTCACAGGACAACTGAATAACCAAGGCGGTGCGATTGAAGCCAATCGCCTCAAGCTCAATGCCGACTCATTGAACAACCAAGCTGGCCGGCTGGTTGCGTTAAGCAAGAGCCAACAAGATTGGCAGGTGAAAAATAGCGTTAATAATCAGCAAGGTGAAATCGGGGCGAATGGTGATTTAAGCCTAACAGCGAATACGATTGATAACCAATCGGGTACGATTAAAAGCCAAACTACACTGGCCTTGAATGCCAAAGAGCAGATTGATAATCGCGCAGGTAACCTTGTCGCAGGGAATGCTGTCAACCTGCAAGCAGGCAAATCGCTGAATAACCAATCCGGGACGATTAACAGCCAGCAAGTCACTGTCACCACGGACAATCTCAATAATGCGTTGGGTAAACTGATTAGCCAGACGACCCTCGATATTGTCGCTCGCCAACAGATGAATAACGCCAACGGGTTTATTGGCTCAGGTGACAAACTCACTATCGCCACTCAAAACTTGGTTAACAACCAACAAGGTACGGTGCAAAGCGATACTCAACTGACCATTGATGCACAGCACGTTGATAACCAAACAGGGAAAATACTGTCTGGTGAGCAACTTGCTCTTAATGCAACGACTGACCTTGATAACCAAAGCGGAACGCTTTACAGCAAAAACATTGCCCTGAATGCAAACAAGATTAACAACCAGCAAGGGCAAGTCGTTGGTGAAAATAGTGTTGATATCACAGCAAAAAATGCGTTCGACAACACCAAAGGTAAAGTGATTGCCAATGAGACATTAACCGCGTCTATTGGGCAGCAACTCGCCAACCAAGCAGGTTTACTGCAAAGTGGCAATCAAGCGCTCATCTCTGCCCTTTCATTGGATAACCGTGACGGCCAAGTGCTATCCGGTAAAGCCCTTGATATCACAACCACCGCGCAAATTGATAATGCCAAAGGCGAAATCAGCAGCCAGAACGTCAACATCAATACCGCCCAACTGGATAACCAAACGGGGAAAGTGATTGCGACCCAAAATCTCGACCTCACCAGTCAAGGCGATGTGAATAATCAGTCTGGGTTATTGGAAGCAGGCAATCAATTAACCCTCAATACCCAAGGGGATATCAACAACCAAAAAGGCACGCTGCAAGCAGGAAAACAGACGGACCTCAACGCAGAGAATATTGATAACACCCAAGGCCAGTTGTTATCGGGCAACCAACTCATCGTAAACACGCAAAATGACCTCAATAATAATCAAGGAAAAGTCAGCGCGGGTAAAACATTGCAGTGGCAAGGTAATCATTTCAATAATACCGCGGGCTTGCTACAAAGTGGTGGCACATTAGCGTTAACCGGTAACCAACTGAGTAATCAGCAAAAAGGCCAAATCCTCAGCCAAAATGCGCTATCCTTCACCCTCAGTGGCGATTTTAATAACCAAAGCGGTATTCTGACCAGCCAAGGTGATACGGCGATTAGCGCTAACCTTGTCAACAATGCCCAAGGCGCAATCAATGCCCTTGGTCGTTTAAATGTTCAGGTTGCACAGTTGATTGACAACCGTGATGGGCGCATTTTCAGCCAGCAAGCGCAAACGCTCAACGCACACAATATTCTCAACCAACAGGGTTGGATGGGTAGCTTAGATTCATGGCAGGCCAAGACTCAGTCACTGAATAACCAAAACGGTGAAATTCAAAGCCAGAAAAATGTCGAACTCACGGCAAACACACTGGAAAACCAGCAAGGCACATTGCAAGCGGGTGGCTTTGCATCACTGTTGGTTGCCAAAGAAATTAATAACACCCAAGGCAAAATCAGTGCCAGTCAAAACCTCACTACCACAGGGCAATCTGTCAGAAACCTGCAGGGACAATTACTTTCCGGTGGCACATTACAGCTCAGCGCATCGAGTGTCGACAACTCGCAAGGCGGTTTACTGTATAGCCAAAAACAACTGTTGTTATCCATTGAAAAAGCACTCAATAACGCTCACGGCAAATTGCAAAGTGGTGAAAATCTCACGTTAACCAGTAAAACGTTAGACAATACGTCGGGCAAAATAGAAAGCCAGCAAACCCTGAATATCACAAGCACAGAGCGAATTGATAACACCTCAGGGTCAATCCTCAGCAATCAAAACCAGTTGCTAGAAACTAAAACCTTTAAAAACCAGCAAGGGACAGTGAGTAGCCTCGGCGAGCTTGCGCTGAATGCAACAGCGCTAGATAACACCCAAGGCACTCTCATTAGCCAACACGCGGGCACTTATAACATCGCGCAATTGAATAACACGCAAGGGAAAATTCACAGCGGTGATACCTTGACGTTAACGGCTGCCGATATCCAAAACCAACAAGGGCAACTGGTTTCCACCAAAGCGCTGAAACTGATTGCGCTGACCTTGGATAATCGACATAACGGTATTTTAAGCAGCCAAGGCCGTCTCAGCCTGTTACTCAATGCCTTAGATAACCGTGAAAATGGGCTGGTTCACGGCAGTAAAGAAACCACGTTGACCGTTAAAAATATCGAAAACACGAAAGGCCGACTGCAAAGCAACGAAAGCTTGACGTTTTCGGGGGTGAATACCCTCAATAACCAATCCGGTCAGGTGTTAGCCAATGGCGATATTGCACTGAATACGGATGCAGCGTCCACCTCAGCTCAGCTTGCCCTCTCAAACCAACAAGGTACCCTGCAAAGTGGTTCGGCGCTCGCCATCAACACCCAGTCTATTAACAATCAGGGCGGGACAATCAAAAGCCAAAAAGCGCTTTCGCTGACCGCGGCGCAGGATTACACGCACCGCGCAGGCGATACCCTCACCAGTAACCAATCGGTCACCCTAAATATTGCAGGCGCTTTGACTAACCTCACTGACTGGTTATTACCCAGTGACTTTACCTTGTCGAGCCTAAACTTCACCAATCAAGGCTCATTGGTCAGTAAAAACCTCGCTATCACAACGGGTAAACTGAATAACCTGAATCGGTTAGAAGCCGATAAGATGACGCTCGACGTCGACGCCTTAAATAATAGCGCCACCTTAATGGGTGATGAGATCCGCGTGAAAGCCAAAACGCTGGATAATCAGGGGAAAAAAGCCGCCATTGCGGCAGCAAAACACATTGACCTACAAACAGAAAAAACACTCACCAACCGCGACCAAGCTCTGATTTACAGTGGCGATACCCTTGCACTCACCAGTGCTGACTTAATTGAAAATAACGCCAGTTTTATTGAAGCCGAAGGCGCCGTTTCCATTACGGCGCGTCAGCTCAATAACTTACGCGAAGGGTTAGAAATCCAACGTGATGCAGAAAGCGAAAGTTATAACAAACATCTGTATAACTTCTACTGGCGTTCATTTGAAACTCAGGCCCATAAAGACCCCAGTGCGATGGCACCGACCACGCAACAGTTGACCTTTCAAAACGACCAGGCCGCGTTGGATAACAAGTATGGCACCATCTTAGACATTGATGCCAAAAATAAACGCGCACAAATGAAGGTGAAACAGCAGGATGGTCAAGTCACCACCCTGTGGGTCAATTATTTGGCGCTCACCCCCAATAGCGATGGCAGTTATGCCATGACCTTCTATGAGTCGCGTGGCGTACCGGGACGTATCAAAATTCCACCAACGCCTTACCATGGTGCGGTATGGCGTGTGCACAACCAATATCGCTATGAAGTGTGGGATCCGAATCAACATATTGATGTGGCAACCGCAACCGGTATTGATGATTTTAGTTGGATACGCGAACGTTCGGTCACAGGCTCTGTCACCCGTGACAAATTGATCTCCGAAGGCATTGGCGCGCGCATTTTGTCGGGCGGCAATATGACGCTCAATATCACGGATTTACTCAAAAATGATGCCAGCACCATCACCTCAACGGGCGATTTGGATATCAAAGGCAAAGGACGCATTGAAAATACTGGCTATTCCGTAAACGAGCGCCGTAAAGAATTTTATTCCGATCATTATGATGTCAGTAAAAGCCACTGGTATCCACAGTCCAGTAGTGACAAAACTACGGCACTCACCACCATCGATGGCATTATTTCCGGTAATGGTAATGTCTCGATAACCAGTGCTAATATCACCAATACCACCATCAATGCCGCGCAAATCACGGCGTTAGAAGCGGCGATGAATGCGGCTAAAGCGGAACGTGCCGAATGGGAACGTAATCCACTGGCGTTTGATATTGACAGCGTGAATAAACAAGACCTCAATACCACTGTCACTGAACAGGGAAAATCTGAACTCAATCAAACAGAGGGCACTTCGCCAATCGACCGCCCCCTACTTCCTGCTGAACTGGCGTTAACCGAAAAACAACACATTGGTGATGTGGCAACCTCTATCCCAGATAATGGCTTATTCCGTCCAAACTTAACCCCGGACAGCCCATTCTTGGTGGTCACCGACCCGCGCTTTACTGACAGAAACAAATTTATCAGCAGCGACTACCTGCTTGAGCGTGTTGGCTACTCCCCTGCCGATGTGCATAAGCGTTTAGGGGATGGCTTCTATGAACAACGTCTCGTCCGCGAACAAGTATTAAAACTCACCGGTCGCCCTTCCCTGCGTGAAGAAGATGCCATGGCGCAGTACCAATACCTGATGAATAATGGCATTAAGGTCGCGGAAGAATTCAACTTACGTCCCGGTGTTGCCTTGACGCCAGCACAAATCGCCGCCCTGCAACAAGACATTGTGTGGCTAGTCAGTGAAACCCTCGATACACCACAAGGCCCACAAACGGTGTGGGTTCCGAAAGTCTATTTAGCTAACACGACACTTAGCCTGACACAACAAGGGGCGATGATCAGCGGTAAGACACTGAACTTATCCGCTGACAGCATTGATAATGCAGGAAACCTGTTGGCTGAAAAAGGCCTTGAGGTCGATGCGAAACAATTTATGCACCGTGATGGGGATATCAAAGCGGATACCATCAATATTCAAGCTGATAGCCTCACGTTAAGCACCAACTTACAAGATGCTCTACGCCAAGCAACGATGAGTGCCACCGATATCACCTTAAGTGGCCATGACGTGCAATTGCAAGGCGCTAAACTGGATGCAACGGGGGATATCAAGCTTAATGCGCGCGATAACTTGTCCATTACGGCAGTGAAAAGTACCCATACAGGCAGTATTGATGTGATTGCGGGAGCGATGGGTGAACGCGGTAATGAAGGTCTAGATGCGACTGGTGGCCTTGCCCATATCAGCGGCGAATGGCAGCTCGCACAAAGTAGCGAACTCAGCGCTGGTGGAAATCTCAGCCTCAATGCCGGAAAGGACATCACCGTCAAAGGCAGCCAAGCGCAAGCTGGCGGCACACTGGATGTCAATGCGGGTGGTGATATCAATATCCTATCGGACAAAACCACCAATAAAAGCCAACTCGATGCACAAGGCAACGGTTCTTCCGTCAGCAATGCCCGTGAAGAAGACAGCTTAGTGCTCAGTACGCTCAGTGGTGACAAAGGCGTTTCATTGAACGCGGGCAATAACTTGGTGGCAGAAGGCGCCCAAGTCGATAGCCAAGCAGGTAAAATCAGCGTCTCAGCGAAAGATGTCACCATCACAGCAGCAACCCAAGACACTCACGCGCTAGACCAAGAACAAACTCGTAACGGCAGCAGCAAAGGCTCCCGAGTCGATGAGAGCTCATCCCATGAGGTGGTCGGCAGCACATTCAGCGGGCAAAACGGCGTCGATATCACCGCGCGTGATAAAGACATCACCGTGACGGGCAGCACTATTCACAGTGAAAAAGGGGAAATTACCCTTGATGCTAAACAAAATGTGACGCTCAATACCGCCACCGAAGAAAACAAAAAAACCGTCGAAGAGCAGCGTAGCAGTAAAGGTTTCTTAAGTGCCAGCAGTGAGCACACCCTCCAACACGATGAGACCATCCGTGAAAAAGGCAGCTTGCTCAGTGGCGAAAAAGTCACCATTACCGCAGGGAACGACCTGACCGTCAAAGGTTCCTCGGTGGTCGCAGAAAACGATGTCAGCTTAACCGCTGGCAACAATGTGGATATCACCGCTGCCACTGAAACCGACTCTCACTATCTTCTCGAAGAGAAGAAAAAAAGCGGCCTCATGAGCAGTGGCGGCATTGGCTTTAGTGTCGGCAAACAATCTTCTCGCCATGAAGTGGATGAAAAAGGCACCACCCAAAGCCAAAGTGTCAGCACCATTGGCAGCACACAAGGTAATGTCAATATCACCGCAGGCAACAAACTGCATGTGGGCGGCGCTGACCTGATTGCTCAAAAAGACTTAAACCTCACGGGTGACAGCGTCCAAATTGACCCAGGCTATGATGAGCGTACCCGCACTGAAACGTTTGAAACCAAGCAAAGTGGGTTTGGTATTTCGCTCTCTGGCAGTGCAGGCAGCGCCCTCAATACTGCCGTCAGCACTGCACAGCAAGCTCGCAAAGAAAGTGACGGTCGTTTAAGTGCCCTGCAAAACACCAAAGCGGTATTATCGGGTGTACAAGCCCAGCAAGCGGTTGAATTGGATAAACTGAATACTGAAGCCGGAAAAAATGCCACCAATACTGTCGGCATCAACGTGTCTTATGGTAGCCAATCCTCAAAAAGCGAAACGCATACCGACAGCCGCCAATCCCAAGACAGTACCTTAAATGCAGGGCTGAACCTGTCGATTACCGCAACCGGTAAAAACAAAGATACCAACCCAGACAGCGGTAATATCACAGTCGTCGGCAGTGAACTCAAAGCCGGCAAAGACTTATCACTGTCTGCCACACAGGATATCAACCTAGTCTCGGCCCAAAATACCGAGCAGACAAACAGCAAAAACAGCAGCAAAGGCAGCAGTGTCGGGGTTGGTGTAGGCGTGGGTGCAGGCGGCTACGGGGTCAATGTCTCAGCCTCCGTCAACCAAGGCAAAGGCCATGAAAAAGGCAATGGCCTCACGCACACCGAAACCACACTGGATGCAGGCAATAAACTCACCTTAAACAGTGGGCAAGATACCACCCTCAAAGGAGCACAAGTCAGTGGTGAACAAGTCACGGTCAATGTCGGTCGTGACCTCACCTTGCAAAGTCAGCAAGACAGCGACCGGTATGACGCCAAACAGCAAGAGAGCAGTGTCGGGGGCGGTTACACGATTGGTTCAGGTACACCTTCTATCAATATCAGTGCCAGCCAAGACAAACTGCACAGCAACTACGACAGTGTGAAAGAGCAAACCGGTATCTTTGCAGGCAAAGGCGGCTTTGATGTCAACGTCAAAGAGCACACTCAGCTTGATGGCGCGGTGATTGCATCAACGGCGGACAAAGACAAAAATCGCCTCGATACGGGCACATTAGGCTGGAAAGATATCGACAACAAAGCCGACTTTACCGCCGAGCACACGGGCGGTTCGATTGGTACGGGTGGCCCGATTGGCAGCCAGCTGGTGACCAATGCCGCGGGCGGGTTACTCTCTAACGCCAATAACAGCGGACACGCCGAAGGCACCACCAAATCTGCCGTCAGTGAAGGCACTGTCATTGTGCGCAATGACGACAAACAAAAACAGGATGTTAACGAACTCAATCGTGATACGGAACATGCCAATGACGGCAGCATCAACCCGATATTCGATAAAGAGAAAGAACAAAACCGCTTAAAACAATCCCAGTTGATTGGTGAAATCGGTAATCAGACCATGGATATCATCCGCACCGAAGGGGATATTGCTGGCCTGAAAGCCCAGAAAGACCCCGATGCGCTTGCCATCGCCAAAAAACAACTGGAAGCGGCAGGGAAAACCCCCACCGAGCAGGCCATCAAAGACCAAGCCTACAACAACGCCATGGCACAATACGGCACAGGCAGCGACTTCCAAAAAGCCGCCCAAGCGGTTACTGGATTGCTACAAGGGCTGGCGGGTGATAATTTAGCGGGTGCATTGGCAAATGCCTCGTCGCCGTACTTAGCAACGTTGATAAAACAGCAGGTTGGCGAAGATAATAAAGCCGCGAATGCCATGGCGCACGCAGTATTGGGTGCTGTAGTCGCTGAGCTGAATAATCAATCCGCTGCTGCAGGTGGGTTGGGTGCTGGTGGCGGTGAGCTATCGGCTCATGTTATCTTGAGTACCCTCTTCCCGGGCAAAGAAATTTGGGAACTGAGTGAAAGTGAGAAACAGCAAGTCAGTGCGTTGAGCCAATTGGCTTCAGGCCTTGCTGGTGGTCTTACTACCGGCGATGTGGCCGGTGCGATTACTGGCTCGCAAGCAGCTAAGAATGCGGTTGAGAATAACTATCTGAGCTCTCAAAATGTAGTTGATATGATGAGAGAACTTAAAGAAGCGGATAGAACAGGCGCGGATAAAAAAGGGATTTATGCTAAATACGGCAAAATCAGTGAGGACAACAGAGATAAAACCATTGCTGAAATTAAAGATGGTGGTTCATCTGTTGCTATCGGTGCATGGTCTGATTTAAATGGCGGTATTGATGTTGCTGACGCCTTGAAATGGATTGGCCTTGTTGATGATTTGAGTAGTGAAGATCGTGCTCAACTTGTTAATTTTGTGAAAGCAGAAAATGCACAAAGTGCTCAAGCAATTTATGACTCACTATCAGTTACGGCTAAAGGTGTATTAATAGCTAAAGAAGCAGGGGAAAACATTGGAATTGGCGGGGCTGTGCCGGGTGCTGGAATTTCTGTTGTCGGGATAAAGGGAAGTGGTAATAAAGGGAACTCTAAGCAGCCAGCAGATGAACAAAAAAATAGTTCAAATAAAGGTAATAACAATTCGCTACCAAATACAGATAATGCTAATAATTCTTCTGCTTTAACAGGAATAACTCAGAAGCAATTAGACAAAAAATTTAAGCATGCGATTGATTTTGGTATAACAACAACAAAGAAAAATCCAGAAACCCTTCGTCAATATGAAAATGCAATTAACAATCACATGGCTGATAAGGTTACGGCACCTAAGGGAACTTATGGGTTTGTAAAAGATTCTAAAGTTTATTTCAATTCAAACACAAATAATGCCGTTGTACTGGATAGTTCCGGTAATTTTGTCACTGGTTTCAAGCTTACACCAGGAACCCCACAGTACGATAATTATATGAAAAATGGAGTATTACGATGAGTTATATGTTGTTGGAGTTTACTAAATCATATGTAGAAGGCAGAGTAAAACCTGAAACTTTTAGCGAAGCTTATATTGAGCTTTATCGACTAGAAAGAGATCATAATTTGTTGTTAAAAGATAATGCTAAATTAAGTGAGTGCCTTTCCAGTATTTTTTGTATCGCGGATCTTTACAACCCAGAGTCGGACAAAGAAGAGTATGAATTAAATGATGAAAATCTCCTAATTCAAGTAAATGCAGAATTAGATAAATTGAATGGGTAAATTTAGTTTTTATAGCGATTATAATGGAGCTCATAGCTTCACACAGCGATTTCTTCAGACGCTCTACTCCCTCTCAGCCAACTGGATAATCAATTGTCCGGCTTGGCTAGTGAGAGCTATGTTGCTACCCACTGCCCCTTCAACTAATTACCATTGAATATCAGTTGAAAGTTGGGGGTTGGGTTTACCGCAGTTGTCGAGGGTAGGCTATCATTCAGTCTCTCGGTGTATCGTGCTTGTAAAAGCGGAGTGATGAATAAAAGATAGAATGGACAATCAAGAAGATCTATTTAAGCGAGTTCATTATTTTACTATTCAGAAATGCAAAAGAGTTTTCTGGCATTCTGAGTATGGCGTAGTACGGTTTCGCGAGATGATTGCAAACGCACATGAGTATGGTTTTGAACCCATCTATGTTGCCGGAATTTCAGTCAAAAATTTACCCCTTCATTATCGCCGTTTCTTCGTTACAGAAAGCATGCTTTCTGTAACTCGATTTCTTTGCGATTTCTGGTCACGCACCTATTCAAACAAACATGTACAAAAAATAACAGGAAAACCTGATGTGCTGATTATTGACCGACGGCTTGACGGATGCTTGGATGTGACATTTTTCGACTGGCTGGAGAAGGAAGGTATTACATATCAATATTCGGCCAAGGGGGATAAAAAATTCTCCTCCACAGTGAGGCATCATCAGAGTTACCCGCATGTTTTTACTTATAGGGAGGAGTTACCAGACCCAGTAGACGGAATGAGGGAACGTTGGCCTCTTTCACTTGAAAGGTTGAATGACCATAGCAAAAAACAGACTATCCTTAGCGATGACTTGTCACCTGCTATACGAGCTATTATTTTAAAATTGTACCCAACAGGATATCGACCTGAATTGCCATTAAACCCGCCACTTCGTGATGATTTTCAAGTAAATGATGCTTGCCTCAGTGTGGCATCCTCTAACGATGTGGCTCTATATTCTGCTAGCTGGTTCCATGCAAAGCAAACAGATTATGGTTTTGAATACGGCTATGCAATTAATCACGTAGAGGTTTCGGAGGATAATACCTCTACTCCCAGTCACTGGCAGAAGGAAATACTGATCGCATTACGTTGTCTTGAGTCACAGTTTGATCGGCTTGCTCTGGCTCTTGCCTATCATTTTGATGGTGATCATTATTCTGTTATTTTAAATCAGATTAAAAAAAATAGATATCGGACACTATTGCCTCTAAACCATGCTGAACAAGATGTCCTCTTCGGGCTGGTGGGACTGGATACAGACGATCCGACAGGGAATACTGTTTATGATCTGTCAAAAACTAGCGTTGCCGATACGGTTTCGTTATGGGAACATATTACCAATGGAGGCGATCAACGCCAGTCTTTTGAAATTAGACCGAAAAAGGGGAATGATGATCCTGCATACCGGCTATTTGCTGTTATTGGATACTGTGCTCGGTATTACCTTGTATCTCACCGAACTAGCCGTTCTTGTCATGCTCTTGATAATGGTAATTGTATTAACTATGAATCTGGTCAATCTCTGAATGTTCGTAGTATGGATTACAGAAGGTTGCTGAATATGTCGCTGAAAGGAAAACCAGAGAAAATGACTTCTATATTAAATGAGTATATTGAATACTAATTTCTTTGTCGTTGATTCGGTTCAACATGAGGTTCAACTTACAGTATTATTACAAAAAATCTCATATATATATTATCGTTTTGAATAATCAACATTTTAATTCAAGGCGATAATATGGCTCAACACTCCAAATTAAGAACCGCGCTATCCACCTTACCGCATTCATTTCAGCCCCCCTTTTTCACCCAACTTAACAATGTAATCAACTACTCACCCACCATTGGAATAATGGGGAAAACGGGTGCAGGAAAATCCAGTCTGATCAATGCACTGTTTCAATCAACCCTATCACCTGTGAGTGATGTTTCAGGCTGCACACGCCAAGCCCAACGCTTCAGCATGACGATGAACAACCATACTCTCACTTTTGTAGATTTACCCGGCGTGGGGGAAAGCCTTGAGCGGGATAAAGAGTACCACCAGCTCTATCGCAACTTATTACCAGAATTCGATTTAATCATTTGGGTACTCAAGGCCGATGACCGAGCATGGTCTTCTGATGAACAGTGCTATCGCTTTCTCACGAAGAAATGCGGTTACCAACCTAATCAATTTCTATTTGTCTTGAACCAAGCCGATAAAATAGAGCCTTGTCGCCAGTGGGATGAATACAAGCATCAACCATCCTCAGAGCAGGCCTATAACTTAAAATTAAAGCAACAAGCCGTCATAACCGCCTTTAAGCCGCATCATCCTGTGATAACAGTTTCTGCGGTCGAAAACTATCAACTCACTGAATTAGCAGAGCAACTCATACAGGCGTTACCGGCGCAAGCCAGTAGCGGAGTAGCTAGGCAACTGAACACCCCTTACCGGACGCAATCGGTGGAGAACGCCGCACGTAACGATTTTGGTCAATGTGTCAGTGATATTGTGGATACCTTAATCAATATCATTCCCTTGCCGCCATTGATAAGAAGTACGGTTAGCACCGTTAAAAACGGTATCGTCTCCGTCGCTAAATCCCTGTGGAGAATGTTCTTTTAACCTCTTACATTAAACCATTAATTATCACTCTCAGCGCCAGTCCCGTTAAGGGCTGGCGCTTTTTTATTTCTTTTTCTTGGAGTATTAACTGATGAATAATTCAACTGAATGTGCAATTACAATGACACTCGTTCCCGATGAGCAACGCCTGGATTTTTGGATCAACCACTTCGGAAGCGTGAAAGGATGGAGCACCTTTGAAGTGGTCATATTTACCACTATGGGACAGTTTTGTGAGGACTACCACGGCGGGTATTGGGAATATTGTACCTTATCCAATGGTGGCGCCTTTATTTATCCCGATTTACCTCAAGAGACACTGACGCTGTTCAACCCACATAACGGTAACGAAGCCAACGTCAGTTGCGAAGCGGCAGGCATTGCCGTGTGTTTGATGATGTACAGTTTATGGTCATTTCAAATGGAAAGTGACATCCTCGTCGATCGCTTTTATCAATTGCGTGATTATGCGGCGCAACACCCAGAACGTTCCGCCATATTCCATCTAATCGATTAACCACGTCCTTATTTACGCCTTCGCATTACCTATCCACTTCATTTTAAAGGAAATTCATTATGACTCGCTTAGCGTCCCGCTTTGGTACGGCGAATAGCATTCGCCGTGACCGCCCGTTAACTCTCGAAGAGTTATTTCGCACAGTACCCAGTGTGTTCTCTGAAGAAAAGCATGAATCTCGTAGCGAAAAGTATACTTTTATTCCTACGATTACCTTATTGGATAGCCTGCAAAAAGAAGGTTTTTATCCGTTCTTTGCATGCCAAACTCGTGTGCGAGATGACAGCCGTCGTGATCATACTAAGCATATGTTACGGCTCCGACGTCATGACCAAATTACGGGTAGCCAAGTGCCTGAAATCATCTTACTTAATAGCCATGATGGTTCAAGCAGTTATCAAATGTTACCGGGCTTTTTTCGCTATGTTTGTCAAAATGGGCTGGTTTGTGGCGATACCTTTGGGGAGGTCAGAGTTCCCCATAAAGGTAATGTCGTCGATAAAGTGATTGAAGGGGCTTACGAAGTGTTAGATACGTTTGATGCTATCGCTGAAAAACGTGAGCAAATGCAGTCCTTACTATTACCGCCACCAGCACAACAGGCCTTGGCGCATGCGACTTTAACCTATCGCTTTGGTGAGGAACATCAACCAATAACTGAAGCTCAAGTCTTACAACCCCGCCGTTTTGAGGATAAGAAAGACGATCTTTGGACAGTGTACCAACGATTACAGGAAAATTTAATCAAGGGAGGATTATCAGGCAGGAATGCCAAAGGTAAACGCGCTCGCACGCGTTCAGTGAACGGAATTGATGGGGATATTAAGCTTAATAAAGCGTTGTGGGTACTGACAGAACAAATGCATGCTCATTTTGCTGGACGCGAACAACTATAGCCACAGTATACGTTAAATAATTGGATCTTACGGTGAACGCGATGAAATTATCAGAACGGCAGCTAAAAACCTTGAGTAATGTGAAACTCAATTATGGCTCACTCTGCAACAAAAGGACACTCAACTCGCTGGAGAAAAAAGGAATGATTCAATGGAATACATCAAACCATTGGGTCTTAACGGAGTTCGGCTTTCATATCTATAACATGAGGAAACGGCGTTGCTTATAAAGCGTTAGCGCTAACATAGAGACTTCTCCCGTATTTTGGTACTTGATAATATCGAGCATACCAACCTATTCAAGAAAGGAGAGCATTCTTTAAACATCATTTTATTCCCTTCCATTTTGACTCACTCTCTCATCAATTCTTTTTCTTATTTAAGCACCAAAACAACAATTGATCGATTACGCCGATCGATAACCGTTTATTGATAGTTATGATCGATATTACCGATCGTATTCTAATTATTGATAGGTAAAACAGATCGATTAAGTTAAACTATCTCACGCAAAATTATCTTTATGTCAGTGATATTAAGGTGATTGAGTCAAATCTTTCATGCCTTCCACTGACATAACGCGATTCAACCCTATTTAATGTGATATTGATTAAAAGGAAATCAATCATGAAAAAAGCGTTTATTGTTCCCGCCCTCATGGGGTGCATTTCATTACCGGCATTCGCTAACACGGATGGCAGTAAAACGGGGCTTTATGTCACAGGTAAAATGGGCGCATCCATTGTGCAAATGTCTGGCCAGCAGTTTGTCTACAGCGGCTATGCTGATGCCGGTGATAATGGTACAAAAAATGGAGATAGCCATCGTACTGGCGTATTTGGCGGTGGACTTGCGTTAGGTTATGACTTTTCCAATCAGTTTGATATCCCTGTTCGCGCTGAATTGGAGTTTATGGCGCGTGATAAAGCGAATTCAACCTACAATATCCGCGACCGTGTGCGTAATGGCGTACATCAAACTCGTGATATTAAAAACCAAATCAAACTCAATACGTTAATGGTCAATGGGTACTACGACATTAAAAATAGCTCAAATTTCACGCCGTATATCTCTGTCGGGCTAGGCTATGCGGCCATGGATTTTAAAACCACCCGCGCAGATGCTTATACCCCAGGGCTCTCTTTGCATGATACTCACTCGCATACCGCCAATAACTTTGCCTGGAGTGTCGGTGCGGGGGTGAACTATGCCATCAATGACGATTGGGATATGGGTCTAAGTTATCGCTATTTAGATGCCGGAAAAGCCGACATCACGACAGCGGTAGGCGATGGGGAAAACACCTCAAAAATCAAAGTGAAGGCCAACGATATCATGCTTGGTTTGACTTACCGATTCTAATCTCTGGCATTCAGTCTTAAAGATTACCCTCAACTTACCTAGCCAACATGCCTTTTTGATGTTGGCTATTTTATTGATTAAACAAAAAAATAACCGCGGTTAAATTTTATTCACAGAATAATTGTAATAAAAAGAGGTACAAATGAATTCAATTAATCATATTCGTTTAGGTGTTGAACGAATTTTTTTCATCATTAGCTTAGTGCTAGTATTCGGTTTTACAGTCATCATCGCCAATCACTATAATATCGACTCATTTATTGGTAATCCCTTAATGTATCTACTGTATTACCTTATCGCGATGTTAGCCCCACTCTTGATTTCTCAAATATTGTTGTGGGTCATTTATGGGTTTAAGGGTATCCCTTTCCGTTTAATGCTAACGCGAAAAATTTTGGCATTTGTCTTCGCTTTCATCGCCTCTTTATGTGTTATCTACTTATTGCTCATCGGGATTATTCCTTTTATGGTTTTTAACCATGCTTTAATATTTATACTTTATGAATACTTTTTTATTTTCCTCCTTTTCGCCTGCCTTATCGGACTGAGCGCTGGCGTTATCGTCTATATCCATACCGTTAAAAATGCATCCCATCCATTTAAATATCCGCATCCTATTTTCCGTTTAATGACATTTTTAGCGCTATACCTTGTCATTATGAATGCCTTGGCGATAGGCATTGGCAACGAAATCAATTTCGATATCATGGTGATTCTAGTGGGAACTATCGCAGGTTATGTGGGGTATTGGGGGTATGGCTTCCTACAACAATACACGACAACACCTTCTCGGAAACTCAGGATAACCCTATCAATAATCATTTCCCTTGTTATCTTCGCGCTACTGGTGCTCCTTAACGTTCTATTGCCTAGCCGATTAAATATGTTCGGATTATTCCTGTTATTTTTTATCGAACTGGCTATTGCTATCACATTAGGTCGATTCACCTATCAGAAAAACAACCATCAGAAAGACGGTTCAACAATGAGGATAAATCATGACTAAATACGTATTTATTTTCATGGTGTTTTGCCTCAATTTTACCGCGAGCGCCTTTAACACGAATGTATTTGATACCGCCATCGATAAAAGTGGTTTTACACCAATGTGTAATAACCAAGCGATTGCCGATAAGGATTGTCGTGTTGATGATTACCTCGAGGGACGTTATGTCGTCACGAGCACAGTGAATCTGGGCGCTAAATGTGCCTTCGTAATTGCCGAAGTGATTGATAGTCAAACCAATAAGCTGTTCAGTACCTCGACTGGCGATTGTGAAGACGGTCCTCTCGATACCTATTACCGTTTATCCCGTATTGACAAAAAAGTGTGGCTGGATGCTTACAGCCAAGGAAAACACATTGACCATGTGGAGGTTATCTTTCAATGAAACATCGCGCATTAAATAGCCTTCCTTTTGTGGGAATTATTGCTGTCGTCACGTTGGGAATTTATTACGGCGAACAAACTAAACCCACTTATCGAGATTGTGTTGAGTTCAGCTCATCTCCTGCCAATATGCTTCAGATTTATGAGCAACCTGATAGAACGTCCAAGTCTATCAACTATCAGCCCACATCAGGAAAAGAACAATTCTGGGTCGCTAAACGAACGGCTGATGAACAATGGGTACAACTCTACCATGCCATAACACTTTTTGATGATTTACCTGAATCGGCTAAACTCGGATGGGTTAGTACCACGAACATAAACACATTGGGGATATTTGAGTGCATGACTAAGAATTAGCACTCATGATAAAATAATAATTGAAGGTGGGTAACCTCACCTTCATTATTGTCCATCTTAATCAGAGTTCACTATATACCTGTATTACGTCCAATACTCACTAATGCAATTGAAGGAGAACCAAAATAAAATGGCATACTGAATGGCATACCATAATAACCTCAAAAACAAAAACGCCATGCTAATCAATAGCATGGCGTTGCAATATGGCGGAACGGACGGGACTCGAACCCGCGACCCCCTGCGTGACAGGCAGGTATTCTAACCAACTGAACTACCGCTCCTGATGTTCCCTGCTGGGAACGCCATGCATATTACGAATACTTGAGGACCCCGTCAACACTTTTTCTTGTTAAATCGCACAGTTGAACAGTTTTTAGCCTTGAGAGGCTTTTCTATCCATTTTCCTAAGCAAGTATAAATAATGAAATCAATTATTAGTGTAAATTTTCAGCTTCATCAGAAGGTTGGCGCCAAAGACAAGGTTTGCCGCCTTTCTTATCAACAATATCCAACCGAGCTTCATGAGCAATTATTTCTTCATCAGAAGCAAAAATCACTCTAAGACCGCTCTGAGGACGTTCAATCCTTTGAATTTCATACTCTTGCTCATTATTAGCTGATTCTGAATCCATCGAAAATGATAATGAAGTTTGCCCGCCCGTCATTGCCAAATAGACATCTGACAGAATCTCAGCATCGAGTAAAGCCCCGTGCAGTGTACGCTTAGAGTTATCAATTAAATAACGGTCACATAACGCATCCAAGTTATTCCGTTTACCAGGAAAAAGTTTGCGAGCCAATACTAAGCTATCAGTGATAGTACAAAATTCTTGCGTAGGCGGAATACCTTTATTGAGTTTACGGAATTCATAGTCCATAAAACCGATATCAAAGGGGGCATTATGAATAACAAGTTCTGCACCACGAATAAATTCAAGGAACTCATCCGCAATGTCAGCAAAAACAGGTTTATCTTGTAAAAATTCATCACTTATCCCATGCACTTCAAATGCCTCAGGATCCACTAAACGGTCAGGTTTAATGTACACATGAAAATTACGCCCTGTGAGTCGGCGGTTAATCACTTCAACCGCACCAATCTCAATTATGTTGTGCCCTTCATAATGAACACCGAGTTTATTCATACCGGTTGTTTCAGTATCAAGGACAATTTGTCTGGTTATCACCGTGCTCATAATGTTTTTTTGTGTCAAACTAGAAAGGAACGAATAATATAGAGTGTAACAGAAATGACAAAGCAGGTAGAAATTTTCACGGATGGTTCCTGTTTGGGCAATCCTGGCCCGGGTGGATATGGCGTTGTTCTACGCTACCAACAACATGAAAAAACATTGAGTGATGGATATTTTTTAACCACGAATAACCGCATGGAACTACTTGCAGCCATCGTTGCATTGGAATCACTAACAAGGCCTTGTGATATTATTTTAACCACTGATAGCCAATACGTACGACAAGGAATCACACAATGGATCCATGGCTGGAAACGAAAACAATGGCGAAAAGCGGATAAATCCCCTGTCGTCAATGTTGATTTATGGAAGCGCCTTGATGACGCCATCCAACGACATACAATTGATTGGCGTTGGGTTAAAGGCCACGCAGGCCACCCTGAAAATGAGAAATGTGATGAACTGGCTCGAGCTGCCGCGTCAGCGCCGACTAAAGAAGATACAGGTTACCAGCCTGCACAAAACTAAGAAGGGTCGTCTATCTTCATTGATTTACTGATCTCCTTCGCCGCACCGAGTGCTGTTCCAATCTTAACCTTCGGTTGCTTGAATTTTAGTGGTGTCGGAGTCAGTGGATAAGTCCGTTTCCGCGCCACAATCACGCTTAAAGCCCCAATTCCCCCACAGTTTTTATTCATTCGTCTTTGTGCACTCAACCAAGGAAATATTTGGCAATTACGATGATACAAAACTTCATAGTTTAATAAGCTTAACCAATCAAATACCCTAACAGAGGGGAAAAAACGGCTACAATAAGGCTGCCGTTTACGTAAAACAGGTACGAGTTTCGCCATTCCGACAAGACTGAAAGGGTTAAAACCTGAGATGATTAGCCAGCCATCGTCGATTAACACCCGGTCAACCTCCCGTAAAAGCCAATGAGGATCATGGCTATATGCCAAACAGTGAGTCATTAGACAGGCATCTATCGATTTTTGGGTTAATGGTAATGCCTCGGGCTTTGCAATAAGATTAAAACGAGGATCACCAGTACCAACATTAAATTGGTGGGAGATTAAGCAGCCTTCGGTATGGATTTCAGTACTTAAATGGCCTAACTTAAGCAAATGAAAGCCAAATATCTTCGGCCACCAAGGGCTAAGTTGATTTTCTATGGCTTGACGATATTGTTCTCCAAAAGGAATGTCAGACCAACTAACTGGCATTTGAATTTTTTTATCAATACGCGCAGGCTTCATGAAATTCCCCTATTAACTATTAACAAGTATCGAGGTCATTATGGAGTTAATTCGAGTACCAGCTTTAAACGATAACTACATTTGGGTTTTAGTCGATGGCCACCAACAGTGTATCATCGTTGACCCCGCAGAGGCAGAGCCTGTGCTTGAAATAATTACAGCTAAACAGTTGACGCCTGTCGCCATCCTATTAACTCACCACCATAATGACCATACAGGTGGTGTAAAAGGGATTTTAAGCAAATTTACAACTCTTCCTGTTTTTGGCCCAAAAGAAACCCAATCTAAAGGGGCGACAGAAATAGTCGAAAACGGTGATAAGGTCATAATTAACGAGTTCAACCTACAAGTTATTGCATTATCAGGCCATACTTCTGAGCACATCGGCTTTTACCAAGCACCTTATTTATTCTGTGGCGACACGCTGTTCTCTGCCGGTTGCGGGCGGATATTTGAAGGAACACCGGAACAAATGTTCGAATCTATCCAAAAAATTGCTGAGCTTCCTGATGAAACCTTAATTTGCTGTGCCCATGAATATACTTTATCTAATCTAAAATTTGCACACCATGTATGGCCTGAAAATGAAGCGATTACACAATATTTACAAAAAATAACGCAAATACGTGACAAAAATCAACCAACAGTACCTACTACATTGAAAACAGAGAAAAAAATAAATATTTTTCTGCAATGCGATAACCACCAATTACAGAAAAAACTCGATATTAATGTACAAAATCCACCTTTAAGAGCAGTTTTTACCCTGTTGCGTCAATTAAAAGACCAATATTAAAGTTTAATGATTGTCATATCGGGGTGGGATAAGTATTATTGTTCGACTTTTAAACATCAAAATGAAGAACAATAGAAAAGAATGAAGATAATCGCGACGCTTATCGCCATTGTTCTGTTGGCCGGATGCCAAACTGCCCCGAAAAAAATTAAGCAGAACAAAACTCCAACTAATCATACTATTGAAACTGTTGCATCACACAACCAAGCAGCCAGCCGACAATTACCTAAAGTCGACTATGACCTATGGGGCTATATTAGTGATGAACTAAAAATGGATATCCCTGATAAACCTCAAATTAGGGAACTCGCAAATAGTTATTTAAATAAACAACGTTTTGTCTACGATGTGGCATTAAGAGCTGAGCCATACATGTACCTCATCGTAGACGAAATTAATGAGCGCAATTTACCTATGGAATTAGCTTTAATTCCTATTATTGAAAGCTCATTTAATCCTAAAGCAACTTCTCCTGCACAAGCTGCGGGTCTATGGCAAATCGTTCCTATCACTGCACGCTCATATGGACTAAAACAAACACAATGGGTTGATGAGCGCAGGGATGTGGTTTCTTCAACTAAAGCAGCTTTTGATCTTCTCGAAAACTTAAATGTTATGTTTGGCCACGATTGGGAGCTCACCCTTGCTGCCTATAACTGTGGAGAAGGCTGTGTTCAAAATGCTATCAAGAAAAACGAAGCTGCCGGGCTACCTACTGATTTTTGGTCACTCTCATTACCAAAAGAAACTAAACAATACGTACCAAAAATCTTAGCACTTAGCCAAGTATTGAAAAATCCTGAAAAGTACCAAGTTAATTTGCCAACAAGTAATAAAAATCGAGCACTCACTCAAATCGATGTTGGTCAACAAATCACGTTATCTCAAGCCGCTGAGTTGGCTGGGTTAACTGTTGAATCGGTAAAAACGTATAATTCTGGTTATACACGCGGCATAACATCGCCAAGTGGCCCTCATTATATTATGTTACCTACAGCAAAAGCTGAACAATTCAAAACATCACTCTCAGATGAAGATGTTTTAAACACTATTCGTTTAGCCGCACAACAAAACCAACAGATAAAAACAGCACAACCCACTGCAATTTCTAGCGCGCGTCAAAATCGAGCTAAAATAGCTACATATAAAGTACGCAAAGGCGAATCTGTCGCGAGTATTGCAAAAAAATTCGATACTACCGCCAAAAATATTCAAAAGCTAAATGGGTTAAAAACTGCGAGTGTTATCAAACCAGGACAAGTATTAAAAGTTACGAGCTCAGCGCCTACTGCAAGTAACCGTAAGGCAAAAACCTATAAAGTAAGAAAAGGCGACTCCTATTATAGCATTGCGAAACGTCATGGCATAAAGCTCAATGATTTAATGACTTGGAATTCAGGTGTTAAAATGGCAGACCTGAAACCAGGGGTAACCTTAAACCTCTATCTTTAAGTTATTCTCATCAACAAAGCTTTTGTCTATTTCAGGCAAAAGCTTTTTTATTTTTAATTCTCTTATTAGTAAAAATAAATTATTTGAATGAATTAAATAGGAAAATAATTTTTATAACATCTTTTGTATAAACACTTCATATTCACTGTACTAGAATAACTGATGGTTAAACTATAATTTAAATACTTCATAAAATTGAGTTTAAGCAGAACATACGCGACCCAGCCCCCAACAACTTGCTAATAAACTAGAAAAAGTAGTTTATTGCTGGTGACATATGTGATAATAATGCTATTATTATATCGCGGCTAGTTTAGTCCGAGCTGCCAGTCCGTATTCGAATATCGCTTATGTATTATATTAATAATCTTCGAAAGTTTAACGAACTAGCAATAATCTTATATTTTTCAATATATTAACATGCAACCTTTTATATTGAACATAGGTGCTTTAATTAGTTAACATGACATTATTGATAAAAAATACACACAGCAAAAGTCAGATTCGCCTGCGGAGGTGATTATGGATGAATACTCACCCAAAAGACACGATATAGCAGAACTAAAATACTTATGTAATAGCCTCAATAGAGACGCTATTTTAAGCTTACAAAAAACAAATACACACTGGATTAATGATTTAAGCTCCCCGCAAAGCGCAGCCTTGAATGAACTTATTGAACATATCGCTGCATTTGTATGGCGGTTTAAAATCAAATATCCAAAAGAAAATCTTGTTATATCACTTATCGAAGAGTATCTCGATGAGACCTACGATTTATTCGGCAGCCCAGTCATCACGCTCAGTGAAATTATAGACTGGGAAGCAATGAATCAGAGTCTTGTCACTGTGTTGGATGATGACCTAAAGTGTCTAACCAGCAAAACCTAAAGATATTATTTATCTTTAGCTCAACTACAAAACCGTATATAAATAAGTAATTTTGCACAAAAGAAAGGGTATTATGACCAAATCTGATTATCTGATGCGTTTAAGAAAATGCACAACAATTGAAACTCTTGAGCGTGTCATTGAAAAAAATAAGTATGAATTATCTGATGATGAGCTAGAGCTATTCTATTCAGCTGCAGATCACCGCTTAGCTGAGCTCACAATGAATAAGCTTTATGATAAAATTCCAGCTTCTGTTTGGAAATTTGTTAGGTAATATCTTATTAACACGCACAGATAGTGAATGGTTGTAGCCGGTAAATCCCCTTATCGGCTGGACGCAATGCAATTATCGTTTTATTATTGGCATTATAATTATGCTAATGGAAATTTATTGCTTTTAATTTTAGCATATCAACTTTTCTTATTACAATAATCAACAATGAATGTTGTATTCTTAACCTTTCTTTTTTAACTTCAGAATTTATTTGAGATTTAGAGTTTAATTAACAATTATAAAATATAATTAAATAACATATTTATAATAAATTAGAATATATAGATGAGAGGAAAGGCAAAGGATGCTGAGTTGGGTGGGAGCCCTGCCAGCGACATCCCGGCACACACGACCCCTGCTATGGCTGCTTCCTTCCGGACCTGACCAAGTTAACAAGTTAGCGTTGCGGGAGAACCAACAGAGCCCCCATTGATTGCTTCTTTCAAAGCAGGGGCATTATGCTTGATAGTCATTGAAATAGCAAGAAACCCCTGACCAAGTGACGTTTTATTACACAAACTCATATAAAAATAGCGACTCAACTAAAAAGTCGCTTATTGGCTAGTTCGCAGGTACCATCAACAATTCAACATTTTTTGTGACGCCATTATTGATAACCTCTACAACGCTATCACTAATGTATAAAAGTTTTCCATTCGCGTTCACGGTTGCATTAACAACTAGCGAGCCTTCCTGCCTAACTTCATTTTTTTGGTAAGTTAGTTCAAAAGGAATGGTTGGACGATTATTCACTGAATTGTAATATTTTTGAGATAATATCAGTGCAGGTAAGTCCGCAACCGTTGTATCTGCCAACGTAATTGTAACAACTGCGTCTTCAGGTAAAACAGTATCCTGTAAAATCACCACACGGCCCTCGATTTTTCCTGAATCGACTGTCTGGTTATTATTACTATTTTGAGCATTAAGTGCTTTTTCGCTGGGCTTGGTGCTATTCCCTTCACAGCTAACCAACGTTAAAATCACTAATAAGCTAACCAACGTTAAAATCACTAATAAGCTAACAATATAGCGAAAAAACTTCATAGTTATTACCTATAACACAATGTTTACTAAAACATTTTAAAATAATCGGAATAGACAAGTCATTTTCTGATGAGGGAATAATAAAAAGTATAACTAATATTGGTAGAATAATACATTTATATTTCCAAATGTAACAATACGTAACCCCAATTTATTCGCTAGTAATTAATCTACCTATTCAGGGTAAATAATGGGAAAATACCAATATCTCATTTACGTATAACTGAACTAAGATGACTATGAGCCCAGAATTACAGAATTTAATTAGCCTAATTGAACTCGAAAAAATTGAAGAAGGTATTTTTCGTGGACAAAGCGAAGACCTTGGTTTACCTCAAGTTTTTGGTGGACAAGTTGTTGGACAAGCCATGTATGCAGCGAAGCAAACCATACCTGAAGAAAGAGCGATTAATTCTTTTCATAGTTATTTTTTACGCCCAGGCGATAGCTCACGTCCCATTGTTTATGACGTGGAAATTTTACGCGATGGCGGAAGCTTTAGCGCACGCCGAGTAAGTGCCATTCAAAATGGTAAACCTATCTTCTTTATGACCGCATCATTTCAATCTCAAGAAGAAGGTTATAGCCATCAGAACTTAATGCCAGATGTACCACCACCTACAAAATTAATTTCTCAAGATGATATTGTTCAAAGTTTGGCTGATAAATTACCAGAAGCAGTTAAAAAGTATGCTCTTCGGCCAACTCCTTTTGAATTTCGTCCCGTTGAATTTTACAGCCCATTCGATGCCGCACCTCAAGAACCATTTCGTTATATTTGGTTCAAAGCGAAAGGGCAACTGCCTGATATACCTTCACTACACCACTATTTATTAGGTTATGCCTCTGATTACAATTTCCTTCCTGCCGCATTACAGCCGCATGGTAGAGGATTTATGGAACGCGACTTACAGGTTGCAACTATTGACCATTCAATGTGGTTCCATCGCCCATTTAAAATTGATGACTGGTTACTGTACGCTGTAGAAAGCCCTTCGGCATCAGGTGGGAGGGGTTTTGTGAAAGGACAAATCTATAATTTACAAGGTGATCTTGTTGCAACTGCAGTCCAAGAAGGCGTAATTCGTCAACGGCAACCTCGTAAATAACCGCTATTTAAAGTAAGTGATTACTTACTTAGAAAAATATATTAGTCAGTTTAAAAAGGTAATGGCAGCCAGCAATAAGCTGCCATTATCAATTTACATAAAACACAGTATTATCCTGTAATTATCTTTACATGAAGGTTAATTGTAGGCACTTTCACCATGAGAAGTAATATCTAAGCCTTCCCTTTCTTTTTCAACATTAATTCGTAAGCCTGACGTTTTCTCTGCAATTTTAAATGCGATATAAGCAACAATTGCAGTCCAAACAACACAAACTAGGATGCTAACGGCTTGAATTCCTACTTGTTTCATCATCGTAATACCTTCCGCATAGCCACTTCCGCCTAATACCGTTGAGGTAAATACCCCCGTGAGTAAACACCCTAAAATGCCACAGACTCCGTGAACGCCAAAAACATCGCAAACATCATCAACTTTTAACCGACGTTTTAAAATCACTACCCCCCATAAACCTGCCAATCCAGAAAGTAGTCCGATGATTAATGCCCCGCCAACACCCACAGTACCCGCAGCAGGCGTAACACCGACTAACCCAGCCAAACACCCAGAGCAAGCCCCTAATAATGAAGGTTTCTCCCTGAAAAGCCATTCCGCTAAAGTCCACGATAAGATAGCGCCTGCCGCAGCTGCGATAGTGTTCACAAACGCGAGTGCAGCAATACTATTTGCACTTCCAGCCGAACCTGCATTGAAACCAAACCAGCCAATGAATAATATGGAAGTTCCCATAAATACCATAGGTAGGTTATGAGGTTTAATGGCTTCTTTCCCTAACCCGGTACGATGCCCCAGTAAGTAAGCACCAACTAAGCCTGCAACAGCCGCATTGATATGAACAACCGTACCTCCAGCAAAATCTAATGCGCCATCTTGCGATAAAATACCACCTCCCCACACCATATGTGCCATTGGCAAATAAGCAAATGTAGTCCAAATAAGGGTAAAAATTAGAATTGCAGAAAATTTAATTCGCTCTCCTAATGCACCAATCACTAATGCAACCGTTAAGCATGCAAATGCACCTTGAAACACGACGTGAATAAATTGAGGGATCGGTCCAGATAAGCTTTCTACAGTAATATCTTTCAACATGATCTGGCTAAAACCACCGATAAAATCATTTCCCTCACTAAAAGCTAAACTGTATCCATAAACAATCCAAATAACAGACACCAAAGCAAAAATAACTGCAGTTTGAGCCATCAAAGAAAGGACATTTTTGCTTCTTAGTAGCCCACCATAAAATAATGCGATACCTGGCAGTATCATAAAGATAACTAAAGCAGTCGCTATCATCATGAATGCATTATCCGCTTTATCCAGAGCTTCCTCTGCAGCAAACACGGTTATTGGAAAACCACCCATTAATAAGAATAAGTATTGGAACCCTTTGCGCATAGTTGTTCTCCTACAGTGCTTCGTCTTGTTTTTCACCTGTACGAATACGTACCGCTTGTTCTAATGACAAAATAAATATTTTTCCATCCCCAACTTGGCCCGTATAAGCTTTTTTTTCAATTGTTTCAATTACCTGCTCCACTAACTCATCAGAAACGGCTATTTCCATACGTACTTTAGGTAAAAAGTCGACAGTATATTCAGCACCTCTGTACAACTCGGCATGCCCTTTTTGCCTCCCAAACCCTCTAACTTCAGTAATGGTAAGCCCTTGAACTCCAATATCTGATAACGCTTCTCGGACTTCATCTAATTTAAATGGCTTAATGATCGCGATGATATATTTCATGTTCACTCCTATAAGTCAGGTGAATAAACTGCTCAATGCTTTGAACAGCACTGACGTTATAGCAAACCGTGTGCCAAAATATATTTATTCATATAATTCAATAAGAAAGGGCAAAATAAAAAATCACTCGGATGAGTGGCTTTAGAGGATGCATTATAAGAGTGCAGAACAATTAACTAGGTATAGCCTCAACTTCAGCATCACTATGGGCATTCAGTGATTCCCCAACTTGTTGCAACTGGTACATTTGATAATAGCGTCCTTTTTGTTGCAAAAGCTGTGAATGCTTACCTTGCTCAACAATTGCACCACGATGTAACACAACGACTTGATCAGCATCGACGATCGTCGATAAACGGTGAGCTATCACAACTAGAGTAGTATGTTGGCGGATCATACGTAATGCTTTTTGTATCGCTTGCTCTGTTCCTGAGTCAATGTTCGCGGTTGCTTCATCCAAAATTAAAATTTTAGGTGTCACCACAAGAACTCGAGCCATCGCTAGTAATTGTCTTTGCCCAACAGATAACGTATTTCCTTGTTCTCCGAGCACGGTATCTAACCCATCAGGTAACGCACGAACCAACTCAGCAAGCTGAACAGTTTCAAGAACTTCCCAGACTTTATCTTGGCTAATTTCACGTCCTAATGCGACGTTATCAAAAAAAGAAGCGGCGAGAACAACAGGGTCTTGTTGCACCATTGCAATACCATTACGTAATACTTGATGAGATAGTGAACTTAAATGACGCCCATCTAATAAAATATCCCCTTCTTGCCATGGGTAATATCCCATAATTAAATTTGCAATGGTACTTTTACCACTTCCTGTATGGCCGACCAACGCAATAAAATTATGATCAGGCACTTGTAAATTAATGTCTTTAAGCACAATGTTGTTATCACGATAGGCAAAGGATAAATGGTTAATTGAGATTGAACCACCTTGTAACGGCTCAATACTTGCGCCATAGCCTTGTTGCGGGCTATCCATTAATTCAAAAACACGCTCACCAGAAACAACGGCTTGCTGCAACATTGACTGCTGAGAAGTTAATTCAATGAGCGGTTCATTCAAGCGGCCTAAATAATTAATAAAAGCATATAAAACACCAACACCAATGGTGGTCGTTCCTTCGAATCCAAATAGCAATAGTAAACCACATAATACTGAGGCAGAAAGTAAGCTCAACAATGGCCTTAATAATAAGCCATCAAGCTTTAATGCTTTCATTCTTGCAAAATAATGGTCTTGGCTAAGACTTTGCATTTTTTCGCCAAATCTAGCTTGCTGGATAAATTGCTGAATAACTGTCATTCCATTAATAACTTCATTAAAACCGTTATTAATATCAGCAAGATAAGATCTCACACGACGTACAATCGGTGTGCTTAGACGCTGATAAACAAGCATTACCACAAATACAGCAGGAAAAATCATCACTGCAATTGATGCCATACGCCATTCCAATGAAAACATGGCAACCAGCATAGCGCAGATCAGTGCTAAGCTACGAAACACGGTTGGTACAACCATCACAAATAGATCTTTAATAACCTCAGTATCATTTGTAACTCGTGAAATTAACTGACCAACTGGCTGCTTATCAAATGCACTTAGAGGCTGCCTTAGAGCAGCATTCATCACATCTGTTCGTAATGTTTGCACTACCCCCACAGAAGCTTTATTAAATAAAATAATTTGATAGTAATGTAATAGTGCAGCAATAACTTGGAGCAATATAAACCCAACAGCCATATATAAAGCCAGTGGCATGATGATTTGTTTTTTCGCTATCATGTTATCAATAAAATAACTGATTAGCAGAGGCCCACTAACTTCTGCAATAGCAGCTAGCCATAGCATTGCAATGGCAATAGCCATGGTTCCTCGGTACGCTTTTCCATAAGCAAGTAAACGCTTAAGTGCTGGCCACAGCGGTTTCTTTTGGCTCATAGATCACCATCCAAAGCTGCTTCAATCTGTTGATATTGATACATATCTTTATACCAACCCGATTGCTCAATAAGCGCGTCATGTCTACCTCTGCTAACAATAGCACCTTGAGATAGCACTAAAATATTGTCCGCCTCTACCAATGCAGATAGACGATGGGCGCTGATGATCATGGTTCTATCTTGTCGCCAATGGCTTAAATTTTGTAAAATTGTAAACTCAGTCTGCCCATCAACGGCAGAAAGTGCGTCATCTAGCACCAAGATTTCCGCATTCTGCAAGATAGCCCTCGCAATAGAAATTCGTTGTTTCTGCCCGCCTGATAACATGACGCCTCGCTCACCAACCTGAGTGGAATAGCCTTCAGGTAAACGTAAAATATCATCATGTACACAAGCAATGCGTGCAGCCTGTTCAATTTCTTCTTGAGTGGCATCAGGTCGCCCAAGCGCGATATTGCCTGCGACGGTATCTGAAAACAAAAATGGAGACTGATTTACGATAGATAACCGAGCACGCCATTCATCTAAACGAATTTCGGGTAACGGTAAACCTTGATAGAAAATAACCCCTTCCGTAATATCAAATTGACGTTGTAATAACGTCAACAATGTTGATTTTCCAGATCCTGTTGGCCCACATATCCCTAAAAATTGCCCAGGTTTTAGGTCAAACTTAATATCATGTAATGCTGTTCTCGAGGTTTCTGGATAACTAAATTTGATGATATTTACATTCAAATTTCCCTTTTCAGGCTGTAATGAATGCGAACCATCCTGAATGACTAACGGTTCATTGAGTAAACTAAGAATACGGCTATAAGCTGCACTACCCCGTTCAACGATATTAAACATCCATGCGAGCGCTAACATCGGCCAAATCATTAACCCTAGATACATCACAAAGCTCGTTAATTCGCCTAGCGTCAGTGTGTCGTTTAATACCATCCAGCTTCCCCCTGCAATAGCGAGTAAGTTGGCCATACCAATCGCCATAAAAATAGTGGGGTCAAAACGAGCATCAACTTTAGCAACATGCATATTGCGACGCCCTGCCTCGGTAGCTACCTGTTCAAATTGATTTGATTGATGATCTTCGAGGCCAAAAGCTTTAATCATGCGAATACTTGTTAAACTTTCTTGTGCATGATTATTTAAAGACGAAAATGCCCCTTGGGCATGCTTGAAACGCTGATGAAGCTGATCCCCATAACGTTTAATGACTAATGCCATAATTGGCATTGGAATAAGTGCAAGTAAAGTAAGCTGCCAACTAATTTCAACGCTCATCATAATGAGCACCGCACACCCCATCACTAATGAGTCAACTAATGTTAAAACGCCCTCTCCTGCAGCAAACACAACTCGGTCAACATCATTCGTTGTACGTGCAATTAAATCTCCCGTTCGGTACCTAAGGTAAAATGCTTGGTTTTGCAGACTTAGTTGCCGATAAAATTTTTGTCGTAGTTGTACGGCTAACTTATAAGAAGCACCAAATAACCATAAACGCCAGACATAGCGCAAACCATACACAACCAATGCAATCAACAGCATGACTAAAACATAAGTGATCAATTGCTTTGTCGACATTGCCCCTTTACTAATTCCATCAACAACAACACCAACAATGCGTGGGGGAACTAATTGTAAGATAGCAATGATAATTAAAAAGCAAACAGCGCCGAGATAGCGCCGCCATTCACTCAAAAAATACCAACTTAGTTGTGAAAATAATCGCACGTAATACTGCCTTGAATATATTGATTTATTGATGCCTAAGAATGAGAGCCCGTAATTATCTAAGTTATTAC
The DNA here is from genome assembly GCF_028478065.1 of Providencia sp. PROV255. Classification (NCBI taxonomy): domain Bacteria; kingdom Pseudomonadati; phylum Pseudomonadota; class Gammaproteobacteria; order Enterobacterales; family Morganellaceae; genus Providencia; species Providencia sp. PROV255. Next base: position 156,774 of record NZ_JAMPMI010000010.1, on the reverse strand, counting down.
AGGGTTAATCAGGAATAGGCAATACTGTCGTATACTTGATTTTTTCCATTGCAAAGCTTGAAGTTACATCGATTAAACCATGAACACCATTAACTAACTTTTTATAAAACAAGTCATATGATTTCATATCATGAACTTCCACTTGCATAAGATAATCATACTCCCCAGCCATACGATAAAACATCAGAACTTCAGGAAGTTGACTAACAAAAGAAACAAATTGCTCATACCACTCACTATTATGATGCTGTGTTTTAATTGTCACAATCACCGTTAAACCTAAACCTAACTTCTCACCATCGAGTAAAGTGACTCGCCCTCGAATATAACCTTCATCTTCAAGCCTTTTTAATCTTTTCCAGCACGGAGTAGAGGTTAAATTAACAGCTTCCGCAAGGGTATTTAAGGATAAGCTGCTGTCATTTTGCAATAAACAAAGCAGTTTTTTGTCTATTTTATCTAACATAATTACTCTCTTGGCTTGGGTGTAAGTGCTTTTATCGTTATTTTATTAGCTGTATAACTATATTATGCAAAATTGAATAATTAAAAAACAATAAAAATGTTACCAAATACCATGATTATAGAATATTTTTATACAGATAACCAAATCAGCATATAAATAGTCCTTCAATCAAACTAATTTGATAAAAATAGAACTATGAATTACATCCCAGTATCGCTAACATGCTTTACTCTCTTTCCATCACATTTTGATAATGATATATCACCAAGGAGTACCTATGAAACGCGCAGTTGTGGTTTTTAGCGGAGGCCAAGACTCAACAACCTGTCTTATTCAAGCTTTGCAAAACTATGATGAAGTTCATTGTGTTACTTTCGATTACGGCCAGCGCCACCGTTTTGAAATCGAAGTCGCACAGAAATTGAGCGTATCTTTAGGTGCTACAGCACATAAAGTGTTAGATGTCACATTACTCAATGAATTAGCAATCAGCAGCTTAACTCGAGATAACATCCCAGTTCCTGATTTTTCAGAAAGCGAGTCCAGTACTTTACCCAGCACTTTTGTTCCAGGGCGCAACATTTTATTCCTCACATTAGCAGCAATTTATGCTTACCAAGTAAAAGCAGAAGCGGTGATAACCGGTGTTTGTGAAACTGATTTTTCAGGTTACCCAGATTGCCGAGATGAATTTGTCAAAGCCCTCAATCATGCTGTAGACCTCGGTCTTGCCAAAAATATTCGCTTTGAAACCCCATTAATGTGGTTAAATAAAGCCCAAACATGGGCTCTTGCCGACAGTTATGGCCACCTTGAAACCATCAGGCAGCAAACACTGACTTGTTATAATGGTATTCAAGGTGATGGTTGCGGTGAATGTGCTGCCTGCCATTTAAGGAGCAAGGGCTTAAATGAATATTTAAATGATAAAGAAGCCATCATGCTCTCATTAAAGCAAAAGCCATAATGAATTAGTCAAACACACAGCCTATCATTAGCTTATTCGTAATATTCAAGCTAATGGTAGGCTAGTTTTGAATAAAATCTTCAGAACCCACCTTGAATGACTCTAACTTCTCACGCAGCTGTTCATCGATAATAATTGCTTTATTCTCGATATTATTGATAAAAACAAATGTCACATAAGCATCTGAAACAACCTCTTGAATTCCTGCTTTAGTGCGAATAATTTGTTGATAACATACTGCGCTTTTACTGCCTATTTTGTCCATACGGGTCACCACAGTCAGCTCATCACCGAGTAAGACACCTTGTATATAATTTACATTAATATTCACCGCAGCTATTGTTAAATTGTTTTCTATAGCCCACCTAATAAAATTGCGTTTATTCATCCATTCCCAGCGGTCTGCTTCATAGAATTCTAAGTAACGTGCATTATTAACGTGCTGAAAAACATCTATATGATAACCATGAACTTTAATGTGTGTTGTCATAACTACTCCGACCAGTTTATTTTTTAATAACATAAAAATAACAAATGTACGGAAAATGTGCTGAATGATTATCAAGAATAAGACTTAGCTCCCAAATTATTTACAAGATGCTTAGTTTTCTGCTTAATTATTAACCTTAAATATATTCCCCCATACTTTGTATGGGGGATTTTAGTTACAAAGTTAACTTATCTTTATTCTTTTCTAAAAATGCAGGACCTATCCCCTGAACTTCTAAAATATTCTCAATGGAATTAAAAGCCCCATATTTTTGCCTATATTCAACGATAGCTTTAGCTTTTTGCCTACCTATGCCATTAAGTTTTTCGGCAAGTTCCTCTTCACCTGCTAAGTTAATATTTACCTTGTCAGACTGCTCATGGTTAGTTGATGGTGAGTTATTACTTACTTGTTTTTCTTGAGTGACAGCCGTAGTGGCTTTTTCTGGCTCAATTTTCTTAGCCAAAGAAAAAGAAGAAAATGAGCATAATAAAGAAAGGAGCAGAACAATACCTAATCTGCATTTATTGACTGAATTCCATAACATATTTGTTCTCCTGTGTATGTTGAGACACAACGATGCCATAGAAAAATATGGAACACTTTTTAATAAAATTAAAAATACGAAAGGCCACCCAAAGGTGGCCTTCTATTCATAACGTTACAATTTTACTTGCGAAGCTGCTCGCAATTATTCAATATTCAGCACTTCAATTTTTGCATTTTCACGCAAGTTAAGCATCAAAGCTTCGTTAACCGCAGAACTCATAGCGCCTTGGTATTCACGAGTTAGTTGTTTTAACTCGTCATCCGTTGGCTGACCTAATGTTACTTTATCTAGCTGAATAACCACATAGTTATCAGACTCATCACGCGCAAGTGCGTAGCTTGGTTTACCATCAACAGGTTGTGGCATTTCCATTGTCGCATTGATAACCGCTGTTTGTGGCATTAAACGAGAAACGGTTTGAGCATCAGAGAATTTAACACCCGTGGCACTTAGAGCTTCAGCCCCTTTACCCGCTTTTAACTCAGTAAGTAATTTATCGCCCGTAGCTTTCAACTCTGCTTCGGCTTTTTGGCGTTTAACCAGTGTTTCAATTTCTGACTTAACCTGTTCAAAAGGTTCAACACTTTCAGGTTTGTACTCTGTAACACGCACAACAAATGCACGGTCACCTTCCACGTTAATAACGTCTGAGTTGATTCCTTTAGAACCATTTTTATCCACTAAACGATCGCTAAATACTTCACTGACCACTTTAGGGAAATTAAGCGCAGCAGGTGGGTTTGTTCTATCAAACCAATCCGTTGTCACAGCCTTCAAACCAGATACAGATTCAACTGATACTAATGATTCCATATCACTCGTGGCCGCTTCACTGACTTTTTGCTGTAAGTCATAGAATTGCTTAATGTTTTTATCTTGAAGCAAGCTAGTTTTAATACTTTCTTCAACTTGCTCAAACGGTTTAATCGATTCTGGCTTAATATCATCTAAACGAAAAATAACATAGCTATTTTGTGATTTAACAGGTGCCGAAAGTTGCCCTTTTTCTGTTAATTTAGCATCCACAATTTCGCTTGGCGTTGATGCAGCTTCCATCCAACCAATCAGGCCTTTTTGCCCTGCACTGAATTTATCCGTTGATTTTTCAGCGGCTAACGTTGCAAAGTCTGCACCTTGTTTTAATTCATCCAGAATATCATTCGCTTCTTTTTCAGAAGCAACCTGAATCATACTGTACTGCTTTTGCTCTGCTTGAGTATAATTTTTCAGGTTTTGCTCATAATAGGTTTTTACTTCTTCATCAGACACTGTCGCTGGTGCCATCGATGCTGCATCCATTTCAACATAGCTTACTTGCACCTTCTCAGGTGAAATAAAGCTATTTTGGTTAGCATCATAATAGGACTTTAATTCTTCTTCAGAGGCTGTTTGTTTTGCTTGAACCTCTGCTAAATCTAAAATTGCAGTGCGAATTTCACGCTCTTGCATAAATAATTCAGCATACGCTTTAACTTCAGATGGTAAAGCGAAATCCGTTCCAGTAAAGGTTTTAGCTAGCTGAGCACGTGTAAGATCTTGGCGAATTTGAGCCGCAAGGCTATCTGCATTAATGTTGTTACGGCTTAAGATCTCACGATATTTTTCGCTATCAAACCGGCCATCTGTTTGGAAAACAGGCATTGAGAAAATATATTGCTCAATTTGCTGATCGCTTGCTGAGAGTTGTAGTTCATTAGCATACTGATTAATCAATTCATTGTTAATCAAGTTATCAAGAGCTTGGCGGCGCAGTAAATTCATGCTTTCTTCATTACTAGCGACTTCTGAAAATTTATCCCCCAGGTACTCTTGTAATGATTGGCGCTCTTGTTGAAAAGCCTGCTGTAGCTGCTCTCGGCTTATTGACTGCCCGTTAACTTCAGCGGCATTATTTGCACTGTTGCCACCAAGGCCACCCATCATAACGCCACCCAACACGAATGAAAGGATAATCAGCGCCAGTATTATTTTGAGCAAAGGACTATTCGCCTTTGTGCGTAAATTTTCCATCATAAAAAGGCTTAACTCCGCTTTGTTGAATTCAATTTCCTGATAATACGCTAATCTTAACTCAGAAAGAAAAAAAAGCGCACCATTTCAATGGTGCGCTTATATATTAGCTGATTAAAGACATTCCGTCAGTTTGAGTTTTCGCAAAAATACGAGAAAGACAAACTTAAATACCTAATTAGCTATTTACAGCGTCTTTAAGACCCTTACCTGGACGGAAAGCAGGAACTTTCGCCGCAGCTATTTTAATTTCTTTACCCGTTTGAGGGTTACGGCCTGTACGTGCTGCACGCTCACGAACAGAGAAAGTCCCAAAGCCAACTAGAGCAACATCGTCCCCTTTACTCAAAGAACCCGTTACGGTAGCAACGAACGCGTCAACAACACGACCTGCTGCAGCTTTAGAAATATTCGCATCAGAAGCGATTTGATCAATCAGTTGAGCTTTATTCACTCTTATCATCCCCATATTAGTTGGACTATAAATCTCTTAATTAACTATAGCAGTTATTAGTATAGTTAATTAATGATGCAGCCGTTATATCAATCCTGATTACCAATGGCAAGAGAACAGATTGCATACAAACAATTATCAGAATCATCGTTAAATTAGCGATGAAAAAAAAGGCTGACAAGCCCTAAATTAGCTGTCAGCCTTAATTTTATACAAACTTCTTGATTCAGCTCACTCTTTTAGCTTTCTTTTTAACTACTTCAGCTCCAAAAGGAGGATTAACTAAAGCCAAAGATAAGACTTCTTCAATCGTTTTCACAGGGTGAATTTCAAGATCTGCGATCACATTTTGAGGAATTTCTTCTAAATCACGTTCGTTTTCTTTAGGAATTAATACTGTTTTAATCCCTCCACGGTGTGCCGCCAATAATTTCTCTTTTAAGCCACCAATTGGGAAAACTAACCCTCTTAATGTAATTTCACCCGTCATAGCAACATCTGCTCTCACCGGATTACCCGTTAGGCAAGAAACTAATGCTGTAGACATCGCAATACCTGCACTTGGACCATCTTTTGGCGTTGCCCCTTCAGGTACGTGCACATGGATATCGCGTTTTTCATAAAAATCGCTATTAATACCCAGTTTTTCCGCTCGAGCTCTAACAACCGTTAATGCGGTTTGAATAGACTCTTGCATCACTTCACCTAAAGAACCGGTATAGGTTAGTTTGCCTTTACCGGGCACACAAGCAGTTTCAATAGTGAGTAAGTCACCACCAACTTCAGTCCAAGCAAGGCCTGTAACTTGCCCAACACGGTTTTCTGTGTCTGCTTGGCCGTAATCAAAACGACGAACTCCCAGATAATCTTTCAGGTTGTCCGCATTGATTTCAATGTGCTTGAGCTTTTTGTCCATAAGTAGCGCTTTAACCGCTTTACGGCATAATTTAGAGATTTCGCGCTCTAAACCACGAACTCCAGCCTCACGAGTGTAATAACGAATGATGCTCATTAAAGCACTATCATCGATAGTTAACTCATTCTTTTTCAACGCATTACGTTCAATCTGCTTAGACAGCAAATGTCTTTTCGCAATATTCAGTTTTTCATCTTCTGTATAACCAGAAAGGCGAATCACTTCCATACGATCTAACAATGGTGCAGGGATGTTCATTGAGTTCGATGTTGCAACGAACATCACATCAGACAAATCGTAATCCACTTCTAAGTAGTGGTCGTTAAAGGCAATATTTTGTTCTGGATCAAGCACCTCTAGTAATGCAGAGGCTGGGTCGCCACGCATATCAGATGACATTTTATCAATTTCATCCAGTAAAAATAGTGGGTTTTTGACGCCTACTTTTGCCATCTTTTGGATCAGCTTACCTGGCATTGAACCAATATAAGTACGACGGTGACCACGGATTTCAGCTTCATCGCGCACCCCACCTAATGCCATACGTGTATATTGGCGACCTGTAGCCTTAGCAATAGATTGCCCCAAAGAGGTTTTACCTACACCCGGAGGCCCAACCAAGCAAAGGATTGGCCCTTTAATTTTACTGACGCGGCTTTGCACTGCCAGATACTCTAAAATACGGTCTTTCACACGCTCTAAACCGTAGTGGTCGGTATCTAACACTTCTTGTGCTTTAACTAAGTCTTTTTTGACTTTGCTACGTTTATGCCATGGAACCTGCACCATCCAATCAATATAGCTACGGACAACAGTAGCTTCTGCTGACATCGGAGACATCATTTTCAGCTTCTGCAATTCTGCTTCGGCTTTTTCTTGTGCCTCTTTTGGCATTTTCGCTTCTTCGATTTTACGTTTTAGCGATTCATATTCGTCTGGCGCATCATCCATTTCACCCAGCTCTTTCTGAATAGCTTTCATTTGCTCATTCAGATAATACTCGCGCTGGCTTTTTTCCATCTGTTTTTTAACGCGGTTACGAATGCGTTTTTCCACTTGCAGCAACTCAGTTTCTGACTCCATCATGGCCATCAAAAACTCTACGCGTTCAGCAATATTTGCCATTTCTAAAACGCGTTGTTTATCTGCTAATTTTAATGGCATATGAGAGGCAATGGTATCTGCCAGTTTATCTAGCTGATCTTGTTCAATTGCATGTAACGCAGTTAGTACTTCAGGTGGAATCTTTTTATTCAGTTTTATATAGCTTTCAAACTGACTAACAATAGTGCGATACAATACTTCGTTTTCTTTTTCATCAAGTGCATCTGATGATTGAGAACCCGCTGCCGTTTCATCATACGGTGCGTGTTCAGATTCACTATTTTGCTCTGTTGCCAAATACTCTGCTTGCGCTAAGAAATATTCGCCATTATCTGTCAAACTGGTAATACGTGCGCGTCGTAGCCCTTCAACGAGGACCTTAACTGTACCATCAGGCAGTTTTAGCATCTGGATAACGGATGCAACTGTACCGACAGCAAATAAATCATTCACCCCTGGCTCATCAGTCGAGGCTTCTTTTTGTGCAACCAGCATTACCTGCTTGTCATGATCCATCGCTGCTTCCAGACTGTGAATGGATTTTTCACGTCCAACAAACAGTGGGATCACCATATGTGGGTATACCACTACATCACGCAGAGGCAATACTGGTATTTCAATGCGTTCGGAACGCTCAGGATTCATAAAGCTCTCTCTTCGTTTAGCTCACGCTAGTTTAAGGGTTTCTGTCTCTTGCTTTAAAATTGCTTTCTAAAACAAGGAAACCACACCTCAGAATATAAACTATATGGGGACAAGATTTTAGCATTCAATGGCTAGTTGAACATAAAAAACAAAATGAGGGAAACCCCTCATTTCGTTTGATTAACTATTGAACGTTTTATATGGGATTAGTTATCGCCGGAAGCTTGAGCATCAGGTTTGCTATATATCAATAGCGGCTCTGATTGCTCATTAATGACGTTTTCATCAACGACAACTTTTTCAACATTACTCATTGAAGGAAGGTCATACATCGTATTTAACAATGCAGCTTCAACAATAGAACGTAAACCACGAGCTCCGGTTTTACGTGCCATGGCTTTCTTAGCGATGGCTTTTAATGCTTCCTCACGGAACTCAAGCTCTGTATTTTCAAGACTAAATAAGGCTTGGTATTGCTTAGTTAATGCGTTTTTAGGTTCTTTCAGAATCTGAATTAATGCTTCTTCACTTAATTCAGTTAATGTTGCAACAACAGGCAAGCGACCAATAAACTCAGGGATTAAACCAAATTTAATTAAATCTTCTGGTTCTGCCTGCGTTAACAATTCGCCTTCCGTTGCTTTATCTGATTCACCTTTCACTTCTGCAGCAAAACCGATACCTGAACGGGTATTTAAACGCTGACCGATCACTTTATCGAGCCCTGCAAATGCCCCGCCACAAATGAAGAGGATCTTTGAGGTATCAACCTGCAAAAACTCTTGCTGAGGGTGTTTACGTCCCCCTTGTGGTGGTACTGCCGCAACAGTTCCTTCAATTAGTTTCAGAAGTGCTTGTTGCACACCTTCACCGGAAACGTCACGGGTAATTGATGGGTTATCTGATTTACGTGAAATTTTATCAATTTCATCAATGTATACGATACCACGTTGGGCTTTTTCAACATCGTAATCGCATTTTTGCAGTAATTTTTGAATAATATTTTCAACGTCTTCACCAACATAACCAGCTTCAGTTAATGTCGTTGCATCAGCCATTGTAAATGGTACATCCAAATAACGCGCTAAAGTTTCAGCTAAAAGTGTTTTACCACTACCTGTTGGTCCAATTAGCAAAATATTACTTTTACCTAATTCAACACCATCACTGGTTTTATCACCATTACGTAAGCGCTTGTAATGGTTATATACCGCAACAGCTAAAACTTTTTTCGCTTTTTCTTGACCGATGACATAGTCGTCAAGATGCTGCCGAATTTCATGTGGTGTAGGCAGTTCACTACGCTCACGATGCGGCGTAAGTTCTTTGATTTCTTCACGGATGATATCGAGACATAAATCTACGCATTCATCACAAATATAGACTGACGGACCGGCAATCAGCTTACGTACTTCATGCTGACTTTTTCCGCAGAAAGAGCAGTAAAGCAGTTTTCCTGTCCCCTCTTTGCGTTTATCTGTCATCAGTTGACCTCACTTTTATCCATATTGTTTCGTTTTCGTTGATTAAAAAAACAAAACAACGATTTTCTTTAAAATAGTTTATGGTATGAACTAATTATACCAAAAGTTAACCCATTAACGGCTACTATAAATTTGGTCGACTAAACCATACTCTTTTGCTTCATTTGCAGATAAGAAACGGTCACGCTCTGTGTCTCGAGTAATTTCTTCAATGGATTTTCCCGTATGCAGAGCCATTAACTCGTTCATTCGAGATTTCACTTTAAGAATCTCTTGGGCATGGATTTCGATATCTGACGCTTGGCCTTGATAACCCCCTAACGGTTGGTGGATCATCACGCGTGAATTTGGTAAGCAGAAACGTTTACCTTTGGTGCCCGCCGTCAATAAAAAAGCCCCCATGGAACAAGCTTGCCCCATACAAATAGTGCTTACATCAGGCTTGATAAACTGCATCGTATCGTAAATTGACATTCCTGCGGTAATAACGCCACCTGGTGAATTAATATACAAATGAATATCTTTTTCAGGGTTTTCTGCTTCAAGAAATAACATCTGAGCGACGATTAAATTCGCCATATGGTCTTCCACTTGACCGGTCAGGAAGATAATACGTTCTTTTAATAGACGTGAGTAAATATCATACGAGCGCTCACCACGAGAAGTTTGCTCTATGACCATAGGCACAAGGGCCATTTGAGATGCTAATTGTTCCTGACTGCCAAAATGTGACATCGAAATCTCCTATTAAAAACGTTCTGGTGCTTGCGCCTAATTTGCTGTCTGCCTGCTATTTTGAGCAGAGATCATGCCACAAACAACGGTTTTAAAAAATTCCTGTGTCTGCAGGCTCTTTCAATTCTCTTATTTTTCTAGTTTAGCTAATATTTAACCAAATAACTGCAGAAATAAGAAGAAAATGCAGCTAAGTATGCTGCAGTAAATAAGACGCTCTTTAAAAGAGTTTAACACAAGTCTATTGGGTTACATGGAATTATACCATTAGAAAACCATACTTGATTTTCAAGGGAAACAAAATAACTCAGTTGGTTAATATCACCGTTTTCGACAATGTTAAGCTATTCAAAATAGTTCAAATTGCAATTAAAATCCCATTTAGACTACTTGAAGTATAGATAATATAATTAGGGTTTAAATGTGTTTTTCAAGGGTATCCTAATTAAATTCGCTAAAGTGATAATTTAAAGGCTTTAATTGACAAAAAACCCGTAGCAGTACACCACGGGTTTCATTATTTTATACAGCAAGAAAAAATTAACCTGCTTGAACTTGGTTCATCAGTTCAGTGAAGTTAGTTTCTTTTTCTGTCACTTTAGCAACTGCCAATACAGTTTCAACAGCTTGTTCTTCTAAAGCTAAATTACGAACGCTGTTCATCAGCTCTTCGTTTTTGCTGTAGTATTCGATAACTTCAGCTGGATCTTCATACGCAGAAGCCATTTCTTCAATCAGCGCTTTAACACGATCTTCATCAGCTTTCAGTTCGTTTTTGTTGATCACTTCGCCTAACAGCAGACCAATCACTACGCGACGTTTTGCTTGTTCTTCAAACAGTTCACGAGGTAATTCCATCGCTTGTTTTTCGTCGCCACCAAAGCGTTGTGCCGCTTGACGACGCAGAACATCAATTTCACCATCAACAACTGCAGCTGGAACTTCGATGTCATTCGCTTTGATTAAGCCATCAAGAACTTGTGCTTTAACACGGTTACGCACGGCATTTTTCAGCTCACGTTCCATGTTTTTACGTACTTCTGCACGCAGGCCATCTAAAGAACCATCAGCGATACCAAAACGCTTGATAAATTCTTCAGTGAATTCAGGCAGTTCACGTTGTTCTACTTTCTTCAGAACGATAGCAAATTTCGCAGCTTTACCTTTCAGGTTTTCAGCATGGTAGTCTTCTGGGAAGTTAACTTCGATATCGAATTCTTCACCCGCTTTATGACCAACAACACCTTCTTCGAAACCTGGGATCATACGACCTTCGCCCATAACCAGAGCGAAATCTTCTGCTTTGCCGCCTTCGAATTCTTCACCATCGATAGAACCGGTAAAGTTGATAGTGATGCGAGAGTCAGCTTCTGCTGCCGCTTCAACTTCTTTCCACTGCGCTTGTTGCTTACGCAGAGTTTCTAACATATTTTCCAGATCTTCGTCTTTTACAGAAACTGCTGGTTTTTCAACTTCAATAGTTTCTAAACCTGCTAATTCGATTTCTGGGTAAACTTCGAATTCAACTGAATAAACAAAATCTTTACCATCTTCGAGTTGCTCAGGCTTGTAGCTAGGCGCACCCGCTGGATTGATTTTTTGTTCAATAATTGCGTTGATGAAGTTACGTTGCATTACATCACCCAGAACGTCTTGCATAACAGACGCGCCATAACGCTGTTTAACGATGTTCATTGGTACTTTTCCTTTACGGAAACCATCAACACGTACTTTTTTAGCAACACTAACTAATTCGCTATTAACTGCTTTTTCAATATCAGTGGCAGGAACGGTGATTGTTACACGACGCCCAAGGCCTTGAGTCGTTTCAACAGAAACTTGCATCTTCTTACCTCAAAATAAATCTTAGTGATCGGTCTACTCCAGAGTTATGCCATTAAATCATAATGGCTGTCTCCCTTCCAGAACCGGGGGGCGTTACTTTCGTAACGGTCAATCCCTGATATCAGAAGCGTCCCGAAACCTTACTGAAAATTAGACGCAGCATTATACCGATGCATGCGCCCTGAGTCGAGAAAAGCTGAGAAAAGAAGCGTTTTTTCCTCATTATTTGTGACTTTTCTGACTAAATTTTTTGTTTTTTCACCTAAAGTGAAGAAAAAACATTCACCAAGCTCATCATTGAGCATGGCTGATTATGTAAAGCATAGTCTCAGTGTATTAACTGAAATGAAAAACTACCGATTAACACCGCCAACACCACGACAAGCTGGTGATTTTAACGCAGTGTCAGCAAGCTCATTCCACTCTTGTTGAGTATATGTATGCAAAGCAAGGGCATGGATCCCTCCCGATAATTCGTCCGCTAAAATAGCATAAATTTCGCGGTGACGGGCAAGCATTCGTTTATTTTCAAATTTATCACTCACTAAAATAACTTTGAAATGGCTTTCAGACCCCGGTAACACATTGTGTTGGTGGCTTTCATTAATGACCTCCAAATGTGTAGGTTCAAAAGCAACGTGTAACTTTTGGTTCACGAGAGATTGCATACTTTGAGCTGCATTAGCGACCATAAAATGTTCCTTAATTAAAAATTATGCCCAGAGGCAATTATTTTTATTGTACGCGTTGATTATTGCTATCTTCTTATTATAGAAATATCCGATAATAACTTACCAATGTTATGATAGCGGCACATTGATGCGAATTTTTTCAAAAATTGTTGTCTAATAGTTCAGGATAAATAAGCCGCTAAGCTTTATATTGAACGACGGATACCCGCACCATAACGAAACATTTTCAATTAGGAAAGATGAACTGGAAAAAATTATGTTAAGAAAACTGTGTTTTCCACTTTTAGGGTTATTTCTTCTTGCGGGCTGTGCAACCAGCAGCAATACATTATCACTAGAGCCTAAGATAGCTTTACCTGCGAAAAACCCTACACTGAATGCAACTTCAATTAGTGTCAGCAGTGTCGATAACCGTACGAATAAATCCTTAGCAGAAGTTAATCGTAATGGTAGTTTAGTTGTACTGAACCCTTCACGCGATCCTCGTTATCTGATGCAAGAAGCCGTCGAAAAGCAAATGGCTGCACGTGGGTTTATGGTGACATCACCGGCAAATGTGAATTTAGTCGTTCAATTGAATAAACTCGATACCAAAGTAAGTGAAGGCAGCCTGCGCCATAATATTACTGTAAACTCCAGTGTCAGTATTATTGCAACAGCGCCAAATGGCTCGACAAAAACACGTTCATTTACCCGTAATTTTAATACACAAGAATTATTGGCTGCCAATAATGCCAAGATAGAAACGGCTATCAATAGCGCATTAACTGATTTAATTGCAGATATGGCAACAGACCAAGAAATCACCGATTTTATCAGACAAAATTCACGCTATTAATTGAGCAATCATTATCATTAAGTATTAAGCTACCTAAGCTCTCATTGATTGAGCTTGGGTAGCATAGCGCAGCCAATACCTCTGCAGCGCAATGTATTGCAGCAATATCACACTGGCTTAGAGGGAAATAATGCCTCGTTTTACTCTACCAAATAACATCACTTTAATCCTTTTAGGCTTTGTTTCTGGTCTACCTTTAGCTTTAACTGCAGGTACATTACAAGCTTGGCTAACTGTTGAAAATGTCGATATAAAAACCATTGGTTTCTTTTCATTAGTCGGACAGGCTTATGTGTTGAAATTTCTTTGGTCTCCAATGATGGACCGCTATACCCCACCCTTTCTTGGTCGTCGAAGAGGATGGCTATTAACCACTCAAATTCTGTTGATTATCAGCATTGCCGCTATGGGCTTTATGAATCCGTCAGAACATTTGTGGTACCTTGCTGCACTGGCGGTCACTGTTGCATTTTGTTCAGCCTCGCAAGACATTGTTTTTGATGCTTATAAAACCGACTTGCTGAGTGCAGAAGAACGTGGAATTGGCGCTGCAACCTCAGTTATGGGTTACCGGATCAGTATGTTAGTCTCAGGCGGCCTTGCACTTTGGTTAGCGGATAAGTTTTTAACGTGGAAACAACTTTATTTAGTCATGGCAGGGCTAATGATTATCGGTGTTATTGCTACATTACTTGCGAAAGAACCCGAAGAGAGTTGTGCTGCGCCAACGTCACTAAAAAAAGCGATTTACGAACCACTCGCTGAATTCTTTAGCCGGAACAATGCTTGGCTAATCTTACTACTGTTAGTTTTTTACAAACTTGGTGACGCCTTTGTGATGGCGCTCAACACCAATTTTCTATTAAATGCCCTTGGTTTTAGTTTAAGTGAAGTGGGTACCGTCAATAAAACTGTCGGTATGGCCGCAACCATTATTGGGGCGTTACTTGGTGGTTACTTAATGAAAAACATGAGCTTATTTAAAGCTCTGTTTATTTTTGGGCTTCTACAAGGTGGCTCTAATATAGGCTATTGGTTCTTAGCGATAACACCACCTCATATCCTAACCATGGGGTCGATTATATTTCTAGAAAATATCTTTTCTGGTATGGGAACCGCTGCTTTTGTCGCCCTATTAATGACACTATGTAATAAATCGTTATCCGCAACGCAATTTGCACTTCTTTCCGCTCTTTCGGCTGTAGGCCGTGTTTATATTGGCCCAGTTGCGAGTATTTTCGTCAGTAATTATGGCTGGCCACTATTCTACCTTATTTCAATCGCAGTTGCGGTTCCGGGTGTTTTGCTTTTATTAGCTTGCCGGACATCCCTAATATACACACAAGCAACAGGGTTATTTCAGCGGCGCCAGCTGTATGCAAAAGGCTATCGCATTGCCGTATATGCACTTATTACTGCCGTTAGCTTCCTTGCTATTTGGTTACTTTCATTACTTGTATTTTCATTTAGTGGTATGAAAGTTTATCTATTTACTACACAAATTGAATTTTGGCTGAGTTTACCTCACTACCAAAATCTTATTTTTAATACTGGCATTAGTATTGGTGCTATCAGCCTAGTTATTGGTGGTAGTTTAGACTACCTCGCCGTTCGCAAGACAGTACAACAATAACCCTTTCTATACTTTTCTCATTAACCCAACGATTACCTAAATAAAGTTTATTTATTTAGGTAATTTGATCTTTACCTATAAATTAGATCCAAATAACAAAACAAAGCGATAATGTCAAAATATCGTGATTGCGATCACTTCATACGTGTAAAATATTTCTTAATTGCAACTTTCAAGTCTAATATATCACAAGTTATAAATTGGTTAGCTAAAATGTTAATAACTAACGCTTTACTAAACCCCATTAATCTATAAGTGAAAATAATCTATATATGAAAAAAATCATTTACATTGCCACCTTAATTTCTCTAGCAGGTACGGCATATTCTGACGATATTATTGGCTATAAAAATGGCTTTGCTGATGTCAATGTAAACTATTTAGATTGGTCACATCGTACTGAAAATAAAACAGAAAATACGACACGTAAAAAAGACTTTGCCTATATTGAACTTGAAGGAGGTGCCAATTTTAATTGGGGGGAGTTATATGGTTTTTTTGATCTCGAAAACCCATTCCACAGCCAACACACCGATTCAGGACGAAATAAACGTTATACCATTAAAACAACAGGCCGCTTTTATTTAGGTGACACTGGTTTCAACCTATATGGCCATGTTTATGGTACTTGGTCATTACCTGGTGCCAAATATGGTGGTAATTTCCATGATGTGAACACTTTATATGGTATTGGCTATAACACGGCATTCGGTGACTTATGGTTTAAACCTTTTATTGCCCTTAATTACACCGACCAGACATTCTATTCAGGTAATAATGGATATGTCGCGGGTTGGGTAGCCGGCTATAATTTCAGCGTATTTGACGAAAATTTCATGATAACGAACTGGCATGAAATGGAGTTTGCTAGGAACAAACGCTATAACGGAGGCAAGAGTAATGGCATAAATGGCGCTCTCGCTTTTTGGTGGAATGCCACAAACCATGTTTCTGCTGGGGTACAATACCGCTATGCTGATAATAAATTAGGCGATACTTTCTACCAAGATGCAATCATTTATACATTAAAGTATACCTTTTAGCGCTCGATAGAGAATTGTATCAGAGTTAATAGTTTTCTTTTTTTTATCAGTAAAATAAGAATTTTTTTTATGATTTAGCCGATAAAGCAACCAAAATAGCTTTATCGGCAATAAAAACTGTAACTTCCCTTAGCATATTGCTAATCATTTATATCAGTTTCACTGTTTTTTCATTTCTTTTGTATATATTTTTCTTTGAAAAATTACTAAGATAATTTACTATTAATTGAGTTTTATCAATGCATACTTATAAACCTCATCAATTTTAACGTTTTCTTTATAAGCTCTTTACATGTGATCATATTAACATAAAGAGCTAACAATTCCGTTTCTTTGCCTTACAATCATTTACACTCGCATAACCTTACCGTAAAATGCCCGCACTGATGAAACGACAATTAGAATCTTTGTCATTTGGGGTCGTGGATGAGACTTATGAACTACAAAAAAAGCATTGGAGCAATCTCACTCGTTGTAGCTACCTTACTATTAGGTGGTTGCGATATGGTGTTGATGGATCCAAAAGGCGCCGTTGGCGTTAAACAAAAAGAGCTAATTCTTATTGCAATTGGCTTAATGCTACTTGTTGTTATTCCTGTTATTTTCATGACGATTATCTTCGCAAGAAAATACCGTGAATCCAACACGTCAGCTACTTACCGTCCTAACTGGGCTCACTCGAATAAAATTGAGTTAGTCTGCTGGACTGTTCCTATCATCATTATCATTATTCTGGGTGCTATCACTTGGAAGACGACACATGAGCTGGACCCGTATCAGCCATTAGTGAGTGATCAGGAACCTGTCACTATTGAAGTTATTTCCGCTGACTGGAAATGGATATTCATTTATCCAGAGCAAGGAATTGCAACAGTTAATGAAATCGCATTCCCTACAGGTGTGCCAGTTAACTTCAAAATCACGTCAGATTCGGTGATGAACTCCTTCTTCATTCCATCTTTAGGTGGCCAAATCTACGCGATGGCGGGTATGCAAACAAAGCTTCACTTAATCGCTAACGAACCAGGTACTTATAAAGGCTTCTCTGCAAGCTACAGTGGCCACGGTTTCTCTGATATGAAGTTTAATGCTATTGCAACTCCAGATCGTCAAGGTTTTGATGAGTGGGTACAAAAGGTAAAAGCTTCTCCTAAAACAATGGACACCATGCAGGCATTCGACGAAGTCGCTAAGCCAAGCATGAACGTTCCTGTTACCTACTTCTCTAGCGTGAAGCCTAAACTTTATGAAGATATCGTTCTGAAGTTTGGTCATGAGCACCATAAAGGTCACGCTCCTGTAGAAAATCAAAGTCATTCAATGACTGACCATAACGATGCTACAGGCAATTCAATGCAAATGAGCCACAGTGCTCATGCAGCAGGCGCTGAGGAATAAGGGCATGTTCGGAAAATTAACACTAGATGCAGTTCCGCTCCATGAGCCGATTATCGTTGTTACACTGATTGCTATTGTCCTTGGTGGGCTTGGCTTAGTCGGTGTGATCTCCTACTTCGGTAAGTGGAAATGGCTGTGGAAAGAATGGTTAACCTCTGTTGACCATAAGAAAATTGGTGTCATGTACATCATTGTGGCGATGGTCATGTTATTCCGTGGCTTCGCTGATGCAATCATGATGCGTGGGCAGCAAGTTCTAGCTTCTGCTGGCCAAGAGGGTTTCTTAAATCCTCATCACTATGACCAAATCTTTACCGCGCACGGCGTTATCATGATTTTCTTCATGGCAACTCCATTCGTTGTTGGTCTGATGAACTTAGTTGTGCCTCTGCAAATTGGTGCACGAGATGTGGCGTTCCCATTCCTTAACTCATTGAGCTTCTGGTTCTTTGTTGTTGGTGTTGTATTAATCAACATCTCTCTAGGGGTAGGTGAATTCGCACAGACTGGTTGGTTGGCTTATCCGCCGTTATCAGGCTTGGAGTACAACCCTGGGGTCGGGGTCGATTACTGGCTCTGGAGTCTCCAGATATCCGGGATTGGTACACTATTAACAGGGGTTAACTTCATCGCGACTATTATCCGTATGCGTACGCCGGGTATGTCGATGATGAAAATGCCTGTATTCAGCTGGGCTGCGTTATGTACTAACGTATTGATTGTTGCTGCTTTCCCTATCTTAACTGTTACATTAACGCTTCTGACGTTAGACCGTTATTTAGGCACCCATTTCTTCACTAATGATATGGGCGGCAACATGATGATGTACATCAACCTGATTTGGGCATGGGGTCACCCTGAGGTGTATATCCTTGTTCTGCCTGTGTTCGGTGTATTCTCTGAAGTTGCAGCAACCTTCTCGAAAAAACGTTTATTCGGTTATACCTCATTAGTTTGGGCGACAATCGTGATTACCGTTATGTCCTTCATCGTTTGGTTGCACCACTTCTTTACGATGGGTTCAGGAGCGAACGTTAACGCCTTCTTTGGTATCGCCACAATGATTATCGCAATCCCTACAGGGGTTAAGATTTTCAACTGGTTGTTTACCATGTACCAAGGTCGTATCGAATTTAAATCACCTATGCTGTGGACTATCGGTTTCATCATCACCTTCTCTGTCGGTGGTATGACGGGTGTTCTGCTTGCTGTTCCAGGTGCAAACTTCGTTCTGCATAACAGTTTATTCCTGATTGCTCACTTCCATAACGTTATTATTGGTGGTGTTGTATTCGGATGCTTCGCGGGTATGACTTACTGGTTCCCGAAAGCATATGGCTTCACGCTAAATGAGAAATGGGGTGTTCGTGCCTTCTGGTTCTGGATCATCGGTTTCTTCATGGCCTTTATGCCACTGTATATTCTTGGCTTTATGGGTATGACCCGTCGTTTAAGTCAGAATATTGACCCGACTTACCACACAATGCTAGTTGTTGCTGCGGGTGGTGCTGCGTTAATCGCAATCGGTATTGCATGCCAAGTTATCCAAATCATCGTGAGTATCCGTGACCGTCATGAAAACCGTGATTTAACCGGTGACCCATGGGGTGGACGTACACTTGAGTGGGCGACATCTTCTCCACCACCATTCTATAACTTTGCGATTGAACCTCACGTTCAAACTCGTGATGCGTGGTGGGATCTAAAAGAAAAAGGCCTTGCTCACAAGAAACCGGCTTCATATGAAGAAATTCATATGCCGAAAAATACAGGCGCTGGCGTTATTATCGCTGCATTTAGCTTGGTTTTAGGTTTCGCAATGATCTGGCACATCTGGTGGCTCGCAATCATTGGTTTCGGTGGAATGATCGTAACTTGGATTGCAAAAAGCTTCGACGAAGATGTTGATTACTACGTACCTGTGGCTGAAATCGAAGAAATCGAGAATAAGCACTTTGAAGAATTGCGTAAGGCAGGTGTGAACGATGTCAACTAATACAATGACTAACCAAAATATCGCCCATGCTGAGCATGGGCACCACGATGCAGGTGGAACAAAAGTATTCGGTTTCTGGCTCTATATTATGAGCGACTTGATTCTGTTTGCTTGTTTATTTGCTACCTATGTTGTTTTGGCCGATGGAACTGCCGGCGGACCAGCTGGTAAAGATATCTTCAGTCTGAAGTTCGTATTAGGCGAAACCTTCTTACTGTTAGTGAGTAGTATTACTTACGGCTTCGCAATGATCGCGATGCATAAAGGTAAGATTGCTGCCGTTAACTTATGGCTGTTTGCAACGTTCCTGTTAGGCCTTGGCTTCGTGATCATGGAAGTCTATGAG
Source organism: Providencia sp. PROV255 (assembly GCF_028478065.1). Taxonomy (NCBI): domain Bacteria; kingdom Pseudomonadati; phylum Pseudomonadota; class Gammaproteobacteria; order Enterobacterales; family Morganellaceae; genus Providencia; species Providencia sp. PROV255. The sequence goes on along the minus strand of NZ_JAMPMI010000010.1, from coordinate 137,162 downwards.
TTCCATGAACTGATCGCAGAAGGCTTTGGCCCTGACCGTAGCGGTTTCTTATCTGGCTTCTTTGCACTTGTTGCAACACACGGTCTACACGTAACAGCAGGTCTGATTTGGATTATCATTATGATGATTCAAGTGACTCGCCGTGGCTTAACTGATGTCAATAAAACACGTTTAAACTGCCTAAGTTTGTTCTGGCACTTCTTAGACGTTGTTTGGATTTGTGTATTTACCGTTGTTTATCTTCTGGGGGCTATTTAAATGAGTCATGCAAAAGATGCTCACACTGGAGCAAGCCACGGTAGCGTTAAAACATACCTAATTGGCTTTATTCTATCAGTTATCCTGACAGTGATTCCTTTCTGGATGGTGATGGAAGGTACAGCGTCAACCTCAGCAATCCTTTGGACTGTAGTAGGTATGGCTGTTGTGCAAATTCTAGTTCATTTGGTTTGTTTTTTACATATGAATACATCATCAGATGAGCGCTGGAATTTAGTTGCCTTCCTGTTCACGATGCTAATTGTTGGTATCGTGGTCATCGGCTCGCTGTGGATTATGTACAACCTGAACATCAATATGATGCTCGACTAAAGAGTTGCCGATATGTTTAAGCAATACCTGCAAGTGACCAAACCAGGAATTATATTCGGAAACTTGATTTCTGTGATCGGTGGTTTTTTATTGGCTTCAAAAGGGTCAATTGATTACCCACTGTTCGTTGCGACTTTGCTGGGTGTATCACTGGTCGTGGCTTCTGGTTGTGTTTTTAACAACTACATCGACCGTGATATCGACCGTATCATGGAGAGAACGAAGAATCGCCCTTTAGTTAAAGGGTTGATTGATCCGAAAGTTAGCCTGATTTACGCTGCTGCATTGGGTATTGCTGGTATGGTGCTGCTACTTGTAGCAGCCAATGCGCTGGCAATGCTGCTTGCAGTTATCGGTTTCATTGTTTATGTAGGTGTTTATAGCCTATATATGAAACGTAAATCCGTTTATGGCACGCTGATTGGCAGCCTTTCAGGCGCAGCACCACCGGTTATCGGTTACTGCGCTGTTACAAATGAATTCGATATGGGTGCTCTTATCCTGTTATTGATATTCAGTTTGTGGCAGATGCCTCATTCTTATGCCATTGCTATCTTCCGTTTTAAGGATTACAAAGCCGCAAACATTCCTGTGTTACCGGTTATTAAAGGAATTTCCGTCGCGAAGACGCACATTTTCCTGTATATCCTAGCGTTTATGGTCGCAACATTAATGTTAGCTATCAGCGGATACGCGGGCTATAAGTACCTCATCGTAGGTGCAGCAGTCAGCTTATGGTGGCTAGGTATGGCAATTTCGGGTTTCAAAACCGAAAATGACGACCGAGTCTGGGCAAGAAAACTATTCATCTTCTCAATCGTAGCAATTACTTCATTGAGTGTAATGATGTCAGTTGATCCTATAGTCTCAAGCGATACTGTTATAGCTCTCGTCAGATAACTTATCTGTTTACTGATGATAACAATGTCTAAACGGCGGGCCTTCCCCGCCGTTTTTATTTGTCTCTAACTGCTTTTACAACTCACTTTTACTTATTCTGCCTATCCTTATGAATCTATTTTATGGTTAAATAGCCGCTTACCATTGATAAGCTAGATATTAAATGCACTATTAAAATTCTAATAGATTGATACTAAAAATATAACACCACAACGTACTGCATATTTGTTCAAGTTGTTGTATTTACTAATATGTGACCTAAGTAGCAGAGAGAAGCCAACACCGCTACAGCACGAAATATGAAGAATAAAAATGAATGATAACAAAATGACATCCGCAGAGCTTAGATCCACTTGGGGATTAGGCTCTGTTTTCTCCTTGCGAATGCTTGGAATGTTTATGGTATTACCTATTTTGACCAGCTATGGGATGCATTTACAGGGAGCTAACGAGTTCTTAGTAGGTGTCGCTATTGGTATCTACGGTCTTAGCCAAGCTATTTTCCAAATCCCTTTTGGTTTGATGTCAGACAAAATCGGAAGAAAGCCTTTAATTATTATTGGGTTAGTCATTTTTATTATCGGAAGTATCGTTGCAGCATTAAGCGATTCTATTTGGGGAATTATTATTGGGCGTGCTTTACAAGGCGCCGGAGCAATTTCTGCTGCTGTTATGGCGCTACTCTCTGACCTAACTCGAGAGCAAAATCGGACTAAAGCCATGGCATTTTTGGGTATTAGTTTCGGTTTAACTTTTGCCATTGCCCTAGTTCTTGGCCCAATACTCACCAACGTGGTGGGGTTAAGTGGCCTATTTTGGGGAATTGCACTACTTGCAGCTGGTGCTATTGCAGTGACTGTTTTTATTGTTCCTAGTACCAATACTCATGTTCTAAACCGTGAGTCTGCATTTGTGCAAAGTAATTTAAAAACGGTTTTAATGCACCCTCAGCTACTCAAATTAAATATAGGTATCCTCAGCTTACATACCCTACTGATGTCCAGTTTTGTGGCTCTACCTCTTATTATGACTGATTCTGGTTTTTTAGCGAAAGACCATTGGAAAGCCTATTTAGTCACGATGTTAATCGCCTTTGTTACCGTACTTCCTTTCATAATTTATGCGGAAAAATACCGCAAAATGAAGCAGGTCTTCTTATTTTGTATTGTCGTTTTGGCATTGGCTGAAATTACCTTATGGTTTTCTGGTAATCACTTATGGGTGATTTTCTTAGGTATCCAACTATTTTTTATTGCTTTCAATATTATGGAAGCCATTTTACCGTCACTCATAAGCAAAGAGGCACCTGCTGGCTATAAAGGAACTGCCATGGGCGTATACTCCACCAGCCAGTTTTTAGGTGTTGCCATTGGCGGTATTGTCGGTGGGTGGTTGTACAGCTTTGAAGGTGCTAATACGGTTTTTATTGGCGGACTAATATTAACCATTATCTGGTTTATCATTAGCTTAACTATGCAGCAACCTCCGTATGTCAGCAGTATTCGTATTGAATTACCCAATCATATTGGAGATACAAGGGCTCTTGAGAAGAAATTACAAGCCCAGAAAGGGGTGATGGAAGCACTCGTCGTTGACGAAGAATATAGTGCTTATGTTAAAGTTGATAGAAAAATCATCAATCGAGAACAACTTGAAGCATTAATAAATCAGTAAAAATTAGCCCGCTAGCGCGGGCTTTAAACGAATACTTGAAAAATAACTAGTCGCGGAAGTTATTAAACTGAAAAGGTTGGCCTAAGTTCCCGCCACGTACTAATGCCATAACCGATTGTAAATCATCACGGGCTTTGCCTGTCACACGCACTTGGTCACCTTGAACTTGTGCTTGGACTTTCAATTTACTGTCTTTAATTAATTTAACGATTTTTTTGGCAATTGCAGCATCAATACCTTGTTTGAACGTAACTTCAACGCTATAGGTTTTTCCACTATGAATGATATCTTCAGGCACATTCAATACCGCACCATCAATACCACGTTTTGCCATTTTTTCTCTTAAAATATCAACTAACTGAAGTACCTGGAAATCCGATTCACTAGTGATTTTAACTGATTCATTTTTGTCATTGAGCTCAAAACTGGCTTCAACATTTTTAAAATCCCAACGGCTGGTTAACTCACGCTGCGCATTCTCCACCGCATTACGTACTTCATTCATTTCCACTTCAGATACAATGTCAAATGATGGCATAGCTAGAACCTCGCTGATAATTTTTAGATTGTGCGCATGATAACGTTTTTACTCACATTACTTCAAGTTATCGGAGCCTATGATATTTCGTTAACTACAACTTCGTATGGTAAAAGGTTATACTGGTGATAAATCACTTCCGCCTTACCTTATAAGACGTTAAAGTCCCATATTCAAAGGGGAAACAATGAAAATAACTCTAATTGGTTGTGGTGCGATAGGTAAACTGTGGCTTGCTTCACTTGCAATACAAGGGCATGACATACAAGGTTGGCTACGTGTTGCACAGTCTGATTTATTCGTCGATGTTAATGAACCTGATGGACGTACTTTCCGAGAACTGATTCCTTCTAATAATATTAACCACTTACAAACCAGTGAATTAATCATTGTCTGTTTAAAAGCATGGCAAGTTTCTGATGCTTTATTACCTTTGATTAATACTATCCCAGAAAATACGCCTATTTTATTACTGCATAATGGCATGGGAACGGTTGAAGAGCTGACGCCTTTACGCCATCCTATCTTAGCGGGCGTCACAACCCATGCGGCTTGGCAAGAAAATAACCAAGTATTTCATGTCGCAAATGGGATCACACATATTGGCGCTATCAATTCCCAAGCACAAGCATACTACCCAATAGCAGATATCTTGCATGAAGCCTTACCTGATGTGGCTTGGCATAATAATATTTTAACCACTTGCTGGCGTAAATTGATTGTAAACTGTGTCATTAACCCACTAACAGTAGAACATGACTGTAAAAATGGTGAATTAATCCAACATTCTGCACAAATATCTCGGATCATTGATGAAATATGTCATGTTATGGCGGCAGAAGGGCTGCATACGGATAAAGCAGAGCTAACAGAGTATATTTACGGCATTATTAATAATACCGCTGATAACTATTCTTCTATGTTACAAGATATACGAAACAATCGCCGTACAGAGATTGATTACATCACTGGCTTTTTAATCAAACAAGCACGAGCTCATGGGATCAGTACACCTGAAAACGATCGCCTTTACCATTTAGTCAAAAATAGAGAACAACAATATGACGACATCCGTTCTAATCTGCATCGCTCATGGTAGTGAAGAAATTGAATTTACCATTACTGCTGATTTATTAGTTAGAGCAGGTATTGATGTGACTTTAGCGAGCGTGACGGAAGATGGTTCTTTAACCATTACCGCTTCACGAGGGCTAAAAATTAGTGCCGATACCCCATTGATTAAAGTTGCTGATGAACCTTTTGATGCCATTGTACTGCCTGGTGGTATGACTGGAGCGGAAACATTTCGTGATAGCCCACTGGTTGTGGAAAAAGTTCGCCGAATGCATCTTGATGGTAAAATTGTGGCGGCTATTTGTGCGGCGCCAGCGCTTGTACTTGAATATCACCAATTGTTTCCGCTAGGTAATATGACTGGTTTTCCATCAATGAAAGATAAAATTCCAGCCCATAAATGGGTCGATCGCCGAGTCTACTTTGATGAACGCGTTAATTTATTAACAAGTCAAGGGCCCGCAACGTCCTTTGATTTTGCCTTAAAATTGATTGAGTTATTGGTCGGGCGCGAAATTGCAGGCCAAGTTGCAGCCCAATTAGTTTTACCTAATGGTATTAATGATTATTTAGAGGATTAACGGAAAAATCCGCTATTAACAACGAATGATTAAAATCATTTAATCGTTTGAATAATAAAGGATTAAAATAAAAACCCTCAACAAAAAACCTTTGTTTATCACCATTTTTTGCTATGATTGTCGCGGGTGCTTGGATCATTTTAGTTCAAGCATTTGTGAGAGCCAAAAAGACGAAAGCCCCGAATTTAGATGTTAATCTTAATCCGAGGCAGTTTCCAAATCTCAACAATTTGATTCTGTCTCCTTTTAGAAAAGGAGTCAAGAGGAATGGCCAAAATTGCCCTTCTGGGGCTAGTTACCGTGTGCCTTACGGTGTTGTGTTTTTCGTTATTGATGCAAGAAAGGCTGTGCTCTTTCAGTATCAGTAGCGGAAACACACTGGTTCAAGCTACGTTATCTTGCGATAACTAGTCTTGTGGGGGAAACTTTCCCCCACATTTCTCTTTAGTGATGATTTGGTGGTACAAGCACCCTGTTATTCTTCTACACGCTTTTTCATTGCTATCTCAGCTAAATCAACAATCATATTAATACCAATGATTATCAAAATATCTTAATTACATGAATTTAAACAATTTATTATCGAGATTTAGCTGTAATTAGATTTGTTTATCGCCATTTTTTGCTATGATTGTCGCGGGTGCTTGGATCAGTTTGGTTCAAGCATTTGCCAGAGCCAAAAAGACGAAAGCCCCGAATTTAGATGTTAATCTTAATCCGAGGCAGTCTCCAACTCACACAACTGGATTCTGTCTCCTTTTAGAAAAGGAGTCAAGAGGAATGGCCAAAATTGCCCTTCTAGGGCTAGTTACCGTGTGTCTTACGGTGTTGTGTTTTTCGTTATTGATGCAAGAAAGGCTGTGCTCTTTCAGTATCAGTAGCGGAAGCACGCTGGTTCAAGCTACGTTATCTTGCGATAACTAGTCTTGTGGGGGAAATTCCCCACATTTCTCTCTGATTGTGAATTGGTGATACAAGCACCCTGTTTTAAGCTATGGGCGATAAACCTTTATATTTTCATAACCTTGCTCTTTTAAGTATAGCGCTTGCAAGCGGCTCATTACCCCACGGTCACAATATAATAAATAGGTTTTATCTTTTGGTAAGTCACCAAATTGCGTGCTCAACTTATAGAATGGAATATGCTTAACCTCCATTCCATCGACATTCAGTGGCTTGTCTTCAAATTCATCAATTGAACGAATATCTAAAATCACTTCATTTTCAATTGAAAGCTCACTCACCATTTCAATTTCAGGAACTTTTTCAAGGCTTTCTTGTGCAATTTGTCGAATATCAATATTTTGCGCTTGCTCAACAACAGACTCTAAAATACCAAAATCAAAATTGGCTTCTTCTGCTTCAATACGCGCTTTCACCGCTTTAACGGTTGGGCTTTTTGAAATCACACCGCAATATTCGGGCATGGTTTTTGCGAAATCTTCAGTGCCAATTTGGCGAGCTAGTTTGATAATGTGTTCTTTATCATGGGAAATTAATGGCCTTAATATTAAGGTATCAGACGCATTATCAATCAAACGTAAGTTTGTTAGGGTTTGGCTGGAAACTTGACCAAGTGCTTCACCCGTGACAATCGCCTGCACGCCATAACGCTCTGCAACTTTAGATGCAGCTCTTACCATCATACGTTTGAGCACAACCCCCATTTGGCCATCATCAACTTTTTCTAAAATTTCAGCGACAACAGGCTCAAAATTTACAGCAATAAAACGGACTTTATGGGAGCTACCAAAACGGTTCCACAGATAATGTGCGATTTGCTTCACACCAATTTCATGAGCTGCGCCGCCTAAATTAAAGAAACAGTAGTGAACACGACAACCACGGCGCATCAACATATAGCTAGACACACCTGAATCAAAACCACCAGAAATGAGTGATAACACATCTTCTTGAGTCCCAATAGGGAAACCACCGATACCTTCAATACGTGCTTTAACTAAAATAAGTTTATCATCTTCGATTTCTAAGTGAATCGTGGTATCAGGGTCTTTAAGCTTAACTTTTGCAGAGGCAATGTGTTGATTTAACCCACCACCGATATACCGTTCAGCGTCGATAGATGAAAATTCATGTTTACCACGACGTTTTACCCGCACACAGAATGTTTTATTTTCTAATGATTCACCATAGGCTTCGTGTGTCATTTCGTAAATATGATGTAGACTGGTAAATGGTTTTTCTTCCACTTCGAGAATATGGTGAATACCTGGAATGCGCCCTAGCATGTCACAAATTTCGTCGTGTTTTGTTTCTCCCTTCACACGCACTTCAATGTTATCCCAATTACGGACAACCGAAATCTCTTCGCCAAGCGGTTTAAGCACGTTACGGATATTACTGGTCAAAATTTTAATAAAACGTAGCCTAACAGTTTGGCTTTTAATGGTAATTTCTGGGAATAACTTAATGATAAACTTCATAATAGCTGCATGTTCATGGTGGTTGGGGGCAAACGAATGTGCCTTAACAGAGACACATGACACGTTACCAATTGTCAATAAAGAGGCGTATTATAACACTATCTTGCGGGTTGAATCTAAAAACCCCAATAATAAATTGTAACCGTAGCAAGACTGCGTTAGTCTGCTGAATATTTAAAATCCCTCGAATTAACTGATTTCACATTAGTGGCTAAAGACTATGGCTAAAGAAAAAACTCAGCAAGTTCCGACTGTTAGTTTTGAAAACTCGCTTCAAGAGCTAGAGCAGATCGTCGCTCGCCTAGAATCTGGTGAACTTCCCTTAGAAGATGCCCTTAATGAGTTTGAACGTGGTGTTCAAATTGCTAAACAAGGTCAAAAAGTATTACAGCAAGCAGAGCAACGTGTACAAATTTTGCTAAGCGATGACGAAAATAAACCTCTAGCCGATTTTTCACCTGATACAGAATAAATTATGTCTGAACAACATTTAGATAGCTTTACGCAGCAACAAAAGCAAGCCTACGACAGAGTCAATCAATATCTATTAGATGCCTTAAATGCGCTGCCGTTTGCAGACCTCCCACTTGCTCAAGCGATGCGCTATGGCACATTATTGGGTGGAAAGCGCTTACGCCCATTTTTAACTTATGCCGTCGGTTCTATGTTTGGTGTTAGCCAAGAAAACCTTGACGCTCCAGCTGCTGCAGTCGAATGTATTCATGCTTATTCATTAATCCATGATGATTTACCTGCAATGGATGATGATGATTTGCGCCGTGGCCAACCGACTTGCCACATTAAGTATGGTGAAGGCAATGCAGTGCTTGCTGGAGATGCATTACAAACATTGGCATTCCAATTACTGTCATCTGCACCAATGCCGGATGTGACAGACAAAGACCGCATAGCGATGATTGCAGAGTTATCATACGCAAGTGGCTTAGCGGGAATGTGCGGCGGGCAAGCTCTTGATTTAGATGCAGAAGGAAAGCAAGTTGACCTTGAATCTCTTGAGCGCATTCATCAACATAAAACAGGGGCATTAATTCGTGCAGCAATCCGTCTTGGTGCTTTTGCTGCTGGTGAAAAAGGTCAAAAATTACTGCCTGTTTTAGACAAATATGCACAATCCATCGGTCTTGCCTTTCAAGTACAGGACGATATCCTTGATGTTATCGGTGATAGCGAAGTCACAGGTAAACGCCAAGGAACGGATGCCGAACATGAAAAAAGTACCTATCCATCGCTATTAGGGCTTGAAGTTGCTCAGAAAAAAGCACGTGAGCTATATCATGATGCGGTAGACGCTTTAGAGACTCTCCAGTCCCATGGATATAATATAGAAATGTTAAGCGCTTTAGCTAATTTCATTATTGAACGTAAAAGCTGACAATATGCTTTGCCTTTTGGCTACAAGAAGATCGATAATTACGGCAATTTATTACCCTAATGCATCTTCGAATCATTCCTATAACCAAAAAAATAGATGGATTACTTCTTAATCACTCGAGTTATAGGCAGACGATAAACGAAGGCAACCCAACAGCAGATAGAAGCTTTATGCTGCTAAATACTGAGAATAGTCATTTTACTGTGGCTAAGTAAGTTGGGTTTTTTATTAATTATAAGTGAGCAACTAATGAGTATTGATATCGCTAAATATCCCACGCTAGCCTTGGCAGAGACACCAGATGAGCTTCGTCTGTTGCCTAAAGAAAGTTTGCCTAAGCTTTGTGATGAACTCAGACAATTCTTGCTGAGTAGCGTGGGTCGCTCTAGCGGTCACTTTGCTTCTGGCCTCGGTGCTGTTGAACTCACCGTCGCATTACATTATGTCTATAAAACTCCATTTGATAATCTTGTTTGGGATGTCGGCCACCAAGCCTACCCACATAAGATATTAACGGGTCGCCGTGACCGTATTGATACCATCCGTCAAAAAAATGGTCTACATCCCTTTCCATGGCGCGAAGAAAGTGAATATGACATTTTAAGCGTTGGCCATTCCTCAACATCCATTAGTGCCGGTTTAGGTATGGCCATTGCTGCAGAAAAAGAGCAACAAAACCGTAAAACAGTTTGTGTGATTGGTGATGGCGCCATCACCGCTGGAATGGCATTTGAAGCAATGAATCATGCAGGGGATGCCGCACCTGACATGTTGGTTATCTTAAACGATAACGAAATGTCTATTTCAGAAAATGTTGGCGCACTAAACAATCACTTAGCTCACTTACTTTCTGGAAAGCTCTATACAACATTACGTGAAGGTGGGAAAAAAGTTTTTTCTAACATGCCACCTATCAAAGAATTATTGAAAAAGACAGAAGAACACATTAAAGGCATGGTCGTACCGGGGACCATGTTTGAAGAATTAGGTTTTAACTATATTGGCCCCGTTGACGGTCATGATGTTGTTGCCTTAGTTCAAACGTTAAAAAATATGCGTGACTTAAAAGGACCGCAGTTTTTACATATCATGACCAAGAAAGGTCGCGGTTATGAGCCGGCAGAAAAAGACCCAATTAGCTGGCATGCAGTTCCTAAATTTGACCCAAGTACATTCACTTTGCCCAAAAGCAAAGAGACCGGGCCGACATTCTCTAAAATTTTTGGTGATTGGCTGTGTGAAGAGGCTAAAGATGATGGCAAGTTGATGGCTATCACGCCAGCGATGCGTGAAGGCTCTGGTATGGTTCGGTTTTCTAAAGAATTCCCTGATCAATACTTCGATGTCGCGATTGCCGAGCAACATGCAGTCACCTTTGCCGCTGGCCTTGCTATTGGTGGCTATAAGCCTATCGTTGCTATCTATTCGACTTTCTTGCAACGTGGTTACGACCAAGTCATTCATGATGTGGCTATCCAAAAGGTGCCTGTCATGTTTGCGATCGACCGAGCCGGTATTGTGGGGGCTGATGGGCAAACTCACCAAGGTTCTTTTGATATTTCATTCCTGCGCTGTATACCAACCATGGTTATTATGGCTCCAAGTGATGAAAATGAGTGCCGCCAAATGCTACATACTGGCTACCATTATCAAGATGGTCCATGTGCGGTGCGTTACCCTCGAGGCACAGGAACAGGCGCTGAGTTACAGCCGCTATCACCGCTGCCTATTGGTAAGGGTATTGTTCGCCGCAAAGGTGAAAAAGTCGCTATCTTATGCTTTGGTACCTTATTAAGCCACGCATTGGTCGCTGCTGAGCAACTTAATGCAACTGTTGTTGATATGCGCTTTGTGAAGCCTTTAGACGAAGCGCTTATCCTTGAAATGGCCAATACTCATGATGTACTTGTCACTCTCGAAGAGAATGCCATCATGGGTGGAGCAGGTAGCGGTGTGAATGAATTCTTAATGCATGAGAAAAAAATCATTCCAACCTTAAACCTTGGCTTACCTGACTATTTTATTTCTCAAGGTACCCAAGAAGAACTTATTGCTGAACTGGGCTTAGATTCCACAGGTATTGTTAATTCTATTAATAACTACTTAGCCAAATAATTTTTATCTCTAGGAGGGCATTGCATCAACACGCAATGCCCTATTCAATCACAAAGCCAATCACTCTTATTCTCTTTCTTAATATATTAGAAAATTATTTAACTCTTTGTAATTGCTTACTCGCTAATATTCAATTAAAAAAATCACCCATGTCACATTTTTATTATATTTCAAGATCATTATAATCAAATATAAAACCAAATATAATCAGTTTATCTACAACGATATTCAGTTATTTACCTAGAATCTGAATATAAACAAAACTTTTGTCTTGAATGTAAATTTTCACAATAAAGGCATGCAAATCATTTTGAAATCCATTAATATGAAGCTTGTCACTGTATGACGGCGTAATTTAGGCTGTGAATTATATTCGACACCTATCATTATGAAATATAAGTTTTTATATTAAAATAATGATAATTAACATTAAAAACGAATATATTATTTTAACAATTTTAACCAGAAGTTAATAATTAATTATTTTGTTTTCTTAATTAACAAACCAGGAAACAAATAAACGCTATTCCAACTACAATTTGCATATAGTTTCTTTTTATTTAGCCAATTTTAATAAATAGATTTGGGAGCGCTTATGTGTGGACAATATATTAATGAACCCTTGTATTTATCTATCGCAAACTGGGTAATGAAACAAGGCCATTGGACTACAGCTAGAGAAATATCTAATCACTTTGATATTCCGCATCCTAATGCTGTCAATATTGTTTCTTATATTTTATCTGATGTTGCTGAAATTCAGTGTGAAGTAAAAATGATCCCAAATAAATTATCGGGACGAGGCTGCCAATGTCAGCGGCTTATTAAAGTTAAGAAAATTGATAACCAGCTTTATGCTCGTTTAAGAAGCCATCAAACTGAAAAAGTCACTATCGATTCCCCAATGAAAGCGGCCTCTATGCCACCAAGTGAATTAAATCGAGAGCAAAAATGGCAATGGATGCTATCAAAAGCACAACGTCGTTAAACTTATTTTTCAGTTTTATACCAATAAAAAACGCAGACTTCACCATCTGCGTTTTTTATTTTACGGCCTTTTAGTGAATCACTGGCCCTTAGGTTTTACATCTGTTGTACCAAATAATTTGGGTCGATTAACTTCAAGCTCTGTCAGCGGTTGGGTTTCCTGTAATTGTTGATGATATCGGCCTGCTAAGTCTTGATATTCTTTCGTATTTAACCGTTTCCAATGCAGTTCTTCATCAGTCACTGAGCGTAAAAAGCGCGCAGGACTTCCGACCAACATCTGACGATTTTCGCCTTGAAAACCGGCCTTAACAAAACTCATCGCAGCAACAATACTTTCCTCACCAATCACTGCGCCATCCATAACGACACTGTTCATTCCGACCAAAGCATCACGGCCAATAATGCATCCATGTAAAATAGCTCCGTGGCCTATATGCCCACATTCATGGACAATGGTTTCGACATCACTATAGCCATGCATAATGCAGCAGTCCTGAATATTTGCCCCTTTTTCTATGATCAAGCGACCATAATCCCCACGTAAAGAGGCATTCGGCCCAACGAAAACCCCTTCACCAATAATCACATCACCAATCACTACCGCTGATGGGTGAACATATGCAGTAGGATGAACAACCGGGATAACACCTTCAAAAGCGTAAAAACTCAAAATTCACCTCACTGCTAGATTAATTAGCGACCTTTCCAGTTTGGAGAACGTTTCTCAGAGAAAGCCAATGGCCCCTCTGTGGCATCTTCGGAATGAAGAACCGCAGGATAATGAGTCAGTACACCACTGCGCATTAATTTATAGCCCTCTTCGACAGTAAGCTCTCCTGTCGCGCGGAAAATTTCTTTTAGAGCAGCAACTGCTAATGGCGCACTTTGCGTAACTTGTTCTGCAAGTTCACGGGCTTTATCCATCAGACTCTCAATAGGCACTACATCGTTAGCTATTCCCCAACGTAAAGCTTCTTGTGCATCCATTCTTCTGCCAGTCATAACCATTTCATTCACGATTGGCGCAGGTAAAATTTTAGGTAAACGTAAAACCCCCCCGCTATCTGGAACAATACCGAGCTGAGCCTCAGGTAATGCAAAACTGGCATTTTCAGAACAAATTATCATATCTGCCGCTAAAGCCAGTTCAAAACCGCCACCAAATGCATATCCATTCACCGCCGCAATAACAGGTTTGTTTAAATTAAAAATTTCAGTCAAACCGGCAAAGCCACCTGGGCCAAAGTCAGCATCAGGGGCCTCACCTTCTGCCGCCGATTTTAAGTCCCAGCCTGCAGAGAAAAATCGCTCTCCTGCCCCTGTGATAATTGCAACACGCAACGAAGGATCATCGCGAAAATTAAGGAAAACCTCCCCCATTTTGAAACTGGTTTTTGCATCTATTGCATTAGCTTTAGGTCTATCGAGTATGATTTCTAAAATAGCGCCATTTCGGGTAATTTTTAATGATTCGCTCATAATATAATCCTTTCTTCGTCGTGCAGTGACGCTTCAGGTTGCAGGTATGCAGCCCGAAATGTATGCAAAATTAATCACGTTTGTCGATTATTGCAGATGTTTTTTCAATACTTTTCCAGAGCAGTTACGCGGTAAATCTTTACGTACCTCAACACACGTTGGCACCTTAAATTTCGCCATTTGTTTTTCACAAAAAGCAAAGAACTCTTCCTGAGTTAAGGTTTCCCCTTCTTCAAGCACAATAAAAGCTTTAATCGCTTCATCTCGGATGTCATCCGCAACGCCGATCACTGCTACATCCACAATGGCAGGGTGTGAGGCAATAATATTTTCAATTTCACTGCAAGAGACATTTTCTCCACCGCGTTTGATCATATTGCTGCTTCTATCGACAAAATAGAAAAAGCCATCTTCGTCTTGGTAGGCAAAGTCCCCCGTGTGCATCCATCCCGCTTCATCAAAGGTTTTTGCGGTCGCTTCAGGGTTGTTGTAATACTCTTTAAAAAGGGTTTTACCACGCTCACCTTTCACACAGAGCTCACCAATAACCCCCGCACCAACACGCTGGTTATTTCTGTCCCGAATTTGAGCCTGATAACAAAAACCCGGGCGACCAATGGACGGCCAGCGACGCATATCGCCAGGCCGGTCACCAATCAAACCAACAATAGTCTCCGTCATTCCATACGAAGTTAAAAACCGCTTCACCCCAAAACGGGCCATAAACTGGTCGCGTTCTTCTTCACTTAAATTGAGGTAAAACATGGCTTCTCGTAAACAATGATCTTTTTCGTTATCCGCCAGCGGCTGGCTTAATAATGTGCGGATCATCATGGGGATAAGTTCGATGACAGTCGCTTTGTATTTCACCACTTGTTGCCAAAAACGGCGTGCGCTGTATTTCTCTAATAACACAAACGTTGCACCGACAGAAAATGCAGCCATAGAAGCTGTACATTGGCAGTCAATATGAAAAGCAGGCATGACTGTTAAATAAATATCATCAGAGCGTAAGCTGTTTTGCCAAGAAGAGTAATAACCGGCAAAGCGGAGGTTATAGTGGGTAATAATTACCCCTTTAGGCTTCGAGGTCGTTCCAGAGGTAAATAAAATCTCGGCCGTATCATCGACACTCAATTCAACAACCTGAGTCAATTGCGTATGTTGTTGTGACTGTTCAAACCAAAAGTCAGAAATATGCTCTACGGGTTCAATTTGTGTGTCTGTAATCAAAAAAATATGTTTTAGACTTGTCGCTACGTCAGCGAATACTTGTTGATAAATATCTAAGAAAGAGGAACGAGTGACTACCATTTTGGGTTGGCAGTTCTGCATGATCCAAGCACTTTCATTGTATTTATAACGCGCATTAATTGGGACCATAATCGCCCCAATTTTAGCCAAGCCAAACCAGCAAAAGAAAAATTCCGGGCAATTATCTAAATGTAAAGCCACTTTATCGCCTTTTTGAATGCCATAGGCTAAAAAGAGATTGGCGGTGCGATTAATGTGCTGGTTCATTTCTAAATAGCTGAACTTGCTAGTTTTTCCATCGCAGGATTCAAAGATAAGCGCCTGGCTGTTTCCATGGGTTAACGCTAAATCATCCCACATTTGACGCAAATTTTGTTTACCGATTACATCCATTAATTGTTACCCATCATTTCCCTGATGAATACTCAGCTCAATAGTCATCATTGACCTGAGTACCCATTCAATTAATCAACTATTTTGGCTAGCCCTTTATCGACTAACCCCCGAATATCAGTTTCGCTGTATCCAATATTTTTTAAGATATCTGTCGTGTCCATACCGTGTGATGGCATGCCTCGCCAAATTTGTCCGGGGTTATTTTTGAATTTAGGCATGACGTTAGGACCACGACAGGTTTTTCCTTCCATTGTTTGCCAACTGGTAATAGATTCGCGTGCAATGTATTGAGGATTGGTTTCTAACTCAGGAATAGTAAGGACTTTGGCGCTAGCAATATTCAATTCCGCGAGTCTTGCTAACACTTCATCAATCGAACGTGAACCTAGCCATTCATCGAGTTTTTCTTCAACTAAAGGCCCATAAGGGCATTCCACACGGTGAATTAACTGTGTGCCTTCCGGTATTTCTGGTGTACCTAACAGATGCGCCAACCCAATATCTTTAAAAATTTCCTGAATTTGCGTGATACCAACAATTTCCATCACGATATAGCCATCATTACAACTATATAGGCCACAACCTGCGTAATAGGGGTCTTTCCCTTTTGTCATACGTGGGCAGATCTCTCCACCATTGAAGTAGTCCATCATGAAGTATTGCCCCATACGCAACATCACTTCATACATAGCAACGTCAATGCTTTCACCTTTTCCAGTCTCACGTGCTTTATACAATGCAGCCAGTGCGGCAGTTGTCGCCGTCATGCCAGAAAAATAGTCTGCGGTATAAGGAAAAGCCGGCATTGGCTGGTCTTTATCACCGTTTTGAATCAGATAGCCGCTGAAGGCTTGAGCAATGGTGTTATACGCTGCGAGGTTGGTATATTGTGGGTCACCGTACTGCCCAAAACCGGATAAGTGTGCAATGACCAGTTTAGGGTTATGTTCCCAAAGTACTTCGTCCGTGATACCACGACGAGCAAATGCGGGGCCTTTACTCGCTTCAATGAAGATATCGGTTGTTTCCATCAGTTTTAGAAACGCGTCACGCCCCTCATCTTTGAAAATATTCAATGATAACGCACGTAAATTACGCCGTGATAGCTGTGGGTAGTTGGGTTGAACGCGAATAGTGTCTGCCCAGGCGACATTTTCTATCCAGATCACTTCAGCGCCCCATTCTGCAAACATTTGCCCTGCAAATGGGCCAGCAATTTCAATTCCTGAAAATACCACTCTAACCCCAGCTAGAGGGCCAAATTCTGGCATAGGTAGATGCTCTGCCATGTTCTTATCTCCTGTGAAGCAGGGTTGGCCTTCTCTTGAAAACCATCCCATTACGTTCAGTTATTAGCGGTATTGTTTCAGTACGCTACGGCCTAATGTCAGTATTTGCATTTCATCTGAACCACCTGATACGCGATCCACACGAAGGTCACGCCAGAAACGGGCAATTCGGTGCTCACCTGCAATTCCTACACCACCGAGTACTTGCATCGCAGAGTCCACGACTTCAAATGCCGCATTTGCACAGAAGTATTTACACATTGCTGCATCACCAGAGGTGATCAATCCGTTGTCACTCTTCCATGCAGTTTCATATAACATGTTGCGCATTGAATTGAGCTTGATCGCCATATGTGCAAATTTTTCTTGAATTAACTGAAAACGACCAATGGCTTCACCGAATTGAACACGCTGGTTAGCGTAACGCGCCGCATCTTCGAACGCACACATCGCGGTACCATAGTTAGTTAATGCCACTAAGAAACGCTCATGGTCGAACTCTTCTTTTACACGGTTAAAACCGTTACCTTCGCGGCCAAACATGTCTTTTTCATCCAGTTCGACGTTATCAAAAGTAATTTCACAACAGCTATCCATGCGTAAACCCAGCTTTTCAAGTTTATTCACCTTGATACCTGGTTTGCTCATATCTAAGAACCATTCGGTGAAAACAGGTTTGTCTGGTGAATCCGCATCGCGACTCATCACCACAATGTATGGTGTGTAAGCACTACTGGTGATAAAACATTTACTACCGTTCAAATACACTTTGCCATTACGGCGTTGGTAGGTGGTTTGTAGGCTACCAACATCAGATCCTGCACCCGGTTCAGTGATCGCCGAGTTCCACATTTGTTTACCCGTACCACGGAACGCCATGATTTTGTCAATTTGCTCTTGAGTTCCTTCTCTAAGCACCGTATTAAAACCGCCCGGTAATTGATACAACACATAGGTTGGTGCACCTAGGCGACCAAGCTCCATCCATACCGCAGCAACGGTGATAAACCCTGCATCTAAGCCGCCATGTTCTTCTGGGATCAGCAGGTTATCGATTTCCATATCCGCTAAGGCTTTGACAAAGCGTTCAGGATATTTACTGTCTCGGTCACATTCGGCGAAATAGCTTTCCCAGTTTTCACTGGCCATCAGTTCACGGATCCCTGCGACAAACAGTTCCTGCTCATCATTCAATCTAAAATCCATATCAATAACCTCTTACATGTTGTTTTTGAATAAATTAGTCATTTTTCCAATGCACTTTGGCATCTTTAATAAAGGAGAGCGTTACCATGATGTTGACGAAAAAAAGTGGGCATCCTCCGGCAATTATCGCGGTTTGAATTGGTTTTAATCCGCCTAAAGCCAGCAAGACAATGCCGATAACGCCAACTAAGACAGACCAACCAATGCGCACTAATAACGGTGGCTCATCGCCATCTTTAACTGCGCGACAAGTTGACATCGCAAGTGTGTAAGAACACGCGTTGATCAGTGTCACCGTGGCGATAAAGCAGAGGATGAAGAAGCCCCAAATTGTTACAGTGCTCAAAGGTAAAGCAGCCCATGTTTCAATGATGGCGCGTGCGACGCCGAACTCTTCGATCAGCTTTGGAATGTTAATAATGTTTTGGTCTACCAGTTGTAGGGTATTACTACCTAATATTGTCCAAATTAACGTAGTTCCTGCCGTCAAGCCTGCTACCATACCGATACACAGCTCACGGACGGTACGGCCTTTAGAGATACGTGCGAGGAAAATACACATTTGGATGGCATAAATTACCCACCACGCCCAATAGAACACGGTCCAACCTTGTGGGAAACCGCCTTTGCCGACTGCATCTGTATAGAACAACATGCGTGGCATATACATCATTAGAACCCCGATAGAGTCGGTAAAATAGTTCACAATGAAGCTAGCGCCGCCAACAATAAATACCCATCCCAGCATCAAGAAACTCAAGTAGCTACGGACGTCACTGGCGATTCTCACCCCTTTTTGCAAACCAAAAGCCACACAAATTGCATTCAGGATGATCCAGCAGAAGATAATGATGGCATCGAGCTCAAGAGTATGAGGAATTCCAAACAGGTATTGAATACATTCGGTAACCAGCGGTGTCGCTAGCCCTAAACTCGTCCCCATTGCTAAAATCAATGCGACCAAGTAAAAGTTATCAATAATGGTTCCAAACCAGCCATTTACGTGTTTCTCACCCACTAATGGAACCAGCGTACTACTTGGGCGAATAACATCCATTTTACGAACGAAGAAAAAGTAACCAAATGCGACCGATAAGAAGCTATAAGTCGCCCATGGGAGCGGTCCCCAGTGGAATAAGCTATAGGCTAACCCGATATTTTTCGCTTCATTTGAATAAGGCTCAAAACCAAATGGAGGCGCAGATACATAGTAGAATATTTCAATCGAACCCCAGAAAAGTACGGCGGCTGAAGTACAAGATGCGAACATCATGAAAATCCAGCTTGCTCGGCTAAACTCAGGTTTTTCTTCCCCTAAGCGCTTCTTCGCATAAGGCCCTAAAATCAACCAAAACCAGCCACCAAACATGACAACCATATACCACTCAAATGCCCAGCCCCACACATTGGTGACATAGCTGAAAACTTGGTTGATAACTTCATTTGACGCATCTAAATCACGAACAGTTAACCAACACAGTAGTCCAACAATGATCAACGGTGGAAAAAAAACCTTCGGTTCGATCCCACCTTTTTTATTTTCTTTGCTCATAGTTCGGTCCCAATTTATTATTTAATATATAAGTTTTAAAATAGATATTATTCTCATTACCTAATATCTATATGCATTTAAAACTTATATTTATTATTAAATCCCAACAAACCTAATTAAGTATTAATTCAAATTCTATCCGAATCATGTCTAGTCCCCATAAACAATTCTGTTATTAAGGTCACAATATTATTCGTGATAAATAATTGTTATTAACTTTAATAATTAAAACACCAATAAATACATAGAGATAAAATATTGTGTAACGTTAATGTTATTAAATACCTTCAGTATTGGTGATTCCAGTAGCAATATTGAACATTTCATTGATAACTAGATGATTTTTACAGTATTGGTGAGTAGGGTATCAGTATGAATATTTAAACCCACTTTAATTTAAGGTTTTCAATATTGGTGACTTAGGTTTTATTTTTAAATATCCAGTTCATGATAATTATATAATCCGAAACCGAAACGGATCATATTTATTAATATTATTTTAGGAGATGTAATGAATATTATTACATGCTATAAATCTGTTCCTGATGAACAAGATATTATTGTAAATAGCGCAGATGGTTCTTTAGATTTTTCACGTGCCGATACAAAAATCAGTCAATATGATTTAAATGCAATTGAAACCGCTAATCAAATAAAAGCACAGCAAGCTGACAGCAAAGTGATTGCGTTAAGTATTGGTGGTAAAGCACTCACGAATATGAAAGCACGTAAAGATGTGCTATCGCGTGGCCCAGATGAGCTCGTTGTTGTGATTGATGACCAACTTGAGCATGCACTTCCCCATCAAACTGCCATTACCCTTGGTGCAGCGGCACAGAAAGTGGGCTTCGATTTAATTATTTGTGGTGATGGCTCCGCAGATCTCAATGCACAACAAGTGAGCATTTTATTAGGTGAAACGCTGCAAATTCCTGCCATCAATGGTGTGAAAAAAATTGTTTCCATCACAGCTGATACGGTCATTGTAGAACGTGAGCTAGAAGATGAAATTGAAACGCTATCCATGCCATTACCGGCCATTATCGCTGTAACCTCCGACATTAACGTTCCTGTTATTCCTTCAATGAAAGCCATTTTAGGTGCCGCTAAAAAACCCGTCCAAGCCTGGACGATGGCAGATATTGGCTTAGATAACGTTGCCGCATTATCGTCTCAATCTATCGCCGCGCCGAAACAAAAAGTCCGCCAGCGGGTCATCATTGAAGGTGATGGCGATGACCAAATTGCGCAATTTGCTGAACATTTAAGAAAAATTATTTAATTGGAGGAGTTATGAGCAAATTATCAACCGTTTGGGTATTTAGTGATATGACTTCTCGCTTACCTGAACTTATCGGTGGTGCCCTCTCGCTTGGCGAGCAAGTGAATATTTTTGCCCTTGATGAAGCACAAAGCGCACAAGCTTTCCAACTTGGCGCTTCGCAAGTCTTTCTATTAACAGGTAAACCCGATGACCGCATTATTGAAGACTATGCGGACACGATGGTTTCCACCATCAAACAACAAAGCGATAACGGTTTACTGTTGTTACCAAATACCCGCAGAGGAAAATTACTTGCAGCACGCTTAGGCGCGAAACTACAAGCCGCGGTTTCCAATGATGCCGCCGCAATCACAATTGAATCTGAAAAACCGCTGATTAAACATATGGTTTATGGTGGCTTAGCCTTCGGCCAAGAGACCCTAGATAGCGCATTTTCAATTGCAACCCTTACCTCTGGTACATTTGAAGCGGCACCGAGTGATGCATCACGTAGCGGCACAGCTCAAGCTACACAATGGGTCGAACCAAAACAATCTATTGTACGTACCTCGATTCAGAAAAAAGCAGGTAACTCAGTGGAATTAGACAAGGCACGCTTAGTTGTCAGTGTCGGGCGAGGTATTGGTAGCCAAGAAAACATTGCGATTGCCAAAACGCTTGCCGATACCATCGGTGCTGAAATCGCTTGTTCTCGCCCAGTCGCAGAAAATGAAAAATGGATGGAACATGAGCGCTATGTGGGTATTTCTAACTTAATGCTCAAACCTGAACTTTATCTTGCCGTCGGCATTTCAGGGCAGATTCAACATATGGTCGGTGCGAATGGCGCACAAACGATCGTCGCAATCAACAAAGATAAAAACGCCCCTATTTTCCAATTTGCAGACTACGGGATCGTTGGCGATCTGTTCAAAATCTTACCTGCGTTAACGCAACAACTGGCGAAATAAACTCAATAACAGTGAGGCATTTTCCTCACTGTTTTCGTGACCTTTGGAGAAACTATGTCCGATGATATTTTTGATGCAATCATTGTAGGCGCAGGTCTAGCTGGCTCTGTAGCTGCATTGGTGCTTGCCCGTGAAGGTGCGCAAGTTCTCCTAATCGAAAGAGGAAACTACGCGGGCGGCAAAAACGTAACAGGTGGGCGAATGTATGCCCATAGCTTAGAACGCATTATTCCAGGCTTTACCCAAGAAGCGCCTATTGAGCGCATGATCACACGCGAAAAACTGTCATTTATGACCGAAACTGGCGCTGTTACAGTTGATTTCCAAAATGGCTCAGAACAAAGCCCTGATGAAACGTCTTGGTCTGTACTACGCGGTAAATTAGATCCATGGCTAGTTGAACAAGCCGAAAATGCTGGTGCACAGTGTATTACGGGTATTCGAGTTGATAAGTTAGTTGAACGTGATGGCAAGGTAGTTGGTGTTGAGGCTGATGGTGATGTACTTGAAGCTAAAGTGGTCATTTTAGCGGATGGCGTCAACTCACTGCTGGCTGAACAACTTGGCATGACTAAGCGCGTCAATGCAGAACATGTCGCTGTTGGTGTAAAAGAGCTCATTGAACTACCAAGAGATGTTCTAGCTAACCGTTTTAACCTTAAAGACAAAGAAGGTGTTGCTTGGCTATTTGCTGGCTCACCAACCGATGGCTTGATGGGCGGTGGGTTCCTCTATACCAATGAAGATACCGTTTCACTCGGCTTAGTTTGCGGCCTACACCATATTAAAGATGCTAAAAAATCTGTTCCGCAAATGCTTGAAGACTTTAAACAACATCCGGCTGTTGCACCTTTGATTGAAGGTGGAAAAATGGTCGAATATGCCGCGCACGTCGTCCCTGAAGCGGGTTTAAAAATGCAATCCGAATTGGTTCGTGATGGTGTATTAATTGCTGGTGATGCCGCGGGTATGTGTATAAATTTAGGTTTTACTATTCGTGGTATGGACTTAGCCGTTGCTTCAGGTGAAGCCGCAGCAAAAGCGGTACTTAGCGCAATGAAAACTGACGATTTCAGCAAGCAAAATTTAAATCAATACCTCGCACTGCTCAACGAAGGCCCATTACGGGACATGAAAATGTACCAAAAAATGCCTGAGTTTTTGGATAACCCGCGCATGTTTTCTGCTTACCCAGAAATGGCGGTTGGTATTGCAAAAAAACTCTTCACTATTTCAGATGAAGCTCCTGTGCCTTTACGTAAGACCATGTTACAACACGCGAAAAAAGTGGGCTTTATGAACTTGCTCAAGGATGGAATTAAAGGAGTCAGAGCAATATGAGTAATCCAGTCAACGTTGATGTCAAACTCGGTATTAATAAATTTAATGTCGATGAAGAAAACCCGCATATTGTGATAAAAGAGCATCCAGATATGAATGTGCTCGACACATTAACTAAAGCTTGCCCTGCGGGATTATATAAAAAACAAGAAGATGGCTCAGTACGTTTCGATTATGCCGGCTGTCTCGAATGTGGAACCTGCCGCATTCTTGGCTTAGATAGTGCATTAGAAAAGTGGGAATACCCACGCGGCACTTTCGGTATTGAATTTCGTTACGGCTGATTTATTTAGCATCGCTCTCGAAGCTAATAACTTCGTGAGTTTTCAAGCGTTTATTTGCGCTGATCAGGGACACACCCATAATGAAACCAAAAAGTTTTGATGATATTCAATTTTCCTCCGTTCACCGACGGATCATGCTGTGGGGTAGCGGTGGGCCTTTTCTGGATGGTTATGTATTAGTCCTGATCGGCGTTGCCTTAGAACAACTCACCCCCGTATTAAGTTTAAGTAGTGACTGGATTGGCTTATTGGGCGCTGCAACATTGGCGGGCCTATTCATCGGTACTTCTCTATTTGGCTATATTTGCGACCAAGTCGGTCGTCGTAAAATGTTTTTAATTGATATTGTTGCCATTGGTGCCATTTCAGTCGCGACCATGTTTGTCTCAACACCGATGGAGCTGCTTATCATGCGATTCTTAATCGGGATTGTAATAGGTGCAGACTACCCAATTGCAACGTCAATGATCACCGAATTTTCCAATACCAAACAACGTGCATTTGCTGTCGGGTTTATTGCAGCAATGTGGTATGTCGGTGCCACCTGTGCCAATCTCGTCGGCTATATGCTATATGACGTGGAAGATGGCTGGCGCTGGATGCTTGGTAGCTCAGTGATCCCCTGTATTATTATTTTGATTGGTCGTTTTGATTTACCTGAATCACCTCTTTGGCTGATTCGCAAAGGGCGCATTAAAGAATGTGAAAAAATGATGGAAAAGTTATTTGGCCAACCCGTAATATTTGAAGCCGAAGAACAACAAAAAACACACTTTCTTCAATTATTCACTAAGAGGCATTTTTCTTTCGTCCTATTCACCGCCATTATTTGGACCTGCCAAGTGATCCCGATGTTTGCAATTTACACCTTTGGACCACAAATCGTTGGGCAGTTGGGGTGGGATCAAGGAAAAAACGCTGCACTCGGTAACGTAGTTATCAGCTTATTCTTTATGCTAGGTTGCTTACCTGCGATGTATTGGCTGAATAAAATGGGACGGAGACCATTATTGATTGGTAGCTTTGCCATTATGACCCTCGCACTTGCCATACTTGGGCTATTTTCAAACCTTGGTATTTGCCTTGTGATTATCATGTTTGGGATTTACGCTTTTTTCTCAGGGGGACCCGGTATTTTACAATGGCTTTACCCTAACGAACTGTTTCCAACCGATATTCGCGCATCCGCCGTTGGGATCATTATGTCTATCAGCCGTATTGGCACTATTTTTTCAACATGGGCATTACCGCTATTTATCACTAAATACGGTGTCAGTTCGGTGGTATTAATGGGGGCAGGCGTTTCTTTACTCGGACTGATCGTTTCGATCCTATTTGCACCAGAAACCAAAGGCTTAACCCTAGCACAAACCTCAGTGATGGGTATTCGGCGCAAAAAGACATAAGAGAAGTAAAAGAAGTTACTACGATAAACAATCACATCAAATACGCTAAATAATTCGTGCTGCACCAAGGCAGCAAGAGAAACTAATCCCTAGGAGCATAGGAGAGTATGTGACTAGGGTAACGCAGTGGCAGTAAGAAGTATAACGCGTATTTATACGCTAAATAGTTCAGATTGTAGGTAGGCGGCAAGCGAATAAGACCCTAGGAGCATACACAAGTATATGACTAGGGCGAATAAGCGAAGCCAACACCCCTACAATTTGAAATATGACGCGTATTTATACGCTAAATAGTTTGTGTTGTGGCTAGGCGGCAATCGAGGTTATCCCGATGAGCATACACAAGTATGTGATTCGGGTAACCAAGTGCGGCCAACAACGCCACAGCGCAAAATATGACGCGTATTTAGTTGGTAGAGAATGGCATGATGTCATACCATACCAACAACCAAATAGTCACATAAGCAAAAATCGCCGCAATAATATCGTCAATCATGATGCCAAAACCGCCACTGACTTTTCGGTCAAAAATCCGTATCGGCCATGGCTTCCACATGTCATATATGCGGAAAATAAAGAAGGCGGTGATGACCCATTCATAATCAACAACTGGGATCGCCATGAGAGTAATCCACATCCCGATAAATTCATCCCAAACAATGCTGCCGTGGTCATGAATTTTCATATCATCGGAAGTGCGCTGACAAATTAAGCAACCAATCCAAAAACCCGCGATAATAAGCACCCACAGGCTCCAAATTGGCATGTTGGCCATTAATAACCAGAAAGGTATCGCAGCAAGAGAGCCCATTGTGCCTGGCACAATAGGTGAAAGGCCGCTACCAAATCCTGTAGCCAATAAGTGCCAAGGATTACGCATATTCAGCCGTTTTTTTGCTTCTGCTTTTTCTTGGCGACTAGCCATTCTATGCACCTTCCGAAACAAAATGATCGAAACCTTTTAGGTTTACATCAACTTCTTGGTTATTGCAAAAGTAGCTAATTCCTTCAGACTGCGGCTTAATTTGCCCAATACACGTAAAGCCTGAGCCTGTATGTGCAAGTGCCATCTCTAGCGCCCCACGGTTAATTTCAGGAACGGTAAAGCAAAGTTCGTAGTCTTCACCACCACTCAAAGACCATAAACGCCCTTGTTCGATACTACAACTTTGTTTCAACGCTTCTGATTGAGGCAATGCATCTAAATTAATGCGCGCACCACAACTACTCGCTTTCAAGATGTGGTTGAGATCAGAAACTAAACCGTCAGAAATATCAATCGCAGAAGAAGCCAGGTTTCTCAATGCTTGGCCTTGTAAAATCCGTGGCTGTGGACGTAAATGGCGCGCAATTAGCCATTCTTGATGTTCTACATTTTTAACATTCAGTTTATCTTGTAAAATAGCAAGGCCAGCAGCGCTATCACCGAGAGTCCCCGTTACATAAATCCAATCGCCATTACGCGCCCCCGCACGGGACATCGCTTTGCCGTTTGGCACTAAGCCATGAACCGTGTAGGTCAAGCTCATAGGGCCTCGGGTTGTATCACCACCAATTAATTGCATGCCATAATAGTTAAGCTGTTCAAACAAACTATCACTAAAAGATTGTAACCAATCACAATCAACACAAGGCAATGTAATTGCCAAAGAAACCCATGCAGGGTCTGCGCCCATCGCTGCGAGGTCACTTAAATTAGATGCTAATGATTTATAAGCAAGATCAGCTGGTGAAATGGTTGGTAGGAAATGAATACCAGAAACGAGAGTGTCAGTGCTTACAGCAAGTTGCTGTTTTTCTGGAATGGTCATCAACGCACAGTCATCCCCAATACCGATATTAACATCACGTCGGTTAGTGGTTTGACGGTTAAAATAACGCGCGATGAGGTCAAATTCGCCATATGACATGGTAGATTTTCCGTTTTCGCTATATCTATTTTCGTTTAAGACGAAGCAAATAATTTACACCCTAATAATTCAATAATAGGTAAATAGCACTGAATTGCTAACCTGAAGAGTCTATCTAATTGGCTGCAATTATTCTTCGCTCACCGGCCATTGAAATATCGCGAGCATATAAACACAAAGGTAGACTGGAACCCAGGCTACCTATTTATTACCGTAGTGCTACAGGAGGGAACCCTGATATTATTATTTTTTACGGCGTACCGCAGGTGCAGCTTTGTCTAATACACCGTTAACGAATTTATGGCTATCTTCTGCGCCAAAAACTTTCGCTAATTCAATACCTTCGTTGATTGCGACTTTATAAGGTACATCTTCACGGAAACTTAATTCAAACATGGAGACGCGTAAAATCGCTTTTTCTACCTGCCCTAACTCTTCGAGCTGACGAGATAAATAAGGCGCCATCTGTTGATCTAGTTTTGTTGCGTTAGTCGCAACACCTGATAACAGTTCACGAAAATAGTTTACGTCGACGTCTGACATGTCCTGTTCAGCAATAAACTCATATTCGACTTCAGCAATTGGATTGCCAGATAATTGCCATGAATAAATGGCTTGTACAGCACACTCACGAGCGCGGCGACGAGCAGCAGGTTTCACAAGATTCCCCTTAAATTTAAAAACTGTACACAATAAACACTTGTTGCATTGCGTAATCTACACCGCAGTGGCGAAAAAACAGCAACATAGAGCAAATTGTGTATTATTTGCCTTTGATGGCCTTAATTACATTAATCATTTCAAGTGCTGTCAGTGCAGCTTCAGCACCTTTATTACCTGCTTTAGTACCCGCACGTTCAATAGCTTGTTCAATATTTTCAGTGGTTAACACACCAAAAGTCACTGGAACTTCACTGTTCATCGCAACATGAGATAAACCGGAGCTACATTCACCTGCAACGTATTCAAAGTGAGCAGTACCACCACGAATCACAGTACCTAATGCAATCACTGCATCATATTTATTCGTTTCAACCAATGCTTTTGTGGTCAATGGCAGCTCATAAGCGCCTGGAACCCACACAATTGTAATATTGTCATTTGAAACCTGACCAATGCGTTCTAACGCATCAACAGCACCTTCCAGCAGACTATCATTAATAAAGTTGTTAAAACGAGCGATAGCGATAGCAACACGCGCTTGTGGAGCAGCAACAACACCTTTAATTACGTTCATAGCCTTCCTCTAATATTAATTATAACCCGCGGGGCGCGGATTTTATCACATTCTTTCGTGTATCGTACGTATGATTTTCAAAAAAACCACTTACCATACGGGACGAAGCCTGACACGAAGGTCTGGCCCGACTTGCTTCACTTCTGTAAATTCAAATTTTGGCGCATCAACAAGGGCGTTAAGCGGCGGAAAGTCCACCAAACCTCGAGCGCTGTCACCTAATAATTTAGGTGCAATATAGACAATCAGTTCGTCAACTAAACCTAGCTTAAGTAATGAGCCAGCGAGTTTTGCTCCCGCCTCAACCCAAATGCTATTCACATTACGTTTAGCCAGCTGCATCATCAAAATAACCAGATCGGTGCCGTTTTCATCTGCTGGAATAGCGATTTGCTCAATTTTTCCTTGCCATACCGCATTTTCATCTGGGGTTGAGCGCACTAACCAACATTCACCATCTAATTGAGTAACTTTATGGTCAGGAGTCACTCGATTGTGATTATCTAGCACAATACGAATGGGTTGGCGTACTTGGCTTTCTGGATACACTTGTTGGATATCTGATGGGAGCTCACTCCAACGTACCGTTAAAGAAGGGTCATCAGCAACAACCGTGCTGCTCGTACTTAAAATAGCACTTGCCTCGGCTCGAAGAGCTTGTACATCTTTGCGAGCTGCCGGGCTGGTAATCCATTTGCTTTCCCCAGATTCAAGGGCGGTCTTGCCATCAAGCGAAGCAGCAAGTTTCAACTGGATATAGGGAAACCCGGTACGCATACGTTTTAAAAAGCCACGGTTCGCCGCTTCAGCATCGTCTAATAAAACATTACTACGTGTTTCAATTCCTGCTTGCGACAACATATACAGACCACGGCCTGCAACCTGAGGATTTGGGTCTTGCATCGCCGCTACAACTCGGCTTACACCTGCATTAATCAGTGCTTCTGCACAAGGCGGAGTGCGGCCGTGATGACTACAAGGCTCAAGGGTGACATAGGCCGTTGCCCCTTGCGCTTTTTCTCCTGCCATACGCAATGCGTGAACCTCAGCGTGGGGTTCCCCTGCTTTCTGATGATACCCTTCACCGACAATGGCACCATCACGCACAATCACACACCCGACATTTGGATTAGGTGATGTAGTAAAACGCCCTTTTCGTGCCAATTCAAAAGCACGAGCCATATACATGTTGTCTTGTTCAATCATTGGCGTTAATCCTGTAATTTAGCGATTTCTTCGCCAAATTCGCGCACATCTTCAAAGCTGCGGTAAACAGAAGCAAAACGGATATAGGCAACTTTATCGAGCTTTTTCAGTTCATCCATAACCAAACTACCAATCAATTTAGACGGAACTTCACGTTCCCCCGTAGCCCGAAGCTGAGATTTAATAGAAATAATAGCTTGCTCAATGTCATCAGAACTTACAGGCCGTTTTTCTAATGCCTTTTGCATACCTCGATTAAGCTTTTCTTCATCAAAAGGTTCACGAATATCGTCGCTTTTAATGACTCTAGGCATGACAAGCTCAGCGACTTCAAAAGTGGTGAAGCGTTCATGACAAAGTAAGCACTGGCGGCGTCTACGGACTTGGGACCCTTCACCGACCAGACGCGAGTCAATAACTTTCGTATCTACAGCTGAGCAGAATGGGCAGTGCATAGCGTTTCCTGAATCTATTTAGGGGGAGATAGTTTACCCTACTGTGCGAGAAAAAACACCCTAGAAGATGCCTCCTAGGGTGTTCTCGTTGCTCTTCATATTTCGCGTTGTAGGGGTGTTGGCATCGTTTATTAACCCTAGTCACATACTTTTGTATGCTCCTAGGGATTAATTACACTTGCCGCCTACCTACAACACGAACTATTTTGAGCACTAATTGGCTTAACTCTTTATTATTCCCGTTGTAGGGGTATTGGCATCGCTTATGAACCCTAGTCACATACTTTTGTATGCTCCTAGGGATTAATTACACTTGCCGCCTACCTACAACACGAACTATTTTGAGTGCTAATTAGCTTAGTTACTCATCATTTTTAAAACTAAGGCAGTAATGACTCTTGGTCTGCGCCTTCTTTTTCGACTTTCGCTTGCATCAAGTGTTCACGCTTCATACCCATCTTCAGTGCTAATGCAGAAGCCACATAAATAGATGAGATAGTACCGATAGTTACACCGATTAACATAACCAATGAGAAGCCTTCTAACATTGCGCCACCGAACAGGTATAGCATCAGAACCACTAATAATGTGGTGGCTGATGTCATGATGGTACGGCTCAATGTTTGCGTCAAAGAGACGTTCATGATTTCGTACGGTGTACCACGGCGTATTTTACGGAAGTTTTCACGGATACGGTCTGATACAACGATACTGTCGTTCAGTGAGTAACCAATAACTGACATCAATGATGCCACAATAGTCATATCTATCTCTATATGGAACAAAGACAGAATACCTAAAGTGATCACCACATCATGCGCAAGAGATAACACGGCACCCGCGGCCAAACGCCATTCAAAACGGAAACCAACGTAGACTAGGATACAAATCAACGCAGTTAACAGAGCCAAAGCCCCTGTTTGCGCTAATTCAGCCCCAACACTTGGCCCCACGAATTCAATGCGTTTTACGGTTGCTTTATCATCCACATTTTGGTTGATAATCGTGATAATTTCTTTACCGACTTCTTGACCAGCAGTGCCTTCAATTGGCGGAATACGGATCATGATATCGCGGCTGCTACCAAAGTTTTGGATTAATGGATCTTTATGATTCGAGTTAGACAAGCTATCACGAATTTTATCCAAATCAGCTGGCTGACTTAAGTTGATTTCAATTACCGTACCACCGGTAAAATCTAAGCCCCAGTTAAAACCTTTGACGCCAATAATCACAAAAGAAGCTATCAGTAATACGATAGAAATGCTAAAGGCAACGTTGTCCCAGCGCATAAAGTCATAAACTTTACGGCCATAGTTCAATTGTTCAACAGTATAATCCTGTGCCACAACGTGCTCCTTAAATTGACAGCTTGTTAATACGTTTACCGCCGTAAAGCAGGTTCACGATAGCACGTGTACCAACGATAGCTGTAAACATAGAGGTTGCGACACCAATCGCTGTCGTAATCGCAAAGCCTTTAATAGACCCAGTACCCACTGCATAGAGAATAATCGCAGTGATCAGTGTCGTTAAGTTTGCGTCTGTAATACTTGAGAAGGCGCCTTTATACCCTTCATGAATTGCTTGCTGAACAGATCGACCGTTCTTGAGCTCTTCTTTAATCCGTTCGTTAATTAGAACGTTCGCATCGACGGCAACCGCAAGGGTTAATACGATACCGGCAATACCAGGCATAGTCAGTGTTGCGCCCGGTAATAAGGACATCACCCCAACAATTAACACCAAGTTTGCCAACAGCGCGCTACTCGCAATCAGACCAAATTTACGATAGTAAATAATCATAAATAGGATAGAAGCTAACAGACCTGCAATACAGGCTTTCAGCCCTTGCTCGATATTTTGCATACCTAGTGTTGGGCCAATGGTACGTTCTTCAACAATTTGGATTGGCGCAATCAACGCACCTGCACGTAACAGTAATGAAAGCTGGCGAGCTTCAGTGCCGTTAGTAATACCAGTAATACGGAATTTGCTACCAAAACGTGCAGAAATACGTGCCGCATTGATGACTTTTTCATCTTTCACCAAAATTGAACGGCCCGTTGCATCTTTCTTGCCACTGTCTTTGTATTCAACAAACAGCGTTGCCATCAGCTTGTCTTGGTTATCACGTGTAAAGTCAGACATGATAGAACCACCAGAACTATCAAGACTGATACTCACTTGTGGTTGACCGTTTTCATCCGCATCAGATGTTGAGTCGGTAATATGGTCACCCGTTAAGATCACACGCTTATATAAGACATAAGGCATGCCTTCACGGTCATATTTAACTTCTGAATCACCTGGTACACGGCCACTTTCCGCTGCAGAAGAATCCACAGCGGTATTCACTAGACGGAATTCTAATGTCGCAGTCGCACCTAAAATTTCTTTTGCGCGCGCGGTATCTTGAATACCCGGTAATTCAACCACAATTCGGTCAGCGCCTTGGCGTTGAACGAGTGGCTCCGCAACACCTAATTGGTTTACACGGTTGCGAATAATAGTAATGTTCTGAGAAACCGCGTAGTTACGTGCTTCACGTAAACGCTCGTCGGTCATCACTGCGATCATGGTGTTATCGCTGCCATCACTAAAGACTAAGTCTGGGTATTTACGAGACAATGCTTTTTCAGCTTGGCTACGATCATCCGCGTTACGGAAACGAACTTCCACGCTATAATCATTGCCTTTACGAATAGAAGAGTACGCAATGCCTTCTTGACGCAGGTCATTACGCAAACCATCCATGTTTTGTTCCTGCAATTTACCTAATGCAGTGTCCATATCAACTTCCATCAGGAAGTGAACCCCACCACGCAGATCAAGACCAAGCTTCATCGGTTCACCACCGATAGCTTCGAGCCACTTTGGCGTTGCAGGTGCAAGGTTTAATGCAACAACATACTGGTCACCCAGTGCATTCATGATCACTTCACGCGCACGTAACTGAACATCAGAGTTGTTGAATCGGGCTAAAATGGCCCCATTTTCTAGAGAGATAGATTTACTCTCAATTTTATCGTCTTTTAACGATTTCTGGACTTGGATCAGCGTTTGTTCATTGGCGGCGGTTCCCCGCACGCCAGTGATCTGAACAGCCGGATCCTCACCATATAGGTTTGGAAGTGCATAAAGCAAACCGATGAGGATCGCGAAGATCAACATCAGATACTTCCACAAAGGATAACGGTTTAGCACGGCAGTTCCCTTCGGGAGAATCAGAATTAAATTGCTTTCATTGTGCCTTTAGGTAAAACAGCAGCAACGAAATCACGTTTGATGGTTACTTCTGTGTTCTCACTCAGCTCAAGAACCACATAACCGGTTTCAGACACTTTAGTTACACGTCCGATTAAACCGCCAGTTGTTAAAACTTCATCACCTTTAGTGATAGATTCCATCAATTTACGGTGTTCTTTCGCACGTTTTTGCTGTGGACGCAAAATCATGAAATAGAAGATCAGCGCGAAAACAACAAGCATGATAACCATAGTGTACGGGCTACCTTGCGCTGGTGCACCTGCTGACGCCGCTGCTTCAGAAATAAAAAAACTCATTCAACTTTCCTCATTGTTTTATTGAAAGCAATTTTACATACAAAAAAGCTAAGTTTGATATGCTACACAGATTAATGGCATTTCGCACTTAAATTCATTCGATATTTAATGAAGGTTCAGGTTTACCAATCTTTTGGTAAAAATCTTTAGCAAACTCTTCAAAATTCCCATTTTCAATGGCTTGGCGAATACCGGCCATCAAGCGCTGGTAATAACGTAAATTATGGATGGTATTGAGCCTTGCACCAAGAATTTCATTACATCTATCAAGATGATGCAGATAAGCGCGGCTATAATGACGACAAGTATAGCAATCACACTCAGCATCCAGTGTTGATGTGTCTGATTTATACTTAGCATTACGAATTTTTACCACGCCATTTGTCACAAATAAATGCCCATTTCGCGCATTTCGTGTTGGCATCACACAATCGAACATATCGATTCCGCGACGAACCCCTTCCACTAAATCTTCAGGCTTACCAACCCCCATTAAGTAACGAGGTTTTTCCGCTGGAATTTGCGGGCAGACATGTTCTAAGATTCGGTGCATATCTTCTTTCGGTTCGCCAACGGCTAAGCCGCCTACAGCGTACCCATCAAAGCCGATTTCCACCAGCCCCTTAACTGAAATATCACGTAAATCTTCGTAAACACTACCTTGAATAATGCCGAATAAGGCATTTTTATTGTTAAGTTCGTCAAAACGTTGGCGGCTACGTGCAGCCCAACGCAGCGACATTTCCATTGATGTCTTTGCATAGTCCCAATCTGCTGGATATGGCGTACACTCGTCAAAAATCATGACAATATCTGAACCGAGGTCATACTGAATTTCCATCGACTTTTCAGGACTTAGGAAAACTTTTTCACCGTTGATTGGGTTACGAAAATGCACACCTTCTTCTTTAATTTTGCGCATCGCACCAAGACTAAAGACCTGAAAGCCACCTGAATCGGTTAAAATTGGGCCTTGCCATTGCATAAAGTCATGGAGGTCACCATGCAACTTCATAATTTCTTGCCCAGGGCGCAACCACAAGTGGAAAGTGTTCCCTAATAAGATTTGAGCACCAGTCTCTTTAACTTCTTCCGGTGTCATGCCCTTAACAGTACCGTAGGTTCCTACTGGCATAAATGCAGGGGTTTCCACCACACCGCGCTCAAAAACTAAGCGACCACGGCGTGCATTGCCATCGGTCGTTTGTAATTCATATTTCACGTTTGCCTCCTAGCAGCAGAAAAACAGTCTGTTGCTATTGATAATATTAATTTGCTAAGCAAGCAGCCGATGCCACCGCTTCAAACTGATTACTCACCAATTTTCTCGAATCGAGCATTTGTATTGGGGGTAATGAACATAGCATCACCATAACTAAAAAAGCGGTATTTTTGTTCAACGGCTTCTTTATATGCATTCATGGTGTTTTTGTATCCAGCAAACGCAGAAACCAACATAATTAATGTCGATTCCGGTAAGTGGAAGTTGGTGATCAGTGCATCTATCACCTGATATTCATACCCTGGATAAATAAAGATTTGGGTATCATCAAAAAATGGAGCAATTAAAGCATCTTGGCTCGCTTTTGCGGCACTTTCGAGCGACCGAACGGACGTTGTTCCAACAGCGATAACGCGGTTACCTCGTGCTTTACAGGCTAAAACAGCGTCTACGACCTCTTGTGGCACTTCTGCATATTCAGAATGCATAATGTGATCTTCGATAGTATCAACTCGTACAGGTTGAAAGGTACCGGCTCCCACATGCAATGTTACAAACGCCATTTCTACGCCTTTTTGGCGCAATGCTTCAAGTAACGGTTCATCAAAGTGTAAGCCCGCCGTTGGTGCTGCAACAGCCCCTGGTTTTTCACTATATACGGTTTGATAAAGTTCTTTATCTGATTCTTCATCAGGACGATCAATATAAGGCGGGAGAGGCATATGACCAATTTGGTTTAGAATGCTTAATACATCACGTTCATCGTCAAAACGCAGTTCAAACAATGCACCATGACGCGCGACCATCGTCGCATTCACGCTTTCATCTTCGCCTAGCAGTAATTCAGCCCCTTCTTTTGGTGCTTTTGATGCCCTAACATGAGCGAGCACGCGGTGTTCATCCAACATACGCTCAATCAGAACTTCAATTTTACCACCGCTAACTTTGCGCCCAAATAACCGTGCGGGGATCACGCGAGTGTTATTGAACACCAGCAAGTCACCATGCTCCAATTTTTCTAGAATATCGGTAAAAACACCATGCGTGAGCTGCCCTGAGCCGCCATCTAGGCTTAATAAACGGCAAGCACTACGCTCAGCCTGCGGATAATGGGCAATCAGTTCTTCAGGTAATTCAAAAGTAAAATCAGAAACACGCATTGTATTGACATCAATCTAAAAAAACAGGCGACTAGTCTAGTGCCGCACTGACTTTGGCGCAAGAAATAAGCGCAAGATCGGACAAAAAACCACCATTTTTTAACAAATAATTTGTTAGCAAAAAATTCTGCATACTATTTATCCATTCAAAGAATGAATTATTTCAATTTCAATAAACTTTTATAACAAATTGATTTCGACTTTTTTCTACTCGATAGGTATACCCATGAATTTCAAATTAGAGGAATTCTTTATTCCTCTGCCAAGTAATGTCCTGTGAGTTTCGAATTCAACATAATTACTGCTATAGTTTGAGCAATCAAAAAGTTAGCTAAGCTGCGTTGCATGTCCTATGGATTTCGAATCACAGGTAGGCAACTTACATAGATTCGAACTATCAAGAATATTTTTTCTTTTGTTTCTCAATGTTCATACCCCATGAATTTCGAATTAGAGCAAGGCAGCAAGCAAATTGATCCCTAGGAGCATACATCAGTATGTGACTAGGGTCGATTTGTGCAGCTAACACAGCTATAATTTGAAAGGCATCGGGTATATCATAGGAGGATGAATTACCTAGCTCACCTCCACCTGGCCCATCTCGCTGGCAGCTCCTTACTCGGCAACATCATGGCTGACTACGTCCGCGGTAACCCTGTGGGCCTTTACTCCCCCGAAATTGTCTCTGGTATCTTTATGCATCGAACTGTCGACCGCATTACAGATACTCACCCTTTAGTCAAAGAAGCTAAATTGTTATTTCGTGATGAATATCGCCGTGTTGCCCCCATAACATTGGATTTAGTTTGGGACCATTTTTTATCGCTGCATTGGTCAACTATTGAGCCATCAATACCGCTAGTAGACTTTGTACGTGACTGCCGAAAAATAATTGAGCCGCAGCTTTGTCATACCCCTGAAAAATTCCAGGAGTTAAATGAATATCTCTGGCCTCAACAGTGGCTAATACGCTATGCAGATAAAAATTATATTGGAAAATCACTGAGTGGGATGGCAAGAAGACGCCCCAAGCTCAGTGCGCTAAGTGGTTCATTTGATGATTTTTTATTGCAGTATGATGCGTTAGAAACTATTTTCTTTCAATTTTATCCGCAAATGATGGCTAATGCGCTGCAACATTTTTTTGTACAGAATGTCACAATTAACACAAAGGAATAAATTAAAGCTTGCACTTTAGTGGAATAAAACTATCTTATTGATATTAATTTGATAAACCAGTATTATTGATAGTTAAAACCTATCACAATAATCGGTTTAAATGACTTTATTGTCAAAAGATCTTTTTCTATTCTTTCAGAAGTCTAAATCCACACTATTTATCAGTGATTAAATAGACAGGACAAAAAACTTTAATTCAAACTCATAGGAGTAAATTATGGTTCTGGTAACACGTCAAGCCCCTGACTTTACTGCAGCAGCTGTTTTAGGTAACGGTGAAATCGTTGAAAACTTCAACTTAAAAAAACACATTGCTGGTAAACCTGCTGTCATCTTCTTCTGGCCAATGGATTTTACTTTCGTTTGCCCTTCAGAGCTGATCGCATTTGACCACCGCTATGAAGAATTCCAAAAACGTGGTGTAGAAATCATCGGTGTTTCTTTTGACTCTGAGTTTGTTCATAACGCATGGCGTCAAACATCCGTAGATAAAGGCGGTATTGGTGAAGTTAAATACCCAATGGTTGCTGATATCAAACGTGAAATCATGGCAGCATACGGCATCGTGCACCCAGATGCAGGCGTTGCACTGCGTGGCTCTTTCCTCGTTGACAAAAAAGGTGTTGTTCGCCACCAAGTGGTTAATGACCTACCATTAGGCCGTAATATCGACGAAATGCTGCGTATGGTTGACGCGCTGCAATTCCACGAAGAGCACGGTGATGTTTGCCCAGCTCAGTGGGAAAAAGGCCAAGAAGGTATGAATGCATCTCCAAAAGGCGTTGCTGACTACCTGACTAAAAACTCTGCAAAACTGTAATTCGTTACGCGAGTTTTAGAAAAGCGGGCATCAAGCCCGCTTTTTACTTTTGTGAACCAAGTCTATCTTTTCTCTTCCTACTCGCAATTATTCCACTCAGTTAACAATTCTTAACTCAAATACTCAATGTTTTGTATTATTGTGTGCTATACATTAAAAACACAAATAATTAACAAACTATTCATATTGAATATTTGTGCGATAGAACAACTCAATTAACCCTAACTGGGAGATACGAATGATAAAAACATCATTACGCCCTGCGGTTCTATTTCTTTCCTTACTTGTTTCTAATCAGCTGTATGCCGCTTCTGAACCTGCCGTTGAAGCAAAAAAAGGTATGGTTGTTTCCTCCCAACATTTAGCATCACAAATTGGGGCTGATATTCTAAAATCAGGCGGCAATGCTATTGATGCCGCTGTTGCGGTAGGATATGCACAAGCCGTAGTTAACCCTTGCTGTGGCAATATCGGCGGTGGTGGCTTTATGACTATTCATCTAGCCGATGGCAAAGATTTATTTATTAATTTCAGAGAAACCGCGCCCGGTGCCGCTAGTGCAGATATGTATTTAGACAAAGACGGTAAGTTAATCAAAGATGCGAGCCTATATGGCTACCTCGCGTCAGGTGTACCAGGTACCGTTAAAGGCCTAGACTATGCCTTAGAAAAATACGGTACGATGAGCCGCCAGCAGGTGATGGCGCCGGCTATTAAATTAGCGAGAGAAGGCTTTGTGCTGACTAGAGCGGATACTGATGTCCTCGACACCACGACAGAACGTTTTAAACAAGACCCAGAAGTCGCACGTATCTTCTTAAAACCGGATGGTCGTTCTTTCCAACCCGGTGACTTGTTAGTTCAGACCGATTTAGCTAACACCTTAGAAAAAATTGCCCAAAATGGCCCTTCTGCTTTTTACGAAGGAGAAATCCCCAAAATTGTGGAAGAAGCCTCTAAGAAAAATGGCGGCATCTTAACCGCAAAAGATTTTGCAGATTTTACTATCACAGATACAGCGCCTGTTAGCTGTACCTATAGAGGCTATCAATTTATTTCTGCACCACCACCAAGTTCAGGTGGAGTGACTATCTGCCAAACGCTTAATATCTTAGAAGGGTATGACCTCAAAGAAATGGGCTTTAACTCCGCGGACTATATTCATACTCTAACGGAAGCGATGCGCCATGCTTATATGGACAGAAATACCTTCCTCGGTGATCCTGAGTTTGTCGATAACCCAACGGAAAAGCTACTCAGCAAAGCCTATGCAGAAGAGTTACGCAAAGAAATCAAACCCAACCAAGCAACGCCATCCACGCAAGTTCAACCAGGAATAGGGCCTCACGAAAAACCGGAGACCACGCATTACTCTGTCGTCGATGAAAAAGGAAATGCGGTTTCAACTACTTACACGATTAATGGTCGCTTTGGCTCTGTGGTGATCCCGCCCGGAACTGGCTTTTTCTTAAACGATGAAATGGATGACTTCACCACCAAAGTAGGTGAAAAAAACCTGTATGGTTTAGTACAAGGTGAACGCAATTCTATTGCACCAGGTAAGCGCCCACTGTCATCCATGAGCCCAACTATCGTAACGAAAGATGGCAAAGTATTTCTAGTTCTCGGTTCACCCGGAGGCTCACGAATTATTTCGATTACGCTGCAAACCGCTTTAAATATTATCGACCATGGTATGCCACCACAAGAAGCCGTTAATGCACCGCGTATTCACCACCAGTGGCTCCCTGATGAGGTTTATTATGAGCAAAGAGGCGTTTCTAAAGACACCTTAGCACTACTCGATAAAATGGGTTACCAGATGGTTGAACAAACACCGTGGGGTGCCGCCGAGCTGATTATGGTCGCGATCCCTGAAGGAGCTGGTGTTAGTGCCAAATCTTCGGGTAATGATTCCGCTGTTTCAGGGAAAGTTCGCGAAGGTTTCATTTATGGCTCTAACGATGTACGTCGCCCAGCAGGGAGTGCTGTCGGTGTTGATTAATGGCCTAATAAAATAGAAAAAGGAGCTATTTAGCTCCTTTTTTGTAATTTCAATTAATTACACTTGCTTATGCTGTGCAGCAGGTGACACAAACTTATCGCATAAAATAGCCACGACCATCACAACAACAGTTGGTAATACCCAGACTAAGTCTTGTTTATACAGTGGCATTGCTGTCATCCATTCAGGAATATAACCTTTAAGATGGTCTGACGCTTTTACGGCACCGATTAAACCGACGACAAAGCTAACTAACATTGTCGGCGCAATCACTATCGTTGGGTTTTTCCACCACTTCAAAGTAAAGCTTAATAAAATTAAGACAATACAAGGTGGATAAATTGAAACTAGCACGGGTAATGAGAAGGCGATTAACTTACTCAAACCTAAGTTTGAGATCACCATGGAGAACACACCCAAGATCAACACCAGTTTACGGTAAGAAATCGGTACATAGCGGCTAAAGAACTCGGCACAGGCACAAGTTAAACCCACGGCA
This sequence comes from Providencia sp. PROV255, assembly GCF_028478065.1. NCBI lineage: Bacteria > Pseudomonadati > Pseudomonadota > Gammaproteobacteria > Enterobacterales > Morganellaceae > Providencia > Providencia sp. PROV255. The sequence goes on along the minus strand of NZ_JAMPMI010000010.1, from coordinate 97,161 downwards.
GTTACCATACAGGCAACAAAGATTAATACCGCAAGGAAGAAGCTACCGTAATTACCAAAAGTATATTGAACATAGGTATGTAAAATATCAGCGCCATCAGCAGGGTTTGGAATTAACGAACCGCTATTCTCACCAAGCTTAAACAAGGACAAATAGACCAGAGTTAATAATACCCCTGCAATTAACCCTGCCCACATAGTGTAACGGGTTAATAGTGAAGAGTTTTCGATACCCCTTGAACGCGCCGCATTAACAATAACGATACCAAATACCATAGCACCAAGGGTATCCATAGTTAGATAACCATTGATAAAGCCATTCGAGAAAGCCATCTCACGGTATTCTATTGTAGAAGGGATCGGATCCCCCGCAGGCCACATGACAGCCGCAATACCCAAAATAGCCAAGGCTAACATTTTTACAGGTGCTAAAATGTGCCCAACGCTATCGAGCAGTTTTCCGGGATATAGTGAAATACCGATAACTAGAACGAAGTAAACTACGCTGTAGATAAGTAACAGCATATCGGACTCACCACCGAATAAAGGTGCGATACCGACTTTATAGGATACAGTCGCCGTTCTTGGCGTTGCAAATAGAGGCCCTACAGACAAATAAGCAACAACCGCCAATAGTAACCCTGCCGTTTTGCCAACGGGTGTACTGAGCGCTTCAATGCCCCCACCCACTTTAGCTAGCGCAATAACGGTTAAAACAGGTAAACCCACGCCTGTAACCAAAAACCCTAGTGCCGCAGTCCAAACTTGTTCCCCTGCCTGCAAGCCAACCATGGGGGGAAAGATAATGTTTCCTGCCCCTACGAATAACGCAAAAGTCATAAAGCCTAATGCGATGATATCTCTTGATGATAAACGATGAGCCATATTATGTTATTTTTAAGTGACAAAATAGAAAATTATGGGTTTACACTTAGCAACCCTTTGAAATATATATAGCGAGATAGAATTCTGATAAACATACTGTTAACAATATAAAAAAGCATGTTTGTTTGTATCATACGAAATGAAAAGTCAAAAAACAGAAAAATTCGCCAATAACTGACAACAAGTAGAACTTTTATAGGGCAAAAAGGCAATAGCAAACCGAAAAACAAGAATAAATAACTAAACTAATTTTCAGAACTAGTGATTACTTTCAGTAAAATCCCAATACTCGTTATATGCTTTGCTCGAAAAATGAACAACTCGTCTTTTTCTGGTGATTAAAATTGATTATTTAACAGAATATATAATTAATGTGATAGCAATAATCAGCATTAAATATATATGTTTTGAATTTAATACAGGTATGGATTGATAAATAGAAACAATCCACTTTATTAATATTTTGATTATATTAACAAAGTGGAATTATTTACCCATTTTTAAGTTTTTTGTCATCAACAATAAATACTGGCGGTAAAGTAAATGAAAACTCACTCCCTTTACCTAATTGACTTGTTACCACCAATTGGCTGCTATGGTGCTGTAATGCATGTTTAACAATAGCCAACCCAAGGCCGGTACCTCCACCGCCTTGGCGGGAGCGTGCTTTATCTACCCGATAAAACCGTTCTGTCAAACGAGGAATATGCTCTGTAGGTATCCCTTGCCCGTTATCTCTCACACTAAAACGAGCACCCTGACCATTTCTTTGCCATTCAACCCAAATTTTGGTGCCTTCTGGCGTATGGCTGATTGCGTTATAGACTAAATTCGCCACTGCACTTCGTAATTGTTCTTCATTACCATGGACACGCAATTTTTCATCAACATGAAATTCAAACTGGTGGCGCCCTTGGCTTAAACTTAACGCTTCTTGCTCAATCATTTTGAGAATGACAGGGATATTCACTTGCTCATCAAGGTTAATTTGAGGAGCAATTTCTATACGTGATAACTGCAAAAGCTGTTTAACCAAGTTATCCATACGATGAGTTTGCTCTTGCATGACATGCAGTGCTTTTTTATTGGCCGCAGTGACATTTTCTTGGTCATCCATGACCTCAAGGTAGCCTTGAATGACAGTAAGAGGAGTTCGTAATTCATGGCTTACATTCGCAAAGAAGTCCCTACGGGCCTTTTCCAAACGGCGTTTTTCTGTCACATCTCGAGCTACCATCAATAACTGCCCTTCGGTATACGGCAAGATACGAAATTCAACAATTTCACCACTATTGAGCTCGATAGTCAGCGCTTGGTCATAACGCTTAATGGTGAAGTATCGGCTAAAATCTGGGTAACGTAATAAATTAAAAATATGTTGGCCATTATCTTCAGGCCAACGGAAACCGAGTAAAGCCTGCGCATGACGATTACACCAGAAGATATTCCCTTCTGTTGTCATCATAACCACCGCTTCAGGTAGTGATTCTGCACCACTACGAAACCGTTTAATTAACTGGCCTAGCTCACGACGGCGTTTACGATTACGTTGTTGCATCTGGTAGATGCCATAAAATATCGGTTCCCACCCTCCTTTCCCCTCGGGTGGTAACATGCTTTTATCGAGCCACAACCAGTAAGAAAGTTTAAGTAGGTTATACCCATGCCATGTCAGTGCAGCAAGTAGCGATATCACTAATAGCCACGCTAGGTGGCCAATAAAAACCGATAAGATAAGGGCGGGTAAGATAAATAAAAACAGCCCCCAAATCAGCTGCTTAATCGATAAACGTTCAAGCACGCATGCCTCTCCCTTTGTGGTTTTTAGTAACGGATAGAAAAACGATAACCTGTACCGCGTACAGTTTGTACCATTTTATCATGACCTTCCGTCTCTAGTGCCTTTCTTAACCGCCGAATATGGACATCAACGGTTCTATCTTCCACATACACATTGGCTCCCCATACATAATTTAGTAGCTGTTCTCTACTATATACGCGTTCAGGGTGAGTCATGAAGAAATGCAGTAATTTATATTCAGTTGGCCCCATATCGATAGGGATTTCATTGCTGGTCACACGATGAGAAGTAGGGTCTAACGTTAACCCATTCATTTCAATAATATCTTCCGTCGCCATTGGTGAAATACGACGTAAAATTGCCTTTACCCGAGCGATTAATTCCTTTGGTGAAAACGGCTTAATCAGATAGTCATCCGCGCCAACTTCCAAACCTTTTACGCGGTCTTCTTCTTCTCCTCGTGCGGTTAACATCATGACAGGAACGTCACGTGTTGCGCTATCACGCTTCATATGCTTAATTACTTGGATACCGGAGCCCCCTGGGATCATCCAATCCAGTAGTACGAGATCGGGTAGAGGGTCAACGAGTTGTGCAATCGCACTGTCATAATCATCAGCTTCAATAGGCTGAAAACCATTCTGTTCTAATACAAAACAAACCATTTCTCGGATGGGCGCTTCATCTTCAACAACTAGAATGCGTCTTGCCATGATTGTTCCTGTAAAATTAAGAAGACATTTAAAATGTGAAAGTATTATGCGTCACTTTTATGACAGAATTATGAATATCAATGAGCAAAACTCATATTAATCTTTATTTTAGCGGTTAAATGTCATTTAAGTGAAATATTTCCGCAACATGGTAATAAAGCCGCAAACATCCCTCAACGAGTTATCTGGATCAGGTATACTTAGTTATCGAACGCTCGTGCACATTATTGTTGATAGGAATTGATAGCTCATGCGCATTATTCATACTTCAGACTGGCACCTTGGTCAGTATTTTTTTACCAAAAGCCGTGCGCCTGAGCACCAACATTTCTTGAATTGGCTCGTTGAACAAGTGGAATTACATCACGTTGATGCAGTCATCGTTGCTGGTGATATCTTCGATACAGGCTCTCCGCCTAGCTATGCACGTGAACTGTACAACAAATTTATTGTTGATTTACAAAAAACAGGCTGCCAATTAGTCATTTTAAGCGGTAATCACGACTCAGTTTCTGTACTCAATGAATCAAGTGCTCTACTTCGTTACTTAAATACACAAGTCATTACGTCGGGAAGTGAGCCCCAAGTTATTACCTTAGTCAATAAACAGGCTCAACCTATTGGTTTAGTCTGTGCCATTCCTTTTTTACGCCCTCGAGATATTCAACTAAGTATTGCAGGACAAAATATTGAAGAGAAACAACGCTCGCTGCAAACAGCTATTCATGATCATTACCAAGCCAGCTACCAACTCGCGCTAGAACAGCGAACCGCTTTGGGGCTGGATATTCCAATTATTGCAACAGGCCATTTAACTGTTGTCGGCGCAGCCTTAACTGACTCTGTACGAGATATTTATATTGGTACGTTAGATGCGTTTCCTTCAGGGGCTTTTCCGCCTGCTGACTATATCGCCCTTGGCCATATTCACCGGTCCCAAGTGATTGGAGGACAAGAAAATATTCGCTACTGCGGTTCACCTATTGCATTGAGCTTTGACGAAACAACACAACAAAAAAGTGTCTGCCTTGTTGAATTCAGCGGAAGTGAATTGACTCAAATCACACCACTGGAAATCCCGACTATTCAGCCATTACAAAGTATTAAAGGCTCCTTAAACCAAATAGAACAGCAATTAGAGATATGGAAAGATTACCAAGGTGATAAACCGGTTTGGCTTGATATTGAAGTTGCTTCACAAGATTACCTCGCTGATATCCAACAACGTATTGAAGCTTTGACACAAGACCTCCCAGTCGAAGTCGTAATACTACGCCGTGCACGCAAGCAAATACAGGGACAAAGCCAAACCTTGGCCAATGAAACATTGAGTGAACTCACCGTAGAAGACGTTTTTTTACGCCGCCTTGCTCAAGAGTCTTTAGAAGATCCTGAGCGTGAACAGCGTCTATTCCAGCTATTTCAACAATCTTATGACGCATTGCAACTGAGCAAGGAAAGTTAATATGAAAATTTTAAGTTTACGTTTAAAAAATATTAACTCTCTTAGAGGTGAATGGAAAATTGATTTCACTGAAGAGCCATTTGCTAGCAATGGCCTGTTTGCCATTACGGGTGCCACTGGTGCAGGGAAAACAACCTTATTGGATGCGATTTGCCTCGCGCTTTATCACCGAACACCGCGTTTAAAAACCATTTCTAATGCACAAAATGAACTGATGACTCGCCATACAGGGGAATGCCTCGCGGAGGTAGAGTTTGAGGTCAAAGGTAAAGCTTATCGAGCCTTTTGGAGCCAACGACGGGCTGGAGGGAAACCTGATGGCAATTTACAACAGCCTAAAGCGGAGCTTGCAACGGTTGCTAATGGTAAAATATTGACCGTAAAAATCACAGAGATAAAAGAATTAGTGGCGCAAATAACAGGGCTTGATTATGAGCGTTTTACTAAATCCATTTTACTCTCCCAAGGGGACTTCGCGGCTTTTTTAAATGCCTCTGAGAAAGAACGCGCTGATTTACTTGAAGAAATTACAGGCACCGAAATTTATAGCCAAATTTCAATTTATGTTTTTAATCAACACAAGCAAGCCAAAATTGACTTAGATTTGCTAAAAGCAAAAGCGCAAAACATTAATTTACTCACAGAAGTAGAACATCAAGAATTATTGGTACAGCAAAACGATTTGCTTGAACAAGAAGCACAAACCAAGCAACAGCGTGCTCGCCACCAACAAGGGGTTAATTGGTGGCAACAATATCATCAACTCACCCAGCGCATGCAATCACTTGATGAAGAACTCAAAAAAAACGAACTTGAGTTCCAAGCCGCGCAACCTCAATTAAAAAGATTAGCTGATAGTGCCCCTGCGGAATCCCTTCGTCCATTATGGCAGGAAGTTGAACGACAACAGCAACAACTCACTGAATACACGAATAAACAACACCATTTGAAACTTAGCTTGCAAACCCAACAAACTGAGCGCGCCCCACTGCAAGAAAAGTTGTTTAAATCGCAATCCGAGTATCAACAACACCTTGATTTTGCCAAACAACAACATCAATTGATTGATGAAACAGTCAGGCCTCTTGATAACCAAATTGCACAATTGAAACAGCAACAATCTGAAATTAAACAGCAAATTGAACAACAACAAATCACTCTTCAGCAAAAGCAATGCTTAGTTAGTGAAACGCAAAGTCAGATCCAAAATGCGTACCTTGAGTTAAAAAAACACAATATATTCCTAGAAGAACACCCAAAAGACGCTGAGCTCAGTTCACGAATAGGCAGTTGGCAACAACAAGGCCATTTTATTTTCGAATTAGCTGATAAACTGGCCAGCTTGCACGAAAAACAACAGATACTTTCAAATGAAGTCGAGCAGTTACAGCGGCAACAGCAGCAGCAAACAGAGAAATTATCCCAAAAACGTCTCGAGTTAGAGCACAGCACTGTAGCGTTCAAAAAACAAGAAGAAATCTACAAGCGAAACCAAGAAAAACATGACATTAACACCATCAATCAACACATTGAACAGCTACAAGCACGTTTGCAACATGCTAAGTTATTGCCATTAATATTATCTCAATGCCTTAATGCGCAAACGCAAAAACAGAAACAGCTCCAAAAAGATGTTGAATTAGCGCAAGATATCATCACTACGCAAAAAGCGTTGAGCCTTGCGGTAACACATATTAATGAATTGACCCCACTCATCAAACTAACCAATGATAAATTACAATTAGAACAAAAAATTGTCAGCCTAGAGCATGAGCGCCAGCAACTAATAGCAGGTAACCCCTGCCCATTATGTGGTTCAACAGAACACCCGGCAGTTAACGATTATCAATCAATCCATCTCAGTGAAACACAGCAACAACTCATTGAACTAACAAATAAACTCGACCAATTAAAACAACAACAAACTCAGTTAGAATCACAACTTCACACACAAAAACAACGTCAAAACGAAAATTTACAGCAACAGCAGCAAATCAATGAACAATTCGATGTATTTAACCAACAGTGGCAAAAGACATGTGAGCAAGCACTCACACCTGAGTTGGCCCAAAATGAACAAGCCGTTACGCTCTTTGTTAATCAATTAACAGAGCAATTGGCGACGCAACAGAAAATAGTTGTGGATATGGCTGCTCTTGAGCGTGAATACCAGCAAACCAAACATCATTTACACGAACAACAAGCAAGCTTTACCCAGTTGCAATCAGACCTGTTATTAGTCGAAGAACGCTTAAAAAACCAAACACAACAACATGATGAGTTGCAAAAAGAACAGAGCCAATTCCAACAACGTAAACAGAGACAAATAGAGCAGTGGCAATCTACCCTAGCGCCATTTAACTTAAATGTGCCAGATAAAGATAAGTTCGATGAATGGGTTCTCGATATTACTCAGCGAAGTGAGCGTTTTAATAACCAAAAAATGGCGGCGCAAACACTTAGCCAACAAATTGAGGTCAATAATGCCACATTAAAAGTTGAGTCAGAGCAACTCAATATTCTCAATCAACAAATTGAACAAGAAAGAAATCGCCTTAAACAAATTGAGTTAGGTTTAGAGCAAAAAACAGCGCAACGAAAAACACTGCTTTCTGGCTTAGCTATCAGCCAATTTATTCAGCAGTTGAATGACAAACAAACCATACTTTTCCAAACTCAGGAACAATTAAGCAAACAACTCAATGAGGTTGATAAAGCCATCGCATCTATGAATGGAAGTTATCAAGAGCTCATTGACGCCTGTGAAAAAACAAAACTGGCGCAAATACAAGCTAATACCCTGTTTACTCAAGCACTTATGGATAGCCCATTTCGTCATCAACAAGCTTTCCTTGATGCGTTAATCAGTCATGAAGAAAAACAACAATTAGAAGCACTAAAACAACATATTAACCAAGCTCGCATACAGTGTGAAACGCGTTATAAAGAGGGGTTGCAGGCTATTGAAGCACTGAATCAACAGCGTATCACTGATTTTTCAGCGCTTAATGAAACGCAATTACAAACAATTGTTACTCAGTTCGATGAAGAAATTAAGCAAATAAACCAAAAACAAGGCCAGATAATTAACCAGCTCAGTACAGACAAGCAACTGCGCCATCAACAACAAGATTTGCTGCAACAAATAGAAAAAAGCCAATTAAGTTATGATGACTGGAGCTATCTCAGCTTACTTATTGGTTCTGCTGAAGGAGATAAATTCCGACGTTATGCGCAAGGCTTAACTTTGGACTGTTTAGTTTCTTTAGCAAATCAACAGCTTGAGAAACTTCATGGCCGCTATTTATTACAGCGTAGCCACCAAGCAAACCTTGAATTACAAGTTATTGATGGCTGGCAAGCGGATAGCATTCGAGATATTAAAACCCTTTCGGGTGGGGAAAGTTTTTTAGTGAGTTTAGCATTAGCTTTAGCGCTATCCGATATGGTAAGTCACCGTACACAATTAGAATCGCTCTTTTTAGACGAAGGTTTTGGTACTTTAGATGCAGAAACGTTAGATATTGCCCTTGATGCATTAGAAAGTTTAAATGCATCTGGCAAAACTATTGGCGTAATTAGCCATGTGGAAGCAATGAAAGAACGTATTCCCGTCCAAATTGCAGTGAAAAAAGGCAATGGGCTTGGCTTTAGCGAACTTCCCGCACAATATCGCATCACCTAACTCAATTTAGTGACCATTCAGGGTGGGAAATTTCCCCACCCTGATGATTAAATCGCCTCTAATGCTAATTCCAATGCATATTTAAGGTCATTCACATTTTCAATACCTATAGATAGACGAACTAAATTATCACTAATACCGATTTGCTCTCTGACCTTTTGAGCAACACCTGAATGAGTTGTCGATGCCGGATGGCTAGCGAGCGACTCAGTTCCCCCTAAACTAACCGCTAATTTAAAGATTGCTAAGTTGTCTAGAAAACGAAATGCATCCGCCTCATTATTCCCTACATTGATAGAGAAAGTTGAACCCGCTCCTGTACATTGTTTTTGATAAACTTGATGCTCTACACTCGCTTTCGGAAAAAAAGCAGGAAATTGCACTTTACTGACTTTAGGGTGCTGATGGAGATATTCAGCTAATATTTTTGCACTCTCATTTGCCCTTTCCATACGTAATTGTAATGTTTCTAACGACCGCCCTAACATCCAGCTAGAGTGAGGGTCAAGCTGTGTACCGATGGCATTACGTTGAGCTTTTACTTTCTTGACTAGCTTCTGACTTCCAACCACCGCACCTGCGACTAAGTCTGAATGCCCTCCCACATATTTAGTTAGTGAGTACACACTCAAATCTGCACCTAACGACAAAGGCTTTTGAAACACAGGCCCTAGCAACGTATTGTCGCAAATGACTAACGGAGTTTGCCCATTTTGCTTCGCAGCTATCTGCTTAGCCACATGGCTAATTAATTCAATATCAACAAGTGTATTCAATGGGTTAGATGGTGTTTCAATATAGATAGCCGCAATTTTTTGCTCTTTCCCGACTCGATTAGCAACTTCTAAGATGGATTTCTGCTCGTACCCATTTTGAAATGGAACCGAAGTTATTCCGAAACGAGCCAACGTGTTTAAAAATAGGGTTTCAGTTCCACCATAGAGTGGCTGAGAGTGGAGTAGTACATCACCCGGTTGCAATACTGCCATTAAGCAAGTTGTAATTGCCGACATACCGGAAGAAAATAGTGCTGCGCTTTCTGCACCTTCATACAGGGCTAGTCTATCTTCAACAATCTCACTATTTGGGTGGTTAAAACGTGAATACACCAGTCCTTGTTTCTGGTTTTCGCTTGTTTGTGTGCGCCCACTAACTAAATTAAAAAAATCTTTTCCTTCCTGAGCAGTTTTAAATACAAATGTAGATGTCAGAAAAACAGGCGGTTTAATTGATCCTTCTGAAAGCTTAGGGTCATACCCATAACTCATCATTAAAGTTTCTGGGGATAATTCTTTACCTTGTAAGTCCTTTTTATAGCTTTGTTCTGACATTTTTAGCTCCAATACGGTTTATCATCATATCTCTAACGACTCGATTACTCAGATAATATTGTTATTACTTATTATTTGCTCATATTCCTTAGGATAAAAGCGACGAGTTACTGTTAAATGGGAACGCAATCGCCCTTTAATGACATTTTTTCCGAGATTGGTAAATAATGGGTTTAATGGATCGCTATCCGGCCCTAACGCTTGTTGTGCTAAATAATGGGGTAAATTTAATAATGGGACTTCTTCCGCAAAAATATTTGGTGTAATAAAATAAGCAATGGAATAGCGGGAATGACTATTTTTACGCCTAACAACTTGATGAACATTCGCACGTAAATAGCCATTAGTGGCTAATTCAAATACTTCTCCAATATTTACCACAAATGCATTTTCCAAAGGTTCAACATCTATCCAACCAGCATCAGTTTCAACTTGTAGCCCCCCACTATTATCCTGCCATAATAAGGTTAAAATTCCCGCATCTTTGTGCGCTCCAACCCCTTGCTCCCCTTCATTATTATCTTCCCTTGCCGGATAATGAATAAGTTTTAATAAATGTTGGGCAGGGTCGGCAATAATTTCATCAAAGCTATTTTCAGGCAATTCTAATGCAACTAAAAATGCTTTAATTAATTTTACCGCAATGGTTCGCATTTCACGTTGCCACGCAAGTGCTTGGGGTTTAAGTTCAGGTAAGGATTGTGGCCATTGGTTTGGCCCATGTAAATTAAACCAGATAGGGTCATCTTGATTAAGTTGTAATGCCGGTAACTCTTCGCCAATATCAATCTGTTCACGGTAATCTGGCTGGCTACGAGTGCTCTCTTCAGTGGATGCCGTGTACCCTCGAAAATGCTTTGAGTATTCCATCGAGATACTTTCTTTTTCGCTTTGAGGTAAGGCAAAAAATTGCTTGGTTGTCGCTAATAATTGCTCTCGGGTGCCAACGGAAATATTATGCCCAACGAGATAAAAAAAGCCAATTTCCCTGGCAATAAAGCGCAATTTTTTATAGAAACTCTCTCGTGTTTCAGGGTTTTCAAGCTCATGTAAATCAATAATAGGTAATTGTGTGATAGACATATTAATCGGCCTTTTTAAATATTTATTTAAATAATGAATAAAATTCACGATATATTTATCACTCGATTAAATACCACATCTGATATTACTAAAAATAATTTAAAACTATATCGATATAACTTTTTGAATATTTTAGCCTCATATAACTAAAAAGAAAAAATGTGGAAAAAATATTATTTATAAAGCGTTATTTTTATTTGGTTAGATACTGATAACAAAACCAATTAGAGATCATCAAATGAAAAAACTACCTGCAGTGTTATTGTCTTTGTCGTTAACGGCCTTGGTGGCATGTTCCCAAGAAGAAAGCACTAACGAAACAACAGAGTCACAAAAAGCAGCATCACAAAAAATTGTTATTGGTAGCCACGGTAGTGATGCAGATATATGGCAATTTATTGCTCAATCACCGGAAGCTAAAAAAGCCAACCTCGATATTGATGTCAAAATTATTGATGATGGAATAACACTTAATGTCGCCACTATTGACGGAGATGTTGATGTTAATGCATTTCAATCTTGGGGCTTTTTAAAAGATTTTAATAAAAGTCATAATAACCAATTAACCGCAATTTCAACCACCTATTTTGAGCCAATGGGCATATATTCGGTAAAGCATAAAAAATTGGCTGATTTACCTCAGCAATCTATCGTTGCCATTCCTAACGATGCCGCCAACCATATACGTGCACTTAAATTACTTGAAAAGTCAGGGTTAATTGCATTAAAACCTGATTTCAACCAAGCCACAGGGTCTACTAATGATATTGTCTCGAACCCTAAGAACTTAGTGTTTAGGCAAATAAAATATGCTCATGGCCCAAGGGCATTACCTGATGTTGATATCGCAGTCATCGGTAATACAGCTGCACAAGAAGGTGGGTTAAATGTTTTAACTGACTCGTTATTTAGGGAAGAAAATGATGAGACTATTATCAATAATATCAATTTATTAGTCGTTAAAACAGATAACAAGGATAACCCCAAATTTGCCAAATTAGCAGAACTGTACCACACTGAAGCGGTAAGAAAGTACATCATTGATAATTTTGGCGGAACTAAAATCGAAATAACCAAAAATGTTAGTGAACTCAATTAAGTAAAACTAGTTATCATTCTTGCCTAGCAGGGTTACGCCTCTAGCTAGGCTCTTTCATTTCCCATATTCCTCCCCCTTTTATACTCAATTATTTTCTATGCATATTATTCATTAGTGTTTATTAATGTGGTTTTTTGCTATGAATCATCGCTAAAAATAAAAATAACCTATTGATTTTAAATCAATTAAATCCAACCCTTAACTTGGCGCAAAAATTTGAACCTTATCGTTAAATTTTTTTTCTATGATTTTTTATTCCCCACGTTATAGTAATAACCATTGAAACACACTACGGCTTCTAAGATTTATTCAATAACATGCCGTGCGCTAATGAAAAGCTAGGAGACTAAAATGTCTAACGCATTTATCGAAATGATTAAAAATCGTCGTACCATTTATAACCTCGGCGATGCTTTACCTGTATCAGAAGAACACGTCACGAAATTAATTAAAGAAGCAGTTAAACATTCACCATCATCATTTAACTCACAAACATCTCGTGTCGTAATTTTATTTGGTGCTGAACACAAAAAATTATGGAATATGACCAAAGAAGCACTACGTAAAATTGTTCCTGAGCAAGCCTTCGCTGCAACAGAACAAAAAATTGATAGCTTTGCTGCAGGTGCCGGTTCTATTCTGTTTTTTGAAGACCAAGACATCGTAAAAGGCTTACAAGAGCAATTTCCTTTATATGCGGATAACTTCCCAATTTGGTCTGAACAAGCCAGTGGTATCGCTCAATTCGCAGTCTGGACTGCATTATCACAAGAAAATATTGGTGCATCTTTACAACACTATAATCCACTGATTGATAATGACGTTCAAGCAGCATGGAATGTGCCTGCTAACTGGATATTACGCGCTCAAATGGTATTTGGTTCTATTAATTCACCAGCAGGTGATAAAGACTTTATGGACGATGATGTTCGTTTCAAAGTTTTCAAATAAGCTGAAATAATACTAAAATTTTAAATAATCCCCTCGTAATATACTTACGGGGGGATTTTATTTATATCATATTATTAAAGTGCATAGCTTAATGTCATCACTTATGATTTCCACCATTTAAAATATAATAATAACTTATTCTAAATTAATCTGCGCTATCGACAAAACATATTTATTAAAAATACTTTATCGAAATAAATATAAATATTTACAATTACACTGTTATTATTACACTTTCATTACCACTTGCTCATTAATTGATCAGAAGAAATTAAACAAATAGATAAATTGATACTTATCAACGAATTAATCAATCACCCCACTAAACTCTAAGTATATTTTCATTTTTAGTTTTGCATTATGGATATTTGAACTACACTAAAAGTGAAAGCACAAAAACACGCTTCATCGTGTAACGTGTTATTAAGGGGGTGGACTATGAAAGGTTTATCTTTACTAACATCTGTTGTTGCTATAATCATTTCAAGTTGTTCTTTCACCTATGCAGGCAATAATTCATCAGGAGGTACAATTTCATTTACAGGTTATATCTATGAGCCACAATGTTCAGTCAATGTTGAACATAAAGAGCAAGTTAATGTTAAGTGTTACCGGAAAGGTAAAGACATCTCAATAACCCGTTCTTTAAAAGAGGGTCAAAAGATAGAGTCTGAATATGTTAAAGTAGAATATGATAAATATTCTAAATTACCTATGTTGAATGTTTTTTATGAATAGTAATATGATGTCTACATTAAATTATAACCGCTCGGGGTATTAAACTTTAAAAGTGATGTTTATATTCCGAGCACTATTTTCCCTTATTATCCTCACTTCACGTTTTTTCCTCTAAAAAAATAGCCTCCCAAACCTATCAGTTAGCCATTAAAAAGCCCACCCGTAGGTAGGCTCGAATAATACAAATACGTTAAAATTACTTCTCAGTTAAGTCTATTTGATAAATAGCGAAACCAATATCATCAGTACCGATTTGTTTCATCGGATACTGTGCATTTTCTTTGATAAAGTTTGCAGCCTTTTCACTTGGTGCTGTTTCAAAGCGAACATCCAGTTTTTTGTCTGTTTTAATTGGTGTGAATGACCAATTATTAGCCGCTTTAGTCGCAATTTGTCCTTTATCTTTAGACTCTTTAGCAATATAAGCCGCTAAAATAGAACGGTTTTCATCCGGAGATGCAAATGCAACATTATTATCACCTGTTCCCGCAAATTTACCGCCGTAGCCACGGTAGTTATTCGTTGCCACTAAGAAGGTGGCTTTTGGATCAATCGGCTTACCTTGATAGGTGACATTTTTGATTCGGTTAGCATCTTTGTTGACAGTTTGGCAATCAACATCGTATTTCGCTGGTTGAGTCAAGTCGATTTGATAATTTACACCACTAATTGTATCAAAGTTATAAGTTCTGAAACCATTCCAATTCAATAAGCTTTGTGGTGCTGTTGATTGTGGGTTGATTTGATTGAACATTCCCGCTGAACATTCTAACCATTCGACGACATCCGCACCAGTCGCTTTAACCACAACCAATGTATTTGGATATAAATACAAGTCAGCAGCATTACGGAAGGTTAAATCACCTTTTTCGACTTCAATGAATTCAGTCGGTGAATTTTTACGACCGCCTGCCTTAAATGGTGCTGCGGCTGCAAGAACCGGTAAATCAGCCAGATCAGGGTCACCTTGAATAAAGTTTTTGGTGTAATCGATTTGGGCGTCATTCACGATTTGTACAGTTGGGTCGCTTTGAACCAATGCTAAATAGCTGTACATGTTTTCGGATGCTTTACCGATATGTTTCCCAACAAATTTACGAGTATCTTGGTGTTCTTGCTCAATAATTTTTGCGAGGTCGCCATCGCGTTCAACCAAGGCTTTCTTATTTGGTTTGTCATAGACAGGGCGTGCGTGAGCGGTTGCATCAACTACTTTCCAAGCACCATCATCATTATTGACCACTAAATCAACAACACCTAAATGATCACCCCACTGCCCTGGCATGACGGCTGGCACGCCATTAACAGTCCCTTTCGCAACATCAACACCCTTGATATCACTGAAATCTTTGCTTGGGAACACACCGTGTGAGTGGCCAAACATAATCGCGTCAATACCCGGAACTTCGCTGAGGTAATAAACTGAGTTTTCAGCCATTGCTTTATATGGCTCTTGCGAGAAACCAGAGTGAGGGATCGCAACAACTAAATCTGCTCCCTCTTTTTTCATTTGAGGTACAAATTTTTTCGCGGTTTCAGTAATGTCATTAACTAATACTTTGCCTTCTAAATTTGGTTTATCCCAAATGAGAATTTGTGGTGGAACAAAACCAATATAACCAATCTTGATGGTGTGTGTTTTGCCGTCTCTATCTTTAACCGGTGTATCGACAATAATGTATGGGTTAAAGTAGTTTTTACCTGTTTTCGCGTCGATAATATTGGCATTAATGTATGGGAATTTTGCGCCATCAATCGCTTTGTGTAAGAACTCTAATCCAAAGTTAAACTCATGGTTACCGAAGTTACCTACGGTGTAACCCATAGTATTTAAAAGTTTATGTGCCGGGTGAGATTCACCGTCTTTTAAACCTTCACCTACTATATAGTCTGCTAATGGGCTACCTTGGATTAAATCTCCGTTGTCCACTAATACTGAGTTTGTTGCTTCTTGTTTAGCGGCTTTAATTAATGTCGCGGTACGTACGTAACCAAATTGCTCTGTCGGCTTGTCTCTATAATAATCAAAGTCAACGAGGTTGCTGTGAACATCCGATGTTTCCATTACGCGTAAATCAACCGTTGCTGCGTTCGCATTAAATGCGACTAACATAGCAAGTGTTGAAAGTTTTAATACTTTATTCATGTAATCCCCTTAGTTGCCATTTTTGAGAGAAAATTGCCTCTCAAATTTGAGTACCTATCCTGTAAAGTTGAACAAATAAACAACAAAAATAGCGTTAAAATTTTACACTATGTGCATGACGTCAATTTTTAATGATAATACACTGCAAACACTAACCATTTTTTGTGACTAAATCACGGTTTTCATCTTTTTATTGGGCTTGATTTTTATATAGCTCACAAAAATGAATTAATGATGACAAATTCACCCAAAATAATTGAAGTTATCTTGTCGAGGTATTGTGAATATTTTTTGAAGTAAAAAAAGAATTGTGATTTATATCACTTAATACAAAGTAAACTTATTTTGATTAAAAAACCACAATTCGTTACATAAATAAAATAATCAATCTTATTTATCAAATTTGATTTAATAAATATATTTATTAAATCATCTTCAATTAATTAAAATTTAATTTAAGTAAAAAAAAGATGATTATTTAAGCATTAAAATATCAATATTATTTTCTAACTTATGTGTACCATAACTAGGCGAAAATAAGATAATTTGTCGTTTTCTCCTCAAAGTAAACTACATTTTTTTTAAATAATTCAAGTTGTGGCAAGGCGGAAAAATGAGGTCATCTCAAGGAGCATACATAAGTATGTGACTAGAGTGACTGAATGAAGCCAACGCAGCCACAGCTTGAAGTATGACGAAAAGATAGGAGCATACATTAGTATGTGACCCGAGTAGCCAAGCGCCGCCAACAACGCTACAGCGCAAATTAGGACGAAAACAACCAAGCGGCTCCGCGCACCCCACTCGAATCGCCATGCACCGCTTTACGAATAGGCGTATCACACTCCCCACCAAATACCCATTGGCAGATCCTTGCTGGCAACGCTTCATATAAGTAATCGACATTGCTCATTCCGCCCCCTAGCACTATCACGTCTGGGTCTAACATATTAATGGCTTGTCCGAGGGCTTTTGCGAGGCGGTTGAGGTAATTTTCCAGTGCGATCTTGGCATATTTATCACCTGATTGTGCTAATTCGACAATTTCCATTCCCGTTTTTTGGCTTCCTGACATTTTCGCGTAATCCGCCATAAACCCTGTGCCTGAGACAAACAATTCCGTGCAACCTGTCAGCCCGCAATAGCAGTTTTCTGTTACTAGAAATTGCCTATCTTGCTCATCTTGCCATGGTAGAGGGTTATGACCCCATTCCCCTGCAACGCCATTTCCCCCTGAGTGCACTTGCCCATTTATTGCAATTCCTGCACCACATCCAGTTCCGATAATTACGGCAAACACGACTTTCTCGCCTGCTCCTGCACCATCAACGGCCTCAGAGACGGCGAGACAATTAGCGTCATTTGCCATTTTTACTTTACGGTTTAATAAATAACTTAAATCGGCATCGAACGGTCTGCCATTAAGCCATGTGGAATTAGCGTTTTTAACTCTTCCTGTCACTGGAGACAAGGTTCCAGGGATCCCAACACCAACACTGCCTGACAACCCCGTCGCCGTTTCTGCATCCGCCACTAAACTCGCGATCGCTTTAAGTGTCGCATCATAATCACCACGAGGTGTTGGAATACGTTTACGAAACAAAGTATTACCACTGTCATCCAATGCAATAACTTCAATTTTGGTTCCACCAAGGTCAATACCTATTCTCATTATGATGCTCTCTACTATTCAAGGGTTCTATGGTTATCATGGCTTGATTTGAGGAGTATTATCAATAGTTAGCTAATGAAATGATAGCAGCCCTCAACGTCAACGTATTTTTTTTCGCTTAATAACAGACAATTCGCTATCATAGCCCCATGCTCTAACTGGCTATTTATCAACAAAGGTAGGTTTTTCATGTGGTTCAAGAATATATTGGTCTATCGCCTAAATCGGGATTTGGCACTCTCCGCAGATGATTTAGAGAAACAGCTTGCCGCCCTCGCCTATCATCCTTGTGGTAGCCAAGACATGATGCAAACTGGCTGGGTTTCCCCTATGAATGGTGGTGATGCATTGACGCATGCCGCGGGTAATCAAATTCTTATTTGCGCTAAAAAAGAAGAAAAAATGTTGCCATCTCCTGTAATAAAACAAGAATTACAGGATAAAATTGAAAAACTAGAAGCTGAACAAGGGCGTAAGTTAAAAAAAACCGAGAAAGACTCCTTAAAAGATGAAGTCGTCCATGCTTTACTCCCTCGCGCATTTAGTAAATTTAGTAAAACCTACATTTGGATTGATACTGTAAATCAATTAATTATTGTTGATGCCGCAAGCGCAAAACGCGCTGAAGATAATTTAGCCTTACTCCGCAAAAGCTTAGGTTCTTTACCTGTCGTTCCTCTGACTTTTAAAGACCCTATAGAGCTAACACTTACTGAGTGGATCCGTTCAGGCTCATTACCACAAGGCTTTGCTGTCATGGATGAAGCAGAGCTAAAAGCTATCTTAGAAGAAGGTGGTATTATCCGCTGTAAGAAACAAGACCTAATTTCTGATGAAATCGCAAACCACATTGAAGCTGGCAAGCTCGTTACCAAACTGGCCTTAGATTGGGAAGAGCGTATCCAGTTCATGTTATCTGACGATGGTTCACTAAAACGCCTCAAATTTAGCGATACATTAAAAGACCAAAATGATGACATCGCCAAAGAAGACTACGCTCAAAAATTTGATGCTGATTACGTCTTAATGACCGGTGAACTCAGTGCATTAATCGCTCGCTTGATTGATGTCTTAGGTGGTGAAGCCGAACACTAAATTTGTTTCCATATCCTCTATTGCTCTCACAATGGCAACTAACACTTAAGTAAGTTGCCATCACTTTTTAGATCCCGCTTACATAGCCACAATTAAGTCATTGACTGGTTGTGAAATCTCTGGTTGATTGATTTATATCCATATCGCAAATTTCTGATATTTAATTATGTTCAACAACAACAATAATAAAAATAATCCATCACTGATGATTATGGTCAATATTCTGTCGAAGGAAATGTTATGAAAGAGCTCATCGAACCTGAATTAGATGAAAATTCACTGGTTACCCTACAAAAAGTCACTGCAGAAAATTTTTCTGAAATTTGCTTACTAAGTCATACACTTAGTGAGGCACAGCGTAATATGGTAGCAGATAACGCCTATTCCATGGTGGAAGCACAATTTTCTGATTGTGCATGGTATCGAGGCATATACGCTGATGATGTCCCTGTTGGTTTTATCATGCTGCATTCAGGGCTAGATGACGATGAGTTAGAATATGACGGCATTATGCTTTGGCGCTTTATGATTGCAGAACCCTACCAAAAACTGGGGTTTGGCCGAGAAGCTTTAGTTCAAGTCATCCAGTATTTAAAGAGAAAAGGTTATCCTCGCCTTTATAATAGCTGTGGTGAAGGGGAAGAAAGCCCATTTGAGTTCTACAAAAAGCTTGGTTTTGTTCCAACAGGCGCTTATATGGATGACGAATGTGAGTTGGTTCTAGATATTACTAATTGGCAAGAACAAGAAGAGTAATCGAACTACCACCTATACTAACCGTGTTCAATTTCCCGATTTACCGACCGCTTTAATATTTACAGGGTATCACTAAGATACCCTATATAATTTGGGTTGTAACTAGGCGACAAGCGAACCGAGCCTTAGGAGCATGCAGTGTGATTAGGGAATAGGCGTAAGCCTATAAGTGCAGTCAACAACGCTACAGCACGAAGCATGACCAATACCAATACGCTAAATAGTTTGTGCTGTCGCAAGGCAGCAAATGCGTTAGACCCTAGGAGCATACACAAGTATGTGACTAGGGCTAACGCATGAAGCCAACGCCGCGACAGTGCAAAATATGACGCGTATTCGTTATTTTTGGATAAGATAACGAATAGTCGGCCCATCTTGCTGAATATCCAACACAGTATAACCGTAGTTTTTCGCATCCAGAGGAATATTATTGATCGACTGCGGGCAATCACTTACTACCTCTAATATTTCACCTTTTTTCAACGATGGCATTGCTTCTAATGTTGCCACTGCTGGGTATGGACAAGGTTCGCCGACCATATCTAACCGGTAATCAGGGATAATGTCTTTCTTACTCATACAACCTCCACGGATACATTAGATGCTTTTTGAGAACGTTTACGGAAAAAATGTTTTTCCCAGACCAACATCAGTACAAATGCGACCGCTAATAACCCATAAGTGACCAGTAATCCACCTTCTGGTCCAAAGGTTTCAAGTAAATTAACTTTGTCAAAATCAGTCGCTAGCCAAGGGCCTAAGTCATCCCAGTAGTAAGCCAGTACTGTAGCACCAATAATATTACCAAAACCTACCCACCAATAATGAACCTGGCCTTCTACCGCACGGTACATCCAGCCCGTTTCACAGCCACCAGCGAGTACAATACCGAAGCCAAACAGTAATCCACCAATGACGGCATTCGGCCCAGCCCATAAAATTTTTGGCGTTGCACCTAACTGCACATAGCTGAAAATACCAATCGCACTGACCGCCATACCAATAATGATAGCTTTCGCCATATGGGTGCGTCCGGTGATCCACAGATCACGAAATGCAGAGGTAAAACAAATTTGTGCTCTTTCAATCAGTAACCCGAAGCCAATACCACATAAAATGGCAAACCCCATTACTGGGGAGTCTAATAAGGTATAAAAGCCCCAAGCCAGTGCTAAAGTGAAAATCACCATTCCCAGTTTAAAGCGCCTTTTCGCCACATTATGATTTTGTGTTAACGGCGATGCGGTGCTGACTTTTTTCAGTTTCACAGGAATGCGAAACATTGGCATTAGTGTGAATTTCGCACCAAAGTATGACCCTGCCGCAGTAGCAACAGCAAAATACCATGCGTGTAATGAAAATTGAGGGATACCAGTAAAGAATGCAGCTAAATTACACCCCATCGCCAAACGAGCACCAAATCCAGCGATAATACCGCCTAAAATAGCTTGAAAAATACGTATCCGATGCTGAGGCATTCGTAATTTAATATTATTGGCCCATAATGCAGCGGCAAAACACCCGGCAAACATACCAATGATCATCACGCCATCAATACGATCCAGAGGTGTACCCTCAAAACCAATAACTTTAAAATAGCCCCATGTCTCTGGCTCTGCACCAAATAATTGCATGATGTGCCCGCCCCAACGCGTAAACTCACCCGTGACCGCCCAGAATGTGCCGGTCAAGCCAAAGTAATAGGTTGATAAGATACCTGCGGCAATAACTGCAGGTAATGGTTTCCAAAAACCGATGAGATAGCGAGATTTAAAATCAGACCAAGTCATTGTTACTTCCAATTCATTCACGCCAGACCTTGGCAGAGAAATTCGCCGTTGTATAATTATCGTTATAAGTATTTATATCGATCCCCACAGCGAAGTGGCAACATCATACTCCGATAAATTTTTTCGTGAAGTTATTTCATCATAAAACGAGAGACAGATTGATCTTGAGCACACTCAGATTTAAAGAAATAGATGAGAATAAAAAAAAAGCGCTATCTCAATGATAACGCTGGAAGTGTAGTCTTATTTTATCTATAGAAGAGTATAATATGAAATTGCCGTATTACGGCGACGCTTGCTATGCGTAGTCTGTAGTCAGCCCATTTGACTCCAGTAATAACACTTATCTCACAGTATAAATACGTTCACTTAGCTGACCTACTTGTTAAGTAATCATAACTATTTTTAATACAAAGGCCTAAACGTTCACTAACTTTGTATTATTTCCAAATTAGCATTGGCCTTATTGATTCCCTAGCATAAGTAAATTATAAAAATAGATAACTCAGTATAATAAAGTATTTAAAAGTGTTTCTAAATGTTATTGGTTGCATTATAGCGCAACACTTTTGTTGCGCAAGTGTTTTTTTATTTTCATGATAAGCTACAAAAACCATGCAACAAAGCAATTAAAATCAAATAGATACATTGAAAAAACCGAAATCAGGCAAAATATTTAACCTATAGTTAAGATATTACAAACAATTTACATTTTTTATAGAAAACAATTTACTTAAAATTTAAAAGTAAATTTAATATTAATTAATATATATCACATAGCTTTACAAATATATTTTCTGGAATAATAAAACATTCTGAACATTAATAAAACTTACATATTTTTCAATTATAAATATTAATGGTATTTACGTAATTAAAATTTATTAACCTACGAATTAAATATAAAAACAATCAGGCTCATGATAAATAATAACTTTTCTGATGAATCCTTCCCTTACAAAATAACCACCAATCTGATAAGGAATTAGGTCAAATAGATTAAAAATGATCCCCACATAAATCCTTACTTATAATATGGTTTATTTTTCGTTAAGTTTCACATCGCTATTGCATTACTTTTGATAAAATAATCAGCATTAATATGCTATTTAACTCGCATTTAAAAATTAAAAAACCAAGAAAATGAATCAATGTAACTAATAGATAAATAGTAAAAAAGGTAAAATCAATAGACATTACTGTGATAATAAAGAAAAAACAAACAATGATTCATTATAAAAATTAATAAGATGTTTCATTGCTTATAGAAAATACAAGCAAAAATATCCTAAATAGAGTGAAACAATGAGTGCAATAGCCACCCCAGCCTATCAAATTACGAATAGAAAGCGTCAAATAAGAATAAAATTCTTAAAAAGAAATCTAATTAGCAAAATAAATGTGATGAGATAGACAAAAATAGTGCCAAAGGTAAATTAGATCGCCACAGGCTTACCTTAAGGCATAGTTAGATAATAAAAAAACGCGTTTTACCCTTAACGATAAAACGCGTTTATACGATGTAATTCGCTTATTTTGAAGTTGTTGCTTCCATACCCACTAAACCAATCTTCAAGTACCCAGATTGACGCAATGCATTCATTACATCCATCATAGTTTCATAATCAACACTCTTGTCCGCTTGGAAAAAGATTGTCGTTTCCTTATTAGAACTTGTTGCTTGGTCAAGTGTAGAAGCAAGCTGTTCTTTTGTCACAGCTTGGTCCCCAATAAAAAGCTGGCTGTCCGATTTCACCGTTAAAAAAACGGGTTTTTCTGGACGCGGCTGCGGCTTCGCTGTCGAGGCGGGTAAGTCGACTTTAATATCAACTGTTGCCAATGGTGCCGCAACCATAAAGATAATCAATAAAACCAACATAACATCGATAAAAGGTGTTACATTAATTTCATGCATTTCACCGCTATCGTCTTGTTCGTCACCTAAACGCATTGCCATAATAATTACCTTGCTTTGCTATTTGCCAGATCAAGATCACGCCCCAGTAACAATGCGGACTGAGCAGCGACATCTCCTACTTGACCACGATAGTTGTTGATCATACGAGCAAAAATATTATAAATCACAACCGCAGGGATAGCGGCAATAAGACCGATTGCTGTTGCTAATAATGCTTCTGCAATACCTGGCGCAACAACAGCAAGGTTAGTGGTTTGTGAGTGGGCAATCCCGATAAAGCTATTCATGATCCCCCAGACAGTTCCAAATAAACCGACGAATGGAGAAATCGCACCAATAGTAGCCAAATAACCATTGCCACGCCCCATATAACGGCTAATAGCAGCAACAGCCCTTTCTAGGCGGAATGATGTGCGCTCTTTTGTACCTGATAAATCAGAGCTATTCGCTGATAAAGCTCGCTCAGTAACAGCTTCATTTAATAACATACGAGTAATGCTATTTGCTTTGAAGCCTTCTGCAATACTGACCGCCTCATCAAGTGATTTTACCTCAGCAATCGCTTTCGCTTCTGCTTTTAAGCGACGGCGAGCAACTAAAATCTCCAAACCTTTTGAGAAAAATAGCGCCCATGTAATAACAGAAGCAATCACCAAACCAATCATAACGGTTTTAACCACGTTATCTGCATTTTGGTACATTCCCCAAACAGATAAGTCTTGATCAAAACCTCCTGTTGGTGCTTCTGTTGCAATTTCAATGTTTTCATTAACAACTGTTGTGTTCACAGCTTCGCCTTGTACAGGCTCAGCGGGTACTGATGCAACTTCAGCACTTGGTGTTGTTGTTGGTGCAGCCGGGTTTACTGCCGGTTGTGTTGATGGTGTATTTTGAGACGCAGCTGGTGTTGTTGCAGGTGTGGTTTCAGCGACTGCCGTACCCATCAAGCCGAACGCCAATAGAATAGAAGCTGTTAGTTTACGCATCAGTTGGCCTTTACTCTCTTTTTAGTGTTGTATAATAAAATTCATATCGATGATTGTGCCATTCATCGACTAACCTTTAAAAGCGAAATTTGACTCGCGCTGTCCGTCTCTTTTCAAAAAGACGGTGCTGATGATATCAAACACAGCGCGAATTGATAGTAATTATCATTAGTATTCGCGATTTTTTTATATTTTTTTGCGTTTAGACAAACATGTCCTTCTCTATTATGCGGTTATTTTCCTTAATAATTCATAGCTCAATTAAGTGTTCATACGCAACCTGAGAAAATGAGACTTACCTATGAATTGAAAGTTGAAGAATACTCAGGTTACATTTCTATCAGGATCATTTAACGTCTTAGTATAAATCACCTTTGAGTTTAACTAGTTCACATCCTGTGTAGGGAAAAATCATGGCAGACATAAAACCTGAAACACAATTAGTTCATATTGGGCGAAACCCTAAATACACACAAAAAGGAGTAAACCCCGTTATTCAACGAGCTTCTTCTATTATTTTTGATACGCTTGAAGAAAAACGACATGCAACTCGCCATCGTGCAAATAACGTACTATTTTATGGACGCCGTGGTACGCAAACACATTTTGCTTTCCAAGAAGCCATGACAGAATTAGAAGCAGGTGCAGGTTGTGTCCTTTACCCTTCAGGTGCTGCCGCAATTACCAATGCCATTTTGTCCTTTATCTCTGCAGGCGAACATATCCTTGTTACCGGTTCAGCTTATGACCCAACCCAAAATTTTTGCGACAATATTCTCACTAAGTTAAATGTCCAAACCACGTATTTTGATCCCTTAATCGGAACGGGGATTGCTGATTTAATACAATCCAATACACGTATTGTATTCTTAGAATCCCCCGGCTCTATCACTATGGAAGTCCATGACTTACCTGCAATCGTAAAAGCTATACGTGCTAAATCGCCTGAAATTGTCATTATGATTGATAACACTTGGGCTGCGGGCGTCTTACTTAAACCATTATTATTTGATGTTGACGTTTCAATCCAATCAGCAACTAAATATATCAATGGCCATTCCGACGGAATGCTCGGCCTTGCTGTGGCAAACCAACGCTGTATTGAAACATTACGTGAAAATTCTTATCTCTTAGGTCAAACAGCTGACCCAGACACTGTTTATATGGCTAATCGTGGCCTGCATACATTACCGACTCGATTAAAACAGCACCAAATTAATAGCTTACAAGTTGCTAATTGGTTACAGCAACGTCCTGAAGTTGAACAGGTTTTTCACCCGGCACTTGAGAATTCTCCGGGTCATGAATTCTTTATTCGTGATTTTACAGGCTCTAATGGTCTGTTCTCTTTCCAACTAAAATCACGCTTAACCACGGAGCAATTTACCGCTTTTCTTGATAATTTTAATCATTTTAAAATGGGTTATTCATGGGGAGGTTTTGAATCGCTGATTTTGGGATACCAAAAAGAAGATTTGCTCAGTATGCGGCAGTATGATTTTTCACCAAAAGAAGGCACCTTCTTCCGAGTGCATATCGGTTTAGAGCACACCGATGATTTAATTCACGACTTACAATTAGCTTTTGAGCGAATTTAATTTGTAGCTTAAATCAAGATGTTAATTGCAGGATAATCATTAAATATTTCCTGCAATTTATCCACTCAATGATTAATTCATCAAACAAATCAAACTTGAACCCTTTTTTTCCTGTAATATAGATGATAAAGAAATTCGCTTTTACGCAGATACAGGAATGATTATGGAAGTCCTACGCGAAATCGTACTGGCACTTTGGCACCACGATTTCCTTAAACTCTCCAACCCTGAAGTGCTTTGGGTTATTTATACCGTACTTTTTGTTGTCATTGTTTTAGAAAATGGCGTTCTTCCCGCCGCTTTCCTACCCGGTGATACCTTGTTGATCCTTTCAGGTGCATTAATTGCCAAAGGGGTCTTACACTTTATTCCCACAATACTATTGCTAACAACAGCAGCCAGTTTAGGTTGCTGGTTAGGTTTTCTACAAGGCCGATGGTTAAGTGAAACCAAGGTTGTGAAACGCTGGTTAGCGCAAATTCCTGAGGAATATCACACCAAAGCAAATAATATGTTTAATAAGCAAGGATTATACGCCCTACTTATCGGCCGCTTCCTTGCATTTGTCAGAACAATATTACCTTTGCTCGCTGGGTTATCTGAATTAAGTCACCGCCGTTTCCAATTTTTTAACTGGCTAAGTGGCTTGTTATGGGTTGGCTTGATTGTCACCTTGGGGTATGCCTTAAACCAAATTCCTTTTGTGAAAGAACATGAGCAAATTGTTATTAGTGCGCTAATGATTATCCCTGTCATCCTACTAATTAGTGGGCTAATTGGTTCAATTGTAATGTATTGGAAACACCGAAAGGCACTCTCTGGTAGCAAAGAAAAATCATAGTATGACCGAGTAATGGCCGCTAATTAGCGGCCATTTGGTTTTATTGATCCATCAAACTTATTGATCCATCAAACTAATAGCAGAAAATAAGTACTGGCCAATTTCTGCTGTCATCCATGTTCCTTGCGAAGTCTTGGGTTCCTCACGATAAATTACCCGAATTCTCTCTTGTAGCTCAGGATCTCCCCCCGTAAACTGGTTGAACATCGCTAACCATGTTTTCGCTAATTGTTGTACTTCGGGTGAGTCTGGGGATTTATGTGCTTTTAATGCATTATATAAACCTGCGATTAATTCGGGCCACGCCTCACCTGAGGAAAAATAATGCTGCTGAACAAAAGCAAATTGCTCCGCAGTTAAATGAGGTTTAAACAGTGATAATTGGTACTCACTAAAACCCTCTGCTACATATTGGATCATTGCAACAGAAATACCTGATGAATAGGCTAACGTGTTATCCGATAAATGAATTCGATTCAATCGTGCAAAGAAATCCGGGTTGCCTCCAGTATCTCTTTCTAATGCCGTCATCCATTCATGTGCAATTTGTTGCACCTCGATAGATTGAGGTGTTACACCTTGTTCCATCAACTTATTTACCGTTGCTACGCGTTGTTGCCACTCTTGGTTTTTCAGCGTGTGCGCCGTATAGAGTGGCAATTGTTCCAATTCTTGAGGGGTAAAATATTTATCAAACATCGACATCATCTCCAATACAGAAAACCAATCAGCCTGAGTTAAACTATTACCTGTTTGCATTTGCTTGTGTAATTGCTCTAATCGATAACGTAATGTCGCCATTTGCTCCATTTGTTCCGTTAATAATGCAATTCGTTCTTGCAGCAAACTCGTCATATCTCCACTCTGGCCATCCAGTAATTCACCGATGTTTTTCAGTTTGACTCCAACCTGCCGTAGCAATTGAATTTGCGTTAAACGCTCTATGCATTGCATGTTGTAAAGCCGATAACCCGCATCGGTTCTTGCAGTTGGTACCAATAAGCCAATTTCTTCATAATGATGCAGTGTACGGATGGTTAATCCTGTTTTTTCCGCAATCTCACCAACTTGAAATAGCATAGGTTCCTCCTGTAATTGCGACCAAGGTTAGTGCCTCACGTTACGTGAGAGTCAATCTCAATTTTGCATTTTTTATTGGAATTATATTTTACCCACAATATCACCAGACAATTATTTTCTCGCTAGCGATAGTTTAAAAGTAGCCATAAAAAAGCCCCAGTAAATTGAATACTGAGGCTTACATAGGTGACTTATTAAATAATTACTTAATTAATGCATGCATTTCTTGTACAGAGATTACTGTATCTGTTGGATCTGCACTGAGCGACATCGTGGTGGCAAAACCGCCATTCAACGTCGTGTCATAGTGAACTTTGTAGCGCAATGCACTGCGACGAATTAATTTTGAGTCTTCAATAGCTTGACGGCCTGCGGTGGTATTCACAATGTAATCATATTCACCATTCTTAATTCTATCTTGAATGTGTGGACGACCTTCATGAACTTTGTTAACGAGGCGCGGATTAATCCCAGCCTCTCCTAACACAATCGCCGTACCGTGAGTAGCATCTAACTCAAAGCCGTGTTTTAACAGCTTAGCGGCTAAATCAACCACACGTGTTTTATCCCCTTCACGAACGGATAACAGTGCACGGCCTGATTTTTTCATCGTCGAGCTACTGCCTAACATCGCTTTAGCAAATGCTTCTGCAAATGTCCGGCCGACACCCATTACTTCACCTGTTGAGCGCATTTCAGGCCCAAGAATTGGGTCAACCCCAGGGAATTTATTAAATGGCAATACGACCTCTTTTACAGAGTAGTATGGTGGAATAACTTCTTCCGTTACTCCTTGCTGTGCCAAGGTTTGCCCTACCATCACTCGCGCTGCAACTTTCGCTAATGGTACACCTGTTGCTTTAGAGACAAAAGGCACAGTTCTTGCGGCACGTGGATTGACTTCAATTAAATAAACTTCGTTATTTTTGACGGCAAACTGCACATTCATCAAGCCACGTACACGTAATTCGAAGGCAAGATTGCGGACTTGTTCGCGCATCACATCTTGAATTTCTTGGCTAAGTGTATATGCAGGTAGTGAACATGCAGAGTCACCAGAGTGCACGCCAGCTTGCTCAATGTGCTCCATGATACCGCCAATCAGCACCATCTCACCGTCACAGATCGCATCTACGTCAACTTCAACTGCGTCGTCTAAGAAGCGATCAAGTAGCACTGGCGCATCGTTAGAAACGCTCACCGCCGTTTGGAAATAGCGACGCAAATCGATTTCATCATATACGATTTCCATTGCACGGCCACCTAACACATAGGATGGGCGAACAACCAGTGGATAACCAATAACAGCTGCTTTTTCAACTGCTTGCTCAATAGCAGTGACAGTTGCATTCTGTGGCTGCTTTAAGTTCAAGCGATTAACGGCCTGCTGGAAACGTTCACGGTCTTCTGCGCGGTCAATGGCATCTGGGCTCGTACCAATAACAGGAACACCCGCAGCTTCCAACGCTCTAGCTAATTTTAATGGTGTTTGACCACCATACTGCACAATCACACCTTTTGGCTGCTCGATGCGTACAATTTCCAGCACATCTTCAAGAGTGACAGGTTCGAAATAGAGACGGTCTGACGTGTCGTAATCGGTTGAAACAGTTTCTGGGTTACAATTCACCATAATGGTTTCATAGCCGTCTTCACGTAACGCTAGAGATGCATGTACACAGCAATAGTCAAATTCAATCCCTTGCCCAATTCGGTTTGGCCCACCGCCTAATACCATCACCTTCGGTTTAGCATTATTTGGGTTTGACTCACACTCATCTTCGTATGTGGAATACATATAAGCCGTGTCTGTTGCAAACTCTGCCGCACAGGTATCAACACGTTTATAAACGGGATGTAAATCATAGCCTTGACGTAGTTTGCGTAGTTCTGCTTCAGAAACACCGACTAAACTTGCCAGACGTGCATCTGCAAATCCTTTACGCTTAAGTACACGTAAGAAGTCCTTAGTTAGGCCATTGATGCCTAATTCAGCCACTTCTTCTTCTAAACGCACCAATTCTTCGATTTGCACTAAGAACCAGCGGTCAATATTGGTTAAATTGAAAACACCATCAACAGAAAGACCGGCACGGAACGCATCCGCGATAAACCAGATACGTTCTCCACCTGCATCTTTTAACTCACGACGGATGCGAGTTAGTGCTTCAGGGTCTTCTTGGGCCACTTTCGGGTCGAAGCCTGTTGCGCCTACTTCTAAACCACGTAATGCTTTTTGCATTGATTCTTGGAATGTGCGACCAATAGCCATTACTTCGCCGACAGATTTCATTTGCGTTGTTAGTCGGTCATTCGTGCCCGCAAATTTTTCAAAGTTAAAACGTGGAATTTTTGTCACAACATAGTCAATGGAAGGCTCAAATGATGCCGGAGTACGGCCACCAGTGATGTCATTCATTAACTCATCAAGGGTATAACCCACTGCTAATTTTGCCGCAATTTTTGCAATTGGAAAGCCCGTCGCTTTAGAAGCAAGCGCTGATGAACGCGAAACCCGTGGGTTCATTTCAATAACAATTAAGCGCCCATCTTTAGGGTTTACCGCAAATTGAACGTTAGAGCCGCCCGTTTCAACGCCGATTTCACGCAATACTGCCATCGATGCATCACGCATGATTTGGTATTCTTTATCGGTCAATGTCTGAGCCGGAGCTACGGTGATAGAATCCCCCGTGTGGATCCCCATGGCATCGAAGTTTTCAATGGAACAAACGATAATACAGTTGTCTTTTTTATCGCGGACAACTTCCATTTCGTATTCTTTCCAGCCAATTAACGATTCATCAATCAATAATTCGTTAGTAGGGGACAAATCTAAACCGCGAGTACAGATTTCTTCAAACTCTTCACGGTTATAGGCAATACCGCCACCGGTGCCTCCCATCGTAAATGATGGGCGAATAATACAGGGAAAGCCGACCGCATCTGCAACGGCATATGCCTCTTCCATATTATGTGCAATACCTGAGCGTGCTGTACCCAAGCCGATTTTTTTCATTGCTTTATCAAAACGTTGGCGATCTTCTGCTTTATCTATTGCATCTGCCGTTGCCCCAATCATAGTGACACCGAACTCAGCTAAAACGCCTTTACGCTCTAATTCAAGCGCACAGTTCAGTGCGGTTTGGCCACCCATGGTTGGTAATACTGCATCTGGGCGCTCTTTTTCGATGATTTTACGCACAACTTCCCAGTGAATCGGCTCGATGTAAGTTGCATCTGCCATTTCTGGGTCAGTCATTATTGTCGCAGGGTTCGAGTTAACTAAGATTACGCGGTAGCCTTCTTCACGCAGTGCTTTACATGCTTGAGCACCTGAGTAGTCAAATTCACATGCTTGGCCAATCACAATCGGGCCGGCACCTAAAATCAGAATGCTTTTTATATCAGTACGTTTTGCCATTTCTTTTGCTCCCGATTATTGTGCGTTTTGACGAGGTGTGTTCTGACGGTATTCATTAATTAATTCAATGAAATGGTCGAATAAATTTGCCGCATCATGTGGCCCTGAACTTGCTTCTGGGTGGCCTTGAAAACTGAATGCTGGTTTATCCGTACGGTGAATACCTTGCAATGTTCCATCAAACAGCGACTTGTGAGTCACTCGCAGTGTGTCGGGAAGTGTCGATTCATCAACAGCAAAACCATGGTTTTGCGCCGTGATCATCACCACATCTTTATCTAAATCTTTAACTGGATGGTTAGCACCATGATGGCCAAACTTCATTTTCATGGTATTAGCGCCACTCGCCAGGGCAAGTAACTGGTGCCCTAAACAGATACCAAATACTGGAATTTCTGTGGTTAAAAATGTTTCAATGGCCTTGATGGCGTAATCGCATGGGGCTGGGTCACCAGGGCCATTCGATAAGAAAATACCATCGGGGTTCATCGCTAATACAGTTTCTGCGGGTGTTGTTGCTGGTACCACCGTTAAACGGCAGCCACGGTCAACTAACATACGTAAAATATTGCGCTTCGCACCGAAGTCATAAGCGACAACATGTAAAGGGAGTTCATCCGCAGTTTTTGCGCCTTGCTGGCCATTTTCCAGCGTCCATGAACCTTGGGACCAGTTATAAATCTCTTTAGTGCAGACTTCTTTTGCTAAATCCAACCCATTCAAACCTGAAAAACTACGCGCTTTTTCCAATGCCAGTGCAACATCTGGGTTATCACCCGCAATGATACAACCGTTTTGAGCGCCTTTTTCTCTCAGTAAACGTGTCAATTTACGTGTATCGATATCTGCAATCGCCACCACATTATGGCGTTTTAGATATTCAGATAACCCTTCTTGCCCGCGGAAGTTACTGTATACCAATGGTAAGTCACGAATGATTAAGCCTTGAGCATGAACATTTGGAGATTCTTCGTCATCAGCATTAGTGCCGACATTACCAATATGGGGATAAGTGAGAGTAACAATTTGGCGGGAATAGGAAGGGTCTGTAATTATTTCTTGATATCCGGTCATCGACGTGTTGAAAACGACTTCTCCAACAGCAGCGCCTTCTGCACCGATAGCACGCCCGTGGAATTGGGTTCCGTCTTCCAGAACCAATATAGCTGACTTAATCAAAACACCCTCCGGAGAATAATAAATCACGTTTTTTGCATATTAATTCAGATTTTGCGATCTAAATCAATGCCAAAATGAGTTTTTAAGCAAATTTTTGGCAAATTGCGCGCATTCTAATGATGAGATAGGGTCTTGTCTAGAAAAAAATGCATTTTTTTCACTTTTATCTTACTTTTTTACTCAACTACCTCACTTTTAGTTGGATGAGTAGTATAAATCATAGTAAAAATGAATTAGTAAACGGTTGCAAAGTAAGATAACTAGTTTATTGATAATAACTCAGCTAAAAGAAGGAGGGAAGGATAATTAACGAGCAAAACCGAAGATAAAAACAATGAAAAGATAAGGTTATGTTGATTTGAATGCAAATAATTCAAATCAACATAAAATAAATACTTATTAATCACAATTAACTGATATATAAACAAAAAAATAAATAATAAATACTATAAATCATCAAGATTTAACACATCTTTCATATTATATAACCCACTATTTCTAGCACAAACCCAACCTGATGCCTTAATTGCACCATTTGCAAAGGTCATGCGGCTAGAGGCTTTGTGAGTAATTTCAACTCGTTCCCCGATATCTGCAAACATGGCGGTATGTTCACCCACAATATCCCCAGCTCGGATAGTTGCAAAACCAATGGTTCCAGGTTCTCGCTCTCCTGTGTAGCCTTCACGGGTGTATACGGCACACTCTTTTAAATTTTTACCCAGCGCGCTAGCAATAGATTCCCCCATGGCTAAAGCAGTACCTGATGGCGCATCCACTTTATGGCGGTGATGAGCTTCAACAATTTCAATATCCGTGTAATTTCCCATTACTTTTGCTGCTTTTTCCAGTAATTTCAGTACGACATTGACGCCAACACTGAAATTTGCTGCAAAGACAATAGGAATAGATTTCGCAGCTTCGGCAATGGCTTGCTTCCCTTGCTCATCAAACCCTGTCGTACCAATGACCATGGCTTTTTGGTTGGCTTTACAAAATGCTAAGTAATGCAATGTGCCTTCTGGACGCGTAAAATCAATAACCACATCAAAATCATTAACAACCTGGTCAAGTGAATCAACAATGGAAATACCTAACTTACCGATACCTGCGAGTTCACCTGCATCGGTTCCGATAAGTGATGATCCTTCACGCTCAATCGCTGCCCCCAATTGAATTCCATCTTGTTGTTGTGCGGCTTGGATTAGCTGGCGTCCCATACGTCCACCTGCACCAACTATTGCGACACGTACCACTGAATTTGCCATGGTTTATCCTTTTTTAATTAATGCAAATATATAAATTTGAACTGTTGTTTAGGATAAAAAGGCTATTTTTACCCACAGTTTAGAAATGATTGTGATACAGATTAACTATCCTGACTGTATTCTGCTAGCAAAAATGCAGAGTTATTAACAAAAGCGTAGAAAGCATAGAGATTATCAGTAAAAGTTTTAATTGAGAGAAAACGCGAAGGGAACAACTTGAATAAAAAGGTTAAAACAGCCGCAAAGATAGGAATGGTAAAGCGGCTGTTCCTGTAATTGAAATCAAATGATTAATTAATCTCTTTAACCTCAACTCTTAATTCTTTAGGAACCTCAAAGACGATATTTTCTTCACGCCCTTGCAATTCAACAACAGAATCAGCCCCTAATTCTTTAAGTCTATCAATAACTTGCCTAACTAGAATATCAGGAGCAGATGCCCCCGCAGTTAAGCCAATAATGTTTTTATCTGCTAACCATTCCGTTTTAATATCTTCTGCACCATCAATTAAAAATGCAGGTTTTTGCATGCGCGAAGCTAATTCCGCTAGACGATTTGAGTTTGATGAGTTTTTAGAACCGACGACTAAAACAATATCAGCGCGTTCTGCTAGTTCTCTCGCTGCCTCTTGGCGGTTAGTCGTTGCATAGCAAATATCGTCTTTACGAGGTCCTACAATGCTTGGAAAGCGAGAAGTCAGTGCATCAATAACATCAGAGGTATCATCAACAGAAAGTGTTGTTTGTGTCATGAAAGAGAGATTATTTTCATCTTTCACTTTTAATTTCCAAACATCTTCTGGGCTCTCAACAAGATACATCCCACCTTCAGGGTTACTATATTGGCCCATCGTGCCTTCGACTTCTGGATGCCCGGCATGCCCAATTAAAATAGCTTCTTTGCCTTTACGACTCGCTCGTGCAACTTCCATATGGACTTTCGTCACCAAAGGACAAGTGGCGTCAAATAACATCGTTAGATCGCGAGAACGCGCTTCTTGGCGAATGGCTTGAGAAACGCCATGCGCAGAAAAAATCAAGATTGACCCATCCGGTACTTCTGAGATTTCTTCAATAAAGATAGCACCACGTTGACGTAAATCATCAACAACATAACGGTTATGAACCACTTCGTGACGAACGTAAATCGGAGCACCATATATTTCTAATGCCCTTTCTACGATGCTAATTGCGCGGTCTACGCCAGCACAAAACCCACGAGGGTTAGCCATTAATATTTGCATTGTGATTCTCCAATTGCGGGTCTACTTCAAGCACTTCGATATCAAAACTAATCTGCTGCTCAGCGAGAGGGTGGTTAAAATCAATAGTAATCGACTCACCTTCAATTGATTTTACTACACCTGGCATTTCACTGCCATTCATCGCGGTAAATAGCATTATCGTACCAATTTCAGGAATGCCTGTTTCTATAAAGTCACGCAATGAAAAATATTGAACTAAATCAGGATTATGTTTCCCAAAAACAGTGTCTCCGGGCAGCGAAAAACTTTTCTTTTCACCTTCATTAAGGCCAATCAATTGAGCTTCAAGTTCTGGCGATAAGGAGTCATTCCCTAAAACAAACAACGCAGGCTTTCCTTGTGCATGCGAGGAATCAGCCGTAGAGCCATCTTCCAATTTCAGTGTGAAATGCAGTAAAACAGAGCTCTGCGCCTGTATTTGAGTAGACATAAACCAAACCTATTTATCATAAAATTCAGCCCAGAAAATCTGGGCTGTGAGTTATTACATTCTAACCTAGTGCACTACCATTTTATTTGGCTTTTTCTTGCTTTGATTTATCTGGTAGGAAACCTTCTAAAAT
Organism: Providencia sp. PROV255; assembly: GCF_028478065.1. Taxonomy (NCBI): domain Bacteria; kingdom Pseudomonadati; phylum Pseudomonadota; class Gammaproteobacteria; order Enterobacterales; family Morganellaceae; genus Providencia; species Providencia sp. PROV255. Next base: position 61,830 of record NZ_JAMPMI010000010.1, on the reverse strand, counting down.
CACAAGAGCTGCACCAATACATATCGCCATATCCGCTAGGTTAAATGTCGGCCAATGCCAATTACCGACGTAAAAATCAAGGTAATCGATAACGAAGCCATGGACTAAACGGTCGCTTAAATTACCGATAGCACCACCAATAATCAATGCATATGCAATGTTAGATAGGCGTTTTTGTGCACTTTGGCGATACATCATAACCATTAAGATAACGGAGATCCCAATTGCAATACCTGCAAAGAACCAACGTTGCCATCCGCCTTCATCAGCCAAGAAACTAAATGCCGCGCCAAAATTTTGCGCATACATTATGTTAAAAAATGGCATGATCGGATGCGGTTCGTACAAATTTAGGTCACTAAGCACTAATTGCTTAATGCCTAAATCCGCAACGATAATCACAATGGTTAACCATAACCAACGCAAACCGGTAGAACAAACTGGCGTCTTCATTAAGCAAACTTACGTGTTTCGCCGTTACCGGCTACGTTAGTGACACAGCGACCACAGATTTCTGGTTGCTCGCTTGAAGAACCGATATCACTTGCATAATGCCAGCAACGTGGGCATTTTTCACCCGCTGCTTTACTGAAAGCAATTTTCAGGCCTTTCAATTCACTTTCTTGTGCATCTGCTGGAGCTGTTGCGATATCAGCGACATGGGCTTGTGATGTCAGTAAAACAAAGCGTAATTCATCACCCAAGCTTTGCAGTTTTTCGGCCAGAGCTTTATCCGCATACAATGTCACCGCAGCTTCTAATGAGCCCCCGATAAGCTTATCAGTACGCGCTTGTTCTAAGACCTTATTCACTTCACCACGAACAGCCAATAGCTCAGTCCAGAAGCTGTTGTTCATTTCATTTGATTCATCTAAACCAAACAAACCGTCATACCACTCTTCGGTAAGAACGAATTGAGCGCGTTTTCCTGGTAACTCATTCCAAATTTCATCGGAAGTGAAGGACAGAACTGGAGCCATCCAACGCACTAACGCTTCAACAATATGGAATAACGCAGTTTGGCAGCTACGACGCGCTAAACTATCACTTTTCGCCGTATACTGACGGTCTTTGATGATATCCAGATAGAATGACCCCATTTCAATGGAGCAGAAATGCATTAATCTCTGGATAACAGACAAGAAGTCGTATTCATCATAAGCTTTGGCTATTTCTTGCTGAGCTTCTAACGCACGGCTCACCGCCCAACGGTCTAAAACCACCATATCTTCTGGTTTCACCATATCGGTTTCAGGATTGAAACCACTCAGGTTAGCCAGTAAGAAACGTGCAGTATTACGAATACGGCGATATGAATCAGCAGCACGTTTTAAAATTTCATCTGAAACCGCGATTTCGCCAGTATAATCCGTTGATGCAACCCATAAACGTAAGATATCTGCACCCAGTTTATTCATTACATCTTGTGGGCTTACTGTGTTGCCTAAAGATTTAGACATTTTGCGGCCTTGGCCATCAACAGTAAAACCATGTGTCAACACTTGGCGATAAGGTGCTTTCCCTTTCATTGCTGTTGATAACATCAATGATGACATAAACCAGCCACGGTGTTGATCCGACCCTTCAAGGTACATATCCGCTGAATTACCATGGAATTCAGGACGTGCATCAACAACCGCAAAATGCGTTGAGCCTGAATCAAACCACACGTCTAAGGTATCAGGTACTTTACGATATATTTCAGCTTCATCACCCAGAAGCTCGGCAGGGTCAAGATCCCACCATGCTTGGATGCCATCCACTTCAACACGCTTAGCCACTTCTTCCATTAATTCTAACGTGCGAGGATGTAGCTCTTCAGTGTCTTTATGAACAAACAACGACATTGGGGTACCCCAAGTACGCTGACGAGAAATACACCAGTCAGGGCGGTTTTCAACCATAGACTCAATTCGTGCACGTCCCCAACCCGGGATCCATTGAACAATATCAATTTCTTTCAGAGATTGTTCACGTAAGCCGTTTTTATCCATGCCGATAAACCACTGTGGCGTAGCACGGAAGATAACTGGAGTCTTATGGCGCCAGCAACATGGGTAGCTGTGTTGAATCGCTTGTTTGTACAGTAACGCACCTTTTTCGTTCAATAATTCAACGATAAGGTCATTAGCTTTAAAAATAAATACACCATCTAATGTTGGGTAAGTATTTGGTAAGAAGCAGCCATCTGGGCCCACAGGATTAGCCGTTTCTAAGCCATATTTCTGCCCGACAACATAGTCTTCAGGGCCGTGGCCTGGTGCGGTATGAACAGCCCCCGTACCTGCGTCTAATGTCACGTGATCGCCCAAAATAGCAGGAACATCAAAGCCCATAAATGGGTGCTGGAAGCGCAACAATTCTAATGCTGAACCTTCGCATTCACCAAGAACTTCCCATGCGGTGATACCCGCAGTTTTCATCACGTCTTCAACAAGGTCAGCAGCTAAAATGACTAACTCACCATTTGCATCGACCAAGTTATATTTGAATTCAGGATTTAATGAAATTGCACGGTTTGCTGGCAATGTCCAAGGTGTCGTTGTCCAAATAACCAGCGACGGAGTTTTGTCACTTGCCACACCAAATTTTTCGCACACGGTTTTGCCATCTACCGCAGGGAATCGAACATAGATAGATGGCGAGGTTTTATCATAATATTCGACTTCAGCTTCCGCTAATGAAGAACCGCAAGCTGTACACCAGTGAACAGGTTTTGCCCCTTTCACTAAATGGCCGTTTGCAATAGTTTTCGCCAATGCTCGAATAATGTGAGCCTCGGTTTTAAAATCCATTGTTAGATAAGGTTTATCCCACTCACCTAAAACACCAAGACGCATGAAATCAGCTTTTTGACCTTCAATTTGCTCTTTAGCGTATTGACGGCATTGTGCACGAAATTCAGCGGCAGAAACTTTTTCCCCTGGCTTACCGACGATTTGTTCAACTTTATGTTCAATCGGTAATCCATGGCAGTCCCAACCTGGGATGTATGGGGAATCATAACCCGCCAACCCTTTGGACTTAATAATAATATCTTTGAGAATTTTGTTAACTGAGTGACCAATATGAATACTGCCGTTAGCATACGGAGGACCATCGTGCAGAATAAAGGTTTTCTTGCCCGATTTTGCTTTACGGATTGCCTGATACAAACCTTCTTTGTACCAGCGCTCTAACATCTGTGGTTCGCGTTTAGCGAGATCGCCACGCATTGGGAACCCTGTTTCTGGTAGATTCAGGGTATTTTTATAGTCACTCATCGATTCTCAGTTCCAATTTTCCGCTAAATTATCTGATTCCTATTGCAGTAAGATACTCTCTCGCTGCAATTACATCATTAGCAATTTGCTCCTTAAGCGCTTCCAACGAAGCAAACCGCTGCTCATCACGTAATTTCTTACGTAACACTACATCGATATGACGCCCATATAAATCCATATTTGCATCAATCAGATGAACTTCTAACTGTGTTCCTTTTCCAGATACAGTCGGACGTGTGCCAATATTTGCCACACCAGGTAGAGGCTTATCACCTAAACCGTAAACTTCTACAGCATACACACCAGTAACTGGTGTGACTAAACGTTTTAACGGTAGGTTTGCTGTTGGAAAACCTATTGTTCTGCCAAGTTGATTACCATGAACCACTCGCCCGCTAATACGATAAGAATGCCCTAATAGGCTTTCAGCTAATTCAAGATTGTTTTCTTGAATCGCTTTTCGTATCGCCGTACTGCTAATACGAAGCCCTGAATCACAGAAGCTTTCTGTATCTGCAACTTCAAAACCGAATTCATCACCCGCCTGTTGTAAAAAAGTAAAATCCCCCATGCGATTTTTCCCAAAGCGGAAATCATCACCTATAGCGAGATACTTTACCCCAAGCTTACTGACAAGTAAGTCAGCAACAAACTCAGCGGGTGTTAATGATGCAAAGTGCTGGTTAAATTCAACACATAAGAGGTAATCAATACCACTGTCTGCAAGATATTTAACTTTGTCTCGCAAGCGTGTCAAACGCGCAGGCGCTTTGTCACCAATAAAAAATTCAAGGGGCTGTGGCTCAAATATCATCACGACAGTTGGTAACCCTAACTGCGCTCCCTTAAGTTTCAAATTTTGAAGCAAAACCTGATGCCCACGATGGACACCATCAAAATTACCGATAGTCAGCACGCAACCATGATGGCACGCCCGGATATTCTGTATACCGCGAATTAGCTCCATAACAGGCTCAATACCGAGGAAATTGCAGGATTATACCTTGTACGACGCATAAGGTTAACCTTAGTTCGCAAAAGGTTTCATTAAACCCTATTTTTTTGATCTCTACACGATTTATTAACCACTATTTTTATGCAATTAGTGGGTTATTACGCTCCTCAAACAGAGCAATTAGATTCGAACATCAAAAACTTTGGGGTAACCAATGGATTATCAATACAACAAATTTGTTCCAAGGTCTCTAAAAATATTATATTTTTATGTTTTATACTTCAATGGTTATAACCTCGTGGTCAAAAAGAACAAAAAACAACCATAACATGCTTGGTTTTCATACTACCCACTGATTGATAAACTAAAAAATATTTTTCGCCTTAATTCTTTTTAAATTTCTGCCATCAATTACGCATTTTTTCACGCTAAGATCTGTATTCTTCTTATATTTGCTGATAGAATCTTGCACCATTCACAGCGCATGAGCATCGAAGTACACGATGTTTATTTGCACAAATCCATTGACAAATGAAGGGCGAAAGGGCATATTCCTCGACCTTTGAATTGTCCTCAATAGAATACATTTGGGAGTTGGACCTTGGCTAATATCAAATCAGCTAAGAAACGTGCCGTTCAGTCAGAGAAACGTCGCCAGCATAACGCTAGCCGTCGCTCTATGGTACGTACTTTTATCAAGAAAGTTTACCTTGCTATCGCTGCAGGCGATAAAGAAGCTGCTCAGAAAGCATTCAATGACATGCAACCTATTGTTGATCGCCATGCTACTAAAGGCCTGATCCACAAAAATAAAGCAGCACGTCATAAAGCTAACTTAGTTGCTCAAATCAAAGCAATGTAATTTTGCTTCTTGATTAGCTTAAAAAACCGGCTTATGCCGGTTTTTTATTTGTCGTTATTTTTTATCTAAGCTATCAAGCGGAACTGAAAATAAATCTGAAAAATCTTTATTACACACTCGCTGTACTGCTGGGTGCTGTATCATTCTCTCTGCAAAAATAACGTAATATTCTTCTTTTACGCTCTCTAAACGGCCTAACTCTACAATGTCTTCGCCACCTAGAAGATCAGGTGTATACTGCGATGGAGCTACAAAAATCGCGTTATAATGCATACCAAATGCTTTCATAAGCGCCGCATCATCAAACTCACCTAACACTTCAACTTGCAGATTTTTATTTCGTATCCAAGCTAAGATATGCCTACCTAACAAATATCGCCGCCCAGGAATTAATAAACGACGTTCCTCTAAACATTCAGGGAATGGCTTTTTAGGGATTGGCTGACGACAAAAGAAACTCATATTACACTCGCCCAATTTCACCGAAAATAAGCCTTCTTGCTGCGATGAGTCAACTGGGCAGTCAGACAAAATCATGTCCAATTTATGTTGGCTGAGCTGTTCTAATAGCAATTCATGTGTTGATTCAAAACAACGCAAATGAATTTGTTCATGCTCTACAACTGTAGTTTCTAATATTTTACTAACTAACTGTTTTGATAGGGTATCCGCAACCCCGACGTCAAACAGTAAATTAGATTCGCGGCTGTAATTAACGATATCTAGCATTTCTTGGCTAAGCATGAACATTTTATCTGCATAGCGAAAAATTAATTGCCCAAGCTCAGATGGCACCAAACCTCGCCCCTGCCTTTTGAATAATTTTCCACCTAATCGTTCTTCCAATGCTTTTATTTGCCCTGTAATTGTCTGAGGAGTCAGGTAAAGCGCTTCTGCTGCTCCGACGACAGAGCCTTCTTTACATACATGCCAGAAGTAGTAAAGATGGTTAAAATTAAGATGTGAAACCCGCATATCGATTCCTTTTGTACCGTCACTAGCTAGAAAAACCACTATTGACCATACACATTTACCCGCAGCTCATATTTCTCAGAGCCTTTAAAATGAATACCGTAGTGTATTTATAAACACACTACGGTATATCATAGATTATTAGTTCGGAAATTCTTACTAATAATTTGCAAAATTAAATATTGAGCTGGTACTAAGTTAGTCTTTTTGTTTCGGTAACACGACTCTTAACATAAAGTAACCTAAAAATGCAGCTAACGTAGAACCAAGCAAAATACCTAGACGTGAATAGGTACTATACACCTCATCAAGCCCATCAAATGCGAGGCCGGTTATAAAAATAGACATAGTAAAACCGATCCCACACAATACAGAAACGGCAAAAACCTGTTTTAAGTTAATCGACTCAGGCAACTTTGCAAACCCAAGTTTTACCGAAACCCAACTAAATAGAAAAATTCCGATAGGCTTACCAAAAATTAGCCCTGCAGCGACACCTAATGGCAGTGGGCTTAATAAACCTTCTAATGTTACACCTTGAAGCTGTACACCCGAATTAGCAAACGCAAAAATAGGTAGAATTAAGTAAACAACCCATGGGTGTAAGACGTGTTCCAATTCTTCTGAAGGCTTGGTCTGGTTAGTACCATGTAAAGGAATCAAGAAGCCAACAATGACCCCTGCTAGTGTGGCATGAACCCCAGATTTCAAAATACACACCCATAATATTAACCCAATAACTAAGTAAGCCGCTGTATTCTCTACTCTACGCCAATTCATCATACAGAGAATGGCGATGCACAATGCTGAAAGCCCCAATGCAACCAAAGAAACAGAACTTGTGTAGAAAAAAGCAATAATTACGATAACACCAAGGTCATCAATAATAGCCAATGCTAATAAGAATACCTTAAGTTCTGTTGGAACCCGCTTACCTAATAAAGCCATCACCCCCAAAGCAAACGCAATATCTGTCGCTGCAGGTATCGCCCAACCTTGCTGAGTAACTGCATCTCCCCCATTAAATAACAGGTAAATTAGTGCAGGGGCAATCATTCCCCCTAATGCTGCAATTGCTGGAAATATCGCTTTATCACGCCCGGCAAGAGATCCCTCTAATAATTCACGTTTTACTTCAAGGCCGACCACCAAAAAGAAAATCGCCATTAAGAAGTCATTAATCCATAATATCAGAGGTTTATCTAAACCAAACTCTGATATTTTAATTGATACAGGAATATCTAAAAATTGCTGATAAGCCCCTTGTAATGGCGAATTAGCCATCATTAAAGCGACTATGGCAGCAATAATCAGGAGTAAGCCCCCTGCTGCTTCTAACCTTAGAAATTTACGAATAATTGCTGTCATATAGTTAACCCCAATATATTTTTGAATGTTAATACTATGCTAATCATCAATTCGCAAAAAGTCGTTTATTCATCAGAAATAAATCGGAATTATCGAGTAATTTAAGTTAAGCATCACAGAGAATGATAAAGAAACGTTAATTTTACTATAGACAACTTTTATAAAAACAAATAACAAATTTTGTTAAAAATGGACTTTATAATTTCAATTTCTTATTACAGTATCCAACCTACATTTTTCAACCACCACAGAATAATTATATATCTTCTTTTCTCGATACCTTTCGTGAAGATTTTAAATGTGGGAAACTGCTTGCAAGATATTTGCAAAGCGCTTCGCAAATAAAATGCGATTAGATTGCCAATAAAAAACTCAAGATTACAATTTACTAATGACAACTCACGTACTATTTGCCGTGCTTTTTGCTGCTTTTTGCCATGCAAGCTGGAACGCCATTGTTAAATTTGGCAATGACCGCTTTTTCGGTCTAGTCATGATTTCTGTTTTTTCTGGCATCTTAACGCTACCAGCAATATCCTGGTTAGGCCTACCATCACCAGAAGCTATCCATTGGTTAGCTTTATCGGTATTATTTCATATTGGCTATACCTATTTTTTAAGCCAGGCTTATACACATGGTGATTTAAGCCAGATATACCCCATATCACGTGGGTCTGCGCCATTAATGACTGCACTACTCGGCGCTTTGCTATTTAGTGAGCTAATTCCATTAATGGGCCTTATTGGTGTTTTATTTATCATTAGTGGCGTAGTGCTCATTGCCTTTGCAGGAAAAAAATTCACCTTAAATATCAAAGGAAAAGCACTGGCTTTTGCCATATCAACTGCCTTTTTTACTGCCTGTTATACCTTATCTGATGGCTATGGTGCTAGAGCAAGTGAAGACCCTGTAGTGTATACACTTTGGTTATTTCTATTGAATGGGATTGTGTTAGCTGTATCTGGCTTTATCAAATATCGTGGTACCCTAATTGTTGGAATTCAACAATACTGGCGCTCTGGGTTACTAGGTGGGTTAATGCAACTGATTAGCTATGGTATTGCCATATGGGCGATGAGCCAAGCACCCATTGTCATGGTCGCTGCAATTAGAGAAACTAGTGTACTATTCGCTATGTTCCTATCTATTGCTTTTCTTAAAGAGAAATTCAACGTCATGCGAGTCGTTGCCTGTGTTGTTATTGTTTTTGGTGTTTTATTAGCAAAATTAAGTCATTAATAAAATTATTATTATTTAAATGTTCGGTTACCAAGCAATCAATTTTGTTTTATTAAAAATAGTATTATTTTTTTTATTTACCTATAGTTTTTATATTTTCTCACCAGATATGAGGCCAAAATGTCGCTTTTAAAATCTTTACTGGCTATTTCCATTATTAGTGCTTCTTTTTCTAGCTTTGCTGCTACACCCGCTGACATCATAATTGTAGATGGCACCATCTTAACTATGGATGCTCAAAAACAGGTTATTGACCATGGTACGGTTGTCATCAAAGGCAATAAAATTATTGCCGTTGGTGGCCCTGAGCTTACTCAACATTATCAAGCACCTAATGTACTGAATGTTGATGGTGATATTGTCATGCCAGGTCTAATTAACACGCATACACATGCATCTATGACCGTATTTCGTTCTTTAGCCGATGATGTACCAGACCGTTTACACCGTTATATTTTCCCATTAGAAAATAAAATGGTCTCCCGTGAAATGGTACGAGTTGGGGCAAACCTTGCTAATGTTGAAATGATTAAAGGGGGTGTCACAACATACGTTGATATGTATTATTTTGAAGATGAAGTGGCTAAAACCGTTGATAAAATTGGCTTAAGAGCTGTCCTTGGTGAATCTGTTATTCAATTTCCTGTCGCTGATGCAAAAAATGCAGATGAAGGCATCAATTATGCCGTAAACTTTATTAATCAATACAAAGATCACCCACGTATCACTCCTGCTTTTGCTCCCCATGCCCCTTATACCAACACAACAGAGCATTTACAAAAAATAGCAAAATTATCTCAAGAACTTGATGTTCCCGTGATGATCCATCTAGCGGAAACAGATCGTGAGCAAGAAGAAATCGCCAAACGCACTGGTGGCAAAAGCCCGGTACAATATATGGCAGACATAGGTGCACTGAACAATAAAGTAATAGCTGCCCATGCCATTATGGTTGATGAAAAAGATATAGATTTGCTCAAACAATATGATGTCGGTGTTGCACATAATATCAGTGCGAATACTAAGTCCGCTAAGGGTGTTGCCCCTGTGACAACCATGCTTGAAAAAGGGATCCGTGTTGGCTTGGGAACTGATGGACCAATGTCGAGTAATACGTTGACGACGTTAAATGAATTGAATTTAGTGGGTAAGATTCACAAACTAGCAAATAAAGATAGAGCAGCGATGCCACCAATCACTGTTGTTGATATGGCAACAATGGGCTCTGCTCGTGTATTACACATGGAAGATAAACTGGGCTCTCTCGAACCAGGGAAATTAGCTGATATTATTGTTATTGATACTAAATCACCTAATATGGTTCCTATGTATAGCCCATATGCTGCGCTGGTATATGGGGCTAATGGAGCCAATGTTCGTCATACCATAGTTGATGGCAACGTATTGATGAAAGACCGTAAAATACTGACTGCGGATGAAAATTCAATCATCAAAGAAGCTCAAGATTTTGCCAATAAAGTCCGAGAAACTGTGGTTGCTAGCGGTGAAGTTGTAAAATAAGATAAAAAAAATGGCTGACTTGGCAATATGCTCAGTCAGCCATTCTAACTTTACCAACTATTAACTAATTATTTATTAGTTAAATCATCAAAGAATTTCTTCACACCATCTAAAAAGCTTTTAGAGCGCGGGCTGTTCTTCTCACCGCTCTTTCCACCTAATGATTCACCAAATTCTTTGAGTAACTCTTTTTGTTTCTCATTGAGTTTAACAGGGGTTTCAACAACGATGTGGCACATTAAATCACCTTGCAGGCCACCACGTACCGATTTCACACCTTTTCCTTTCATACGGAAAATTTTACCGGTTTGAGTTTCTGCTGGGATTTTCAGTTTTACACGCCCATCAAGGGTTGGCACTTCAATTTCGCCACCCAGTGCTGCATCAGCAAAGTTAATCGGCACCTCACAGTGCAGGTTATTACCATCACGCTCAAAAATATTATGAGGCAATACATGAACCTGAACAAATAAGTCTCCTGCTGGTGCTCCGTTTTCTCCGGCTTCACCTTCCCCTGACAAACGAACACGGTCACCCGTATCTACGCCAGCTGGAATTTTAACTGACAGTGTTTTATATCTTTCAACACGGCCATGACCATGACATTTGTTGCATGGATCTTTGATAACTTTACCGCGACCATGGCAAGTTGGACAAGGCTGCTGTACAGAGAAAAAGCCTTGGCGCATATGGACTTGGCCCATACCGTGACAGGTTGAGCACGTATCCGCACTGGTTCCCGGTTTCGCACCATTACCATGACAAACGTCACAGGTTTCTAAGGTCGGAATACGGATTTCTTTGGTCACTCCACGGACAGCCTCTTCAAGAGTCAGTTCCATGTTGTACTGTAGGTCAGAACCACGGCTTGGGCGCTGCTGTCTGCGGCCACCTCCAAAAATATCACCGAAGACGTCACCAAAGATATCACTAAAGTCAGCGCCACCACCAAAGCCGCCGCCTCCGCCCATTCCGCCTTGCTCAAACGCTGCATGACCATATTGGTCATAAGCGGCGCGTTTTTGCTCGTCAGAAAGAACTTCGTAAGCTTCTTTAATTTCTTTAAATTTACCTTCTGATTCTTTATCCCCCTGATTACGGTCGGGGTGATGCTTCATCGCTAAGCGCTTATAAGCTCGCTTAATATCTTTATCTGAAGCATTTCTTTCGAGGCCTAGCACCTCATAAAAATCTCTTTTCGCCATTCTATTTACCCTTAACATGCGGAACGGGCGTAGAGTTCCCTCGACGCCCGTATCCGGTATCAGTAACCATTAACTAGCATTTGCTACAGCTACTGCGCCCGCTAAGGGCATTATTTTTTATCTTTGTCGTTAACTTCTTCGAATTCAGCATCAACAACGTCATCATCTTTCTTCGCTTCTGCGCCAGCAGCACCACCCGCTTGCGCTTGAGCTTGTTGCTGTGCGATTTCCAGAAGTTTTGCAGATGCAGTGACTAAAGCTTGGATTTTCGCTTCAATATCCGCTTTATCTTCACCTTTTGCTGCCGCTTCTAATTCAGAAGTTGCTTTTTCAATATTCGCTTTATCTTCAGCTGGTAATTTATCACCGGCTTCTTCAATTTGTTTACGAGTACCGTGAACTAATTGGTCAGCTTGGTTACGAACCTGAACTAACTCTTCAAATTTACGGTCAGCTTCAGCGTTTGCTTCTGCGTCACGTACCATTTTTTCGATTTCCTCGTCATTCAGACCTGAAGAAGCCTTAATGGTGATGTTTTGCTCACGTCCGCTATTTTTATCTTTCGCAGAAACATGCAAGATACCATCAGCATCGATATCAAAAGTCACTTCAATTTGTGGCATACCGCGTGGGGCAGGTTGAATACCATCTAAGTTAAACTGACCCAGTGATTTGTTGTCACTTGCACGTTTACGCTCACCTTGCAGAACATGGATAGTTACCGCTGCTTGGTTATCTTCCGCTGTTGAGAATACTTGGCTATGTTTCGTTGGGATAGTGGTGTTCTTCGAGATTAACGAAGTCATCACACCACCCATGGTTTCGATACCTAAAGACAGAGGAGTTACGTCAAGTAACAGAACGTCTTTAACATCACCCGCTAAAACACCACCTTGTACTGCCGCACCCATTGCAACTGCTTCGTCAGGGTTCACGTCTTTACGTGGTTCTTTACCAAAGAAATCAGCAACAACTTTTTGAACCATTGGCATACGTGTTTGGCCACCAACTAAAATAACGTCGTTGATTTCGCTCACGCTTAAGCCCGCGTCTTGCAGAGCAACTTTAACTGGCTCCATAGAACGCTTAACTAAATCTTCTACCAGTGACTCTAATTTCGCACGAGTCACTTTAATATTCATATGTTTAGGACCTGTTGCATCCGCTGTAATGTACGGCAGGTTAACGTCTGTTTGTTGTGCAGAAGACAGCTCAATTTTTGCTTTTTCTGCAGCTTCTTTCAGACGTTGCATCGCTAACGGGTCGTTACGTAGGTCAACACCTTGTTCTTTCTTAAACTCTTCAACTAAGTAGTTGATTAAACGAGTATCGAAGTCTTCACCACCTAAGTGAGTATCACCATTGGTTGCCAAAACTTCATAGGTTTTTTCGCCATCAACTTCATCAATTTCGATGATTGATAAGTCAAATGTACCACCACCTAAGTCATAAACCGCAATAGTACGGTTACCCACTTCTCTATCTAAACCATATGCTAATGCCGCAGCTGTTGGTTCGTTAATGATACGTTTTACTTCTAAACCAGCGATACGACCAGCATCTTTAGTCGCTTGACGCTGAGCATCGTTAAAGTAAGCAGGTACAGTAATAACTGCTTCTGTTACAGGCTCACCTAAATAGTCTTCAGCTGTTTTCTTCATTTTTTTCAGAACTTCAGCTGAAACTTGTGGCGGAGCCATTTTTTGGCCTTTCACATCTAACCAAGCATCGCCGTTATCAGCCGAAATGATTTTATATGGCATGATAGAAACGTCGCGCTGAACTTCTTCGTCTTGGAAACGACGACCAATCAAACGTTTGATTGCAAATAAAGTATTTTCTGGGTTAGTCACAGCCTGACGTTTTGCTGGCTGACCTACTAAAATTTCACCATCTTGAGTGTACGCAATGATGGAAGGAGTCGTTCTATCACCTTCGCTGTTCTCCAGAACACGAGCTGTAGTACCATCCATAATTGCAACGCATGAGTTAGTTGTACCCAAGTCGATACCAATGATTTTACCCATCTAAAACGCCTCCAAAGGAATTCTTTTCACTATGATTTCGATATCAATCTATATGAGGCTCAATATTTCATTTTCAAGGGAGTTTTCACTCTGAGCCTAAATTATTTTTCAATACGCAATAATTTGGATTGATATCAGTTGATGCTTTTAAGATGGGGTCACAAATTCATTCATCAAGGGGGAGAATCAAAAAAATTTGCATTTATTGCAAAAAAACCTGTCTTGTGATCATGGTTTAAACAATCAAAACTGCGTATGATGCGCCGCCGCTGTCACTTTGGCAAAACTTTCTGTTTTTTATCTATTTGAATTTTATATATTTTACCAGAGGTTATATGCAGTCTAGCTCTCTTGCAAATCCAGGCCCACTTGGTTTACTAGGCTTTGGTATGACAACCATCCTGCTAAACATTCATAACGCAGGTTTTTTCCCTCTTTCATCCGTTATTTTAAGTATGGGCATTTTTTATGGTGGTATTGCTCAATTTATTGCGGGCCTGATTGAATACAAAAAAGGCAATACATTCGGTGCAACCGCATTTACTTCTTACGGGATGTTTTGGATTGCATTAGTTGGTCTATTATTTTTACCTTCAATGGGATTAGCTGAAGCAACTTCACCTGAGTTTTTAGGTGTTTTCCTCGCTATTTGGGGAATTTTTACCTTTTTTATGTTCTTGGGAACATTCAAAGCTAATTTTGTTTTGCAATTTGTCTTTGGTAGCTTAACTGTATTATTCGCTTTATTAGCGATTGGTAATATTACGGGAAATGCGGCATTACTAAAATTTGCAGGTTTTGAAGGAATTATCTGTGGTGCTAGCGCATTTTATTTAGCGGTTGCGGAAATCTTAAATGAGCAATATGGCAAAACTGTATTACCGATTGGTCAACGTGGTTAAGTTTGACTAACGCATGTGATTTTATGCATTAAATATTATTAATCAGGTGAGTCAATGCTCACCTGATTATATTGAAATACTACTCAGAACGAATTGCTGATTTAGGTCTAAATGCCTTCACAACCGTAGGGTCTATTTCCACATATGGGCCATCAAGCAATTGAATACAATAAGGAACACTGGCGAAAATACCAGAAACGACTACATTCCCTTCTTTGTCCTTTAAGCCTTCCAGAGTTTCCGCAATTGCTTTAGGCTGCCCTGGTAAATTTAAAATCAGAGCCTGATTGCGTATTACTCCAACTTGGCGTGATAATATCGCAGTAGGCACGAACTTTAGGCTAATTTGGCGCATTTGTTCGCCAAACCCCGGCATCTCACGGTCTGCAATCGCGAGGGTTGCGTCAGGTGTAACATCGCGACGAGCGGGGCCTGTGCCCCCGGTAGTTAGGACTAAATGGCAAGCAAATTCATCCACCAGCTCACATAATGTTTGCTCTATCATGATTTGCTCATCAGGGATCAGGCGAGTTTCGATGCGAAAAGGTGTTGTCAGCGTTTTTGCTAACCACTCTTCTAGTGCAGGAATACCTTTGTCTTCATAAATACCGCTCGAAGCACGATCAGAAACAGAAACCAGACCTATGCGCAATTCATCCATACAAACCTCAAAGAAATTATTCAATCAAAAACTGTTCACTTAAGAATAAACAGGAGCGATATCATATCATGATGAACGACTGCATACAGTGTCGAGGTGTTTTTATCTTCAAATTGAGAACTAACTCAATGAAAAATGGATATAAAAAAACCCAACCAACCGGCTGGGTTTTAAAGAAAAAACGAAATAAATTACAGTAAATCTGCAATCATTTTTTCCAGTTTCTCTTGGTCTACTGCAAACTTACGAATACCATCAGACAGTTTATCAACCGCCATTGGATCTTGATTGTGCTGCCAGTAGAACTCTGCTTCCGTCAACTTAGCGCCTGGCTCTTGAGTTTTACCTGAATCTGTCAGTTTACGTACTAATTCACCTTGTGATTCTGACAGCTCTTTCAATAATCCTGGAGAGATAGTTAAGCGGTCACAACCGGCTAATTCAATGATTTCACCCACATTACGGAAGCTTGCGCCCATTACCACAGTTTTATAACCGTGAGCTTTGTAGTAGTTGTAGATTTCAGTAACAGAAACCACACCTGGATCTTCATGTGGCGCGAATTCTTTCTTATCTGTATTCGCTTTGTACCAGTCAAGAATACGACCCACAAATGGAGAGATCAGGTATACACCCGCTTCCGCACAAGCACGTGCTTGAGCAAAAGAGAATAATAAAGTCAGGTTACAGTTAATGCCTTCTTTTTCCAGTTTCTCTGCAGCACGGATACCCTGCCAAGTCGAAGCCAGTTTAATCAGAATACGGTCATTACTGATGCCTGCATCGTTGTACATTTTGATTAAGTGACGCGCTTTAGCAATACAAGCTTCTTCATCATAAGAAAGGCGCGCATCAACTTCAGTAGAAATACGACCCGGAACTAATTTCAGAATTTCCAGACCGATATTAACAGCCAGCTTGTCACAAGCATCAACAATTTGTTGCTCGCGATTATTGCTTTGCTTACGTGCCCATTCTACCGCTTCATCAATTAATTTACGGTACTCAGGAATTTGTGCAGCATTTAAGATCAGCGATGGATTTGTGGTCGCGTCTTGTGGCTTGTAAAGCTTCATTGCTTCGATGTCGCCAGTATCAGCAACAACAGTTGTCAGACTACGTAATGAGGTTAGTTTATCGGTCATTTCTTTAATCTCGTTGTTATACCCGTCATATTCCAAGTTGTAGCGGTGTTGGCTACCTACAATTCTTGCGACTCTTGTGGTGTAGGCTAACAAACTGCAACTTGAATTACTTTGCGTATTATAAAGGAATTGTGGCTATCGCCGCACCGTCTACAGATAATATCATGCATCCATATTGCTGCAAGCAAGTAAATCTAGTCAAAAGCAACTATTTGATTGGCAATCGATTTCGCTAGCCAATTAGAAACTGAATCCTTTTAGCAAGTTATATCGTGCTGTTATTGTAATAAAGAATAATATTGGTTTGGCTTATCGTATCAATTAGCCAATTAGGCAGAATTTTTGCTAAAGTAAGTAGTATCATTCTTTATTAAGGGTCAAGTCATGCTTATTACAATTTCACCTGCAAAAACATTAGACTACGAAAGCCCACTTGCAACACAGCAATTTACTCAGCCTGAGTTACTCTCTGAGTCTCAAAAATTAATTAATGTCTGTCGTAAGTTAACCCCCGCGGATATCGCCAGTTTAATGAAAATTAGTGACAAACTTGCAGGGCTCAATGCCGCTCGTTTTGCAGAATGGCATGCGGACTTTACCCCAGAAAATGCACGCCAAGCGATCCTCGCCTTCAAAGGTGATGTATATACGGGTATGCAAGCAGAAACGTTTTCTCAAAACGATTTTGAGTTTGCTCAATCCCATTTACGTATATTATCAGGCCTTTATGGTGTTTTAAGACCGCTAGATTTAATGCAGCCTTATCGCTTAGAAATGGGAATTCGTTTAAAAAATACCCGTGGAAAAGATTTATATGAGTTTTGGGGAGACATTATCACCAAGCAATTAAATCATGCATTAGCCGAGCAAAAAGACCCAATATTAGTCAATCTTGCCTCAGATGAATATTTCAAATCAGTGAATACAAAAAAACTGGATGGCCAAATTATCAAGCCTATTTTCTTGGATGAAAAAAATGGTAAATATAAAGTTATCAGTTTTTATGCAAAAAAAGCTCGAGGTTTAATGAGCCGTTTTATTATCCAAAATAAATTAACGAAAACAGACCAACTGGCTGATTTTAATTTAGAAGGCTATCAGTTCGATGAAAGCCAATCTAAAGGTAACGAGTTGATATTTACTCGCCCAGAGCAAGCTTAATGCACAAAACGTGGGGACTGGCGCACAGCAGATACCCACGTATTTCAAAATACTTCATTCTTTTTTCGGGCTCAATCACAATTTACTCATAAACCTTCTTGCTAAGCACGAATTAGCATTGATTCCTCAGCCTACTTTTTAGCTTTATGACAGTATAAATTGAGTTTTACCCACTATTTTGGAGGTGAAGTATGCCTTATGTCGCATCATCAAAACGCTATACTGAAATGGAATATCGTTTATGTGGCCGTAGCGGATTACGCTTACCACTGATTTCATTAGGGTTATGGCACAACTTTGGCGATAACAAACCCTTTGATAATTGCCAAGCCATGCTTCGCCACGCTTTTGACCTTGGGATCACCCATTTCGATCTTGCGAATAATTATGGGCCACCGCCAGGATCTGCCGAAAGTACATTTGGCAGGATCATGCAACAGGATTTTCTGCCTTATCGTGATGAAATGATCATTTCATCGAAAGCCGGTTTCACTATGTGGGATGGCCCTTATGGCGACTGGGGAAGTAAAAAATATTTGGTTGCAAGCCTAAATCAAAGTTTGAAACGCATGGGTTTAGATTATGTAGATATCTTTTATCATCATCGACCTGACCCCAATACTCCATTAGAAGAAACTATGGGAGCACTAGATCTCATTGTTCGCCAAGGAAAAGCTCTGTATGTGGGAATTTCTAATTACCCAACAAATTTAGCTAAAGAAGCCATTAATATTCTCAATGAATTAGGAACCCCTTGCCTGATTCACCAACCTAGATATTCCATGCTAGAACGCACTCCTGAAGAAGATTTACTTGATTTACTGGAAGAAGAAGGTGTCGGCTCTATCGCATACTCTCCGTTAGCAGGTGGAATTTTAACCGATCGCTATCTTAATGGTATTCCTGCGGATTCACGCGCTGCGGGTAATCCTTCTTTACCGCCAGAAAGACTCACATCCAACGTTTTATCAAAGGTTAAACAGCTGAACGAGCTGGCGGTAAAAAGAGGACAGAAGCTAAACCAAATGGCCTTAGCATGGTTACTGAGACATGATAGGATCACTTCAGTGCTCATCGGAGCAAGCCGTATCAGCCAAATTGATGATGCGATGGGGATCCTAAAAAATCGTAATTTTACGCAAGAAGAGCTCAAAGCTATCGAATTAATATTAGAAAGCTAATGAAATACACAAGTTGCAGGAAATCCTGCAACTTACTGAAATACAGCTTAATTAACGATATTCCCCATTTGCTTTAAACTGCACCACAGAATAAGGCTGAGTACGGCCATCTGGCTGCTCCATACCTAGGCTACCAATTGGCATGCCCGGAACAGAAATTCCCACCACATCTGCCGGTAAAGCATCAATCGCATCAAGGCTACTCACAGGAACATGCCCAACAATCACTTTGCCTTTGTATTTCGCTATGTGGCAGCTGCGTAAGTTATAAGGGACCTTCAATTCATCATTGAGTTGATTTAATTCATCATAACTAATTTCGTTCACTTCAACGTTATATCCCGCTTTTTTAACCCCTTCTCCCCACAATTCACAGCAACCGCAATTTGCATCTTTATACAATTGCACGCTCTGGCTTTGAGAAAATGCCGAAAATGACAGTAATAACATTCCACTCAACATTAATTTTTTCATTTTTAATTTACCTTCAAAATAGTCATGGTGAATATTCATCATTATTTATTATGACGTAACTGGCAGATTAATTTATAAGCTGCAGGAATAATAAATAGGGATAATAACGGTGCGGTGATCATGCCGCCAATCATCGGCGCCGCAATACGGCTCATCACTTCCGAACCAACGCCTGTTCCAAGTAATATGGGTAATAAGCCCGCTAAAATTACAGCAACCGTCATGGCTTTAGGACGAACTCGTAAAACAGCGCCTTCATATAATGCACGGTCTAAATCTTGATCTGATAAGCTGCTTATTCCTTGCTGTTTTTCTTTATCTTCGATTGCATGGCGTAAATAAATCAACATTACCACACCAAATTCAGCGGCTACACCTGCTAATGCAATAAATCCAGTTCCTGTCGCAACCGATAAATTAAAGTTCATCCAGTAAAGGAACCAAATAGCCCCAACCAAAGCAAAAGGTAAGCTTAATAAAATCAGCAAAGCTTCACTAAATCGTCTGAATGCTAAATAAAGCAAGACAAAAATAATCATGATGGTAGCGGGAACCATTAACATTAACTTTTGATTAGCCCTTTCAAGTAATTCGAATTGCCCCGTAAAGGAATAGCTAAGACCCGGCTTCATTTGGATGTTATCTTTTATTGCTGCATCAATATCTTTAATAACAGAGACCATATCGCGATCGCGCGCATCAATATAAATCCAACTAGTCGGTCTTGCATTCTCAGTTTTCAACATTGGAGCGCCCATATTCACGAATACATCCGCAACATCACTAAGCACAATTTGCTGTTTACTCGGCGTTAAAATTGGCAACAATTTCATCGCAGATACACTATTTCGGTAATCTTGAGGATATCTTATGCTAATTGGATAACGCTCAATCCCTTCAACCGTTTCCCCAACCATTTCCCCGCCAGTCGCCATTGAAATATAAACTTGTACGTCACTGATGCTCATACCAAAACGAGCTGCTTTTTCTCTATCAATTTTGACATCAATATAGCGCCCACCAACCAATCGCTCGGCTAAAACAGAAACAACTCCAGGCACCGATTTGGTGACTTTTTCAATTTCTTGGGCTAATGCATCAATTTCTTCGAGATCTCTGCCGGATACTTTGATACCTATAGGGCTTTTGACTCCCGTAGATAACATATCAATACGATTGCGAATAGGAGGAACCCATAAGTTCGCAACTCCAGGTAAACGCACCGTTTCATCAAGCTCATCAATAATTTTTTCGAGAGTCATACCTTCTCGCCACTGTGTTTGCGGCTTCAAACGTATCGTTGTTTCAATCATTTCCATCAGGGCTGAATCCGTAGCTGTTTCAGCTTTACCGACTTTTCCAAATACCGTATCCACCTCAGGAATAGTTTTGATTAACTTATCTGTATTTTGTAGTAAAAATGCTGCTTGTGCAGGAGAAACCCCCGGTAACGTTGAGGGCATATAAAGTAAGTCACCTTCATTAATCGCAGGAAGAAATTCACCACCTAAATGTTTTAATGGCCATATCACGGTAAATAAAGATAAGAAACCAATTAACAAAGTTGTTTTTGGCCATGCCAATACCTTAGTTAAAATAGGGCTGTAGAGTGAAATCAACCAACGATTCAGTGGGTTTTTATTTTCATTTGGAATATTACCGCGGATCCAATACCCCATTAGAATTGGAATAACAATTAATGCTAACGCTGCAGCCCCCGCCATGGCATAGGTTTTTGTAAATGCGAGTGGACCGAATAAACGGCCTTCTTGCCCTTCTAACGTAAAGATAGGAATAAAAGACAATGTGATAATTAATAAGCTGATAAATAATGCGGGTCCAACCTCAACAGCCGAGTCCGTAATAACTTTCCAACGCTGGGCATTATCAATGACTTTACCTTCATTTTCATGCTGCCACTTTTCTAATTTTTTATGTGCATTTTCTATCATAACAATGGCAGCATCCACCATGGCTCCGATCGCAATTGCAATACCCCCTAATGACATAATATTTGCATTTATTCCTTGGTAGCGCATGACGATAAAGGCAATAAATAATCCAAGAGGCAAGGAAATAATAGCCACGAGAGCAGAACGGAAATGCCATAAAAAAACAGCACACACTAATGCGACAACAATAAATTCTTCCAGTAACTTATAACTTAAATTATCAATCGCGTTATCAATAAGAATACTTCTATCATAAGTCGTGATAATTTCGATGCCTTCCGGCAAGCTAGCACTTAAATCTTCAAGCTTCTGTTTTACATCATGAATCACATTACGTGCATTTTCACCTGAACGAAGCAAGATAATACCACCCACGACCTCGCCTTCTCCATTTAGCTCTGCAACCCCACGGCGCATTTCGGGCCCTTCTTGTATTCGAGCCACATCTTGTAAGTAAATGGGGACGCCATTTTCCGAGGTTTTTAGGTAGATTTTATTAAAGTCATCAATAGATTGAAGGTAGCCACTTGCTCTAACCATATATTCAGCTTCAGCAATTTCAATCGATGACCCACCCGCTTCTTGGTTAGCCATTTCAACTGCCTGTTTTATTTCAGGTAATGTCACTGAAAATTGGCTAAGTTTGAGTGGGTCAACTAAGATTTGGTAAGATTTAACCACACCGCCAACGGTTGCAACTTCTGAAACATTTGGCAACGCCTTCAATTCATATTTCAAAAACCAATCTTGTAATGAACGCAGTTCCGCTAAATTATGCTTTCCCGTTTTATCCACTAAAGCATATTCAAAAACCCAACCAACACCTGTCGCATCAGGTCCAATGGATGCCACTGCACCTTTAGGTAATTGGTTTTGGACTTGGTTTAAATATTCTAAAACTCGTGAACGAGCCCAGTATAAATCTGTATTATCTTCAAAAATAACATAAACATATGAGTCGCCAAAGGCAGAAAAACCACGCACCGTTTTTGCTCCCGGCACAGATAACATTGTGGTTGTTATCGGGTATGTGACTTGGTTTTCGACCAATTGTGGCGCTTGCCCTGGGTAAGTGGTTTTGATGATCACTTGTACATCAGATAAGTCAGGTAATGCATCAACAGGAGTACTGCGAATGCTCCAAATACCCGCAATAACTAAAAATACGACCCCCATTAGCACTAAAAACCGGTTAGCAACTGAGCGTCTTATAATCCATTCCAACATACTCTACTCCTGAGATTTATGTGATGAATGATTAGATGACGCCGATGGTTCGGGAAGCGCTTCCATCTTGGCTAATGCCCCGGCAATATTCGCTTCAGAATCAATTAGGAAAATCCCCTGAGTCACTATATGCTCGCCCACTTGTAAGCCTTCAGATATTGCCGTCATTTTTTGGGATTCACTCAGCACTCGCACCCTTTTCGGAATAAATTCACCATTCTCACCAACAGCAATAACATGCTGTTTTTTCCCTGAATCCACAATGGCTTGTGATGGGATCAACAAACTTTCCTTACCTTCTGCAACTAGATTTAAATATGCAGTCATACCCGGTTTTAATAAATGGTTAGGATCCGCAATTTCTGTACGAATATTAATTGTACGACTTGCTTGATCTGCACTGGGTAATATCAACCAGTTTTTTACATTAAATAACTGCGAAGGGTAGGCAGGAATAGAAACTGTAAATTGTGTTTGTTGATTAAGTAATTCAGCAACTGACTGAGGAACAGATGCATTAATCCACAATGGATCTGTTCCTTGAATTTGTGCAATAACGACTTCTTTGGATACGTTCATCCCTAAGCGCAAATTAAGTGCAGTAATTACCCCAGAAATAGGGGCTTGAACGGTAAAACGTGTTTGCACTTTTCCTGTTTTAATAAACTGGGAAAGCGCACCTTCTGGCATACCATTTAAACGTAAACGCTCAATGACGCTATTAAGATCTTGTTGGCTCGCATTCATTTGCTTAAGTGCGAGATATTCGCTTTGTGCTTCAACCCATGCTGGGATCGTTAGCTCCGCAATAGGAACGCCTTTTTGGATCCTCTCACCGACTGTGAATGGATAAACTTTTTCAACAAAACCATTTTCTCGTGCTTGTACGATCGCAAATTGGTGATCATTAAACACAATTTCAGCTGGAAATGTTAAGTCATAGTTTAATTTTCCCCACTTTACATCCACCGTTTTAAGCCCTAAATTTTGTGTCTGTGTTGGGTTAATTGTTATTCCTTTGCTATCCGCTGAAGCCAAGTTTTCATCCGCATATTTAGGAACAAGGTCCATGTCCATAAATGGGGATTTTCCTGGTTGATCAAATTTAGTATTGGGATACATTGGGTCATACCAATACAATACGGTGCGTTCTTGTTTTTCAACTGATTGGCTATTATTTTCTACAACGAAAAAATAACGATAAAATAAAATTGAAATAACGCTCGATAAAATAATTACCAATAGCAATTTGGTCAGGTTAACTAATGACATAACATCTCTCTACCTATTTAGTTTATCTTTTCGATGGATTTCAACATTGAAAGATTACCTTGTTGTACAAAGGAAAATTTTAATTCATCATTTTCTTGTAAACCGTTGATCATATTTTCATTTTCATAAGTAAAACGCATAGTCATTGGTGGCCAGCCAATACTTTCAATTTCTTTATGGTTAATCGTTAATTTCTTGTTCTCTTTATCAATCGAAATGAGCTTTCCTTCCGTATTGATTGTCGGTTCTGCGACTTTTTCTGGATAAATAGAGTGGTTATGTTCAGCGCCGCTTGCATAGCCAGTTGCTGCTAACATCGCCATTGAAATTGCAAAAAATACCGTATTTAATTTTTTCATTGTTACCCTCATGATTTTATTAATCCGCCACCTAGTGCAGAGAATAAATTTATTTCATTCTTCTGCTGTTCTATTTTCAACATCAATAAATTTTGCTGTTCGGTAAATAAGCTACGCTGTGCTTCAAGAACATCGAGATAGCTCAAGCCACCATATCGATAACTAGCTTGTTTCTGTATTAAGACGTTTTGCAGCGTGTTGACATATTGCTCTTGGGATATAAGTTGTTTTTCTAAACTCGATTTGATCACTAGGGCATCTTTCACTTCACGAAACGCCACCTGAATGCTTTTTTCATAATTAGCAATCGCTTTATTTTTTCTAATATTTGCCAACTCTAAATTTCGGCTATTTGATCCTCCAGTAAAAATAGGTAACGTGATTTTAGGAATAAAATTCCAGATACCATTTGAAGAATCAAATAGCCCAGTTAAAGACTCGTTATTATTTGCGATACCCGTATTAAAGGAAATTGAAGGAAAAAAAGCAGCTCTCGCTACACCAATATTGGCATTCTCAGAAACAATATTTTGTTCCGCTGCCATAATATCTGGGCGTTTTAATAATATTTCAGAGGGAATATTTGAAGGTGTTGTAATCAAGGGATAATTCGGTTCGTAGTGCCCTAACTCTGAGTTTATCTTTGTTACATAATCATTCGTCAAAAAATTCAGTAAATTTTCATTTTTTGCAATTTCACTTTTAATTTTTTCGATATTAATAGAAATAGACTGAACTTGTCCTTTAGCTTGTTCTAAGTCTGATAGCCCCGCTTTTCCTGCCGCCACTTTTTGTATTACTATCGATTGACTATTGAGGTAGCTTTGTTTCGTCTCTTGTGCAATTAATAATAGTTTTTGGTTATACACCACATCTAAATACGCTTCTGCTACCGTTTTGATTGTTATAATTTGTGTCGCACGGTTCATCTCTTGAGAAGCGATAAATTTTGCTTTATCTGCATCAGATAAATTTTTAATACGTCCAAAAAAATCCAGTTCATAGCTGATATCAATACCCGCACTATATTTCTTATTGAACGATGTGCCAGACTCTAATGATTGGCTGTAGTCAGCACTCATTGATGAATTAACTCGAGGATATTTTTCAGCTTCCGCTAACCCAAAACGCACACGAGCTTCTTCTACATCTAACGCAGCAAGATATAAATCACTGTTTTTCTCAAGCGCAATTTCTATCGCTCTTTTCATTTGTGGATCTTGAATAAATTTGTCCCAACTAGGAATCGATAATTCTATTTGAGCCTGCTTTACTGCATCAGGAATATTGCTACTGAATTGATGAGGTACATTAAGATTAGGACGTTGATATTCAGGGGCTAACGAAACACAACCCATCAAAATTAAGGCATAAGCTATAATTAATATTTTTGGGGAATACATGGTATAGCCATGCCTCTAGTGATTAAAATTGAGGCTATAGTAAAAAAGAACAACTGTTAGATTCATGACATGAAAATGACAAATTTGTCATTTTACATTTCGTTACTGTAGTGCTTAGAATGGCAGTATTGTTTACCTGTCTGCTAGGTCTAAGATGAAATTACTTATTGTTGAAGATGAACATAAAACGAGAGAATACTTATCTAAAGGCTTAAGTGAGTCCGGGTTTATTGTTGATGCAATCGAAAATGGCATTACAGGCCTGCATATGGCCACAACTGAAGACTATGATTTAATTATTCTTGATGTGATGTTGCCGGATATTAACGGCTGGGAGATTGCAAAAAAATTACGCAGTGTAGGAAAAAATACACCAATACTCATGCTTACTGCTTTAGGTAATGTTGAACATCGAGTCAAAGGGTTAGAGTTAGGTGCTGACGATTATCTCGTTAAACCATTTGATTTTTCTGAGCTACTTGCCCGAGTGAGAACTTTATTGCGCAGAGGCAATAACAGCATCCAAAAAACACAATTTACCATCGCTAATTTGCATGTTGATCTGATCAAACGGCGCGTTACCCGTGAAAATGATAAAATTATACTCACCAGTAAAGAGTTTTCTTTATTGGAATTTTTTATTCTTCACCAAGGTGAAGTTCTTTCTCGTTCTCTAATAGCCTCAAAAGTTTGGGATATGAATTTTGATAGTGATACCAATGTCATTGATGTTGCAGTCAAAAGACTGAGAGCTAAAATAGATCAAGGCTATGAACCTAAATTGATTCATACCATCAGAGGAATGGGCTATTTACTTGAGATCCCTGAAAATGATTAAGTTATTTCGATCTCCTGTCTCTATTTCAATTCGTCTTATTGTTTTAATCAGTATTACCCTCTCCCTCGCTTTATTATTATTTAGCTCGATCATGATCAATTCAGTTATGTTACATTTCAAACAGCAAGATGAATATACATTGAGCCAAATAAATCTCACTATTCGCAGTTTATTAAGTGAAAAAACTAACTCACAAGATGAACAATTTTCACGTATCAGAACTATTTTGAATGAACACCAAGATTTGGTTGTCTACCTCATAGATCAAAATGGGAATGTCCTGACTTCCTCAAATGCAACTGTAGACCTCATTTCTCGCCTAAAAAATTATGACTCGACTAAAGATAATGCAGATCAATATCTTGAAAGTTATCGATTAGCCGAAAGTAAAATTAAGGTATATCGCTCCAATGATATACAGCAATACCGCCTAGTAACGGCTCTTTCTCTTAATTTTCATCATAATTATCTTAGCTCTCTCATATATAACCTGATAATCAGTGCGATTTTACTGTGTTTATTTACTATTGCAGTTGTTTATTTTTTAGTTATCAAAGGCCTCAAGCCACTTAAAGAAGTTAGCGATGAAATAAAGAATGTAACCTCTGAAAATTTAAGTGTTCGTTTAGACCCTGACTCTGTGCCTAATGAATTAAAGCAATTAACTAAATCATTTAATCAGATGTTAGTAAAGATTGAAGATGTTTTTGTAAGGCAAACGAATTTCTCTGCAGATATTGCCCATGAAATGCGTACGCCAATTACTAATTTAATGACTGAAACTCAAATATCTCTGAGTAAAAACCGCAGTAAAGAAGAGTTAGTTGAGGTGTTATATTCTAATTTGGAAGAATATAACCGTCTATCACGAATGATATCTGACATGCTTTTTCTTGCTCAAGCAGATGATAATAGGCTTATTCCAGAGAAAAAAATGATTAATATTAAAACTGAAATAGAGCTTATATTTGATTATTTTGAATATCTCGCAGAAGAGAATGAAATAAAACTCAAGCTGATTGGTGAAACAACCTCTATTATGGCCGATAAAGACATGTTAAGGAGAGCGATTACTAACTTAATCTCAAATGCTATCCGCTATACCCCAAAAGGCGATTCTATCAGTATTAATATTTCAAATGTAAAAGAGGGAATTGAATTAATCATCAGCAACCCTGGTATAAAAATACCAGAAGAACATTTAGCTAAACTTTTTGATAGGTTTTATCGCGTGGATAAATCAAGACAACGAAAAAATGAAGGAAGCGGTATCGGATTAGCTATCGTCAAATCGATTGTATCAGCACATAAAGGCAGGATCACTGTAACATCAGATGATTTTTCAACACGTTTCACTGTATTTTTACCTATAAAATAAAATTAAAAATTTCTTTATAAATGGCAATTTTGTCATTTTGTTGTCAGTATTCAGACAGAAATAAAGCCTTATTATAGTTATAAGATAAATTATTTAACTTAATAAGGATTCACAATGAAAAAAATTATTTTTGCTTTAGCGATTTCTGCTGTAACAACACATGTAACAGCAGCTCAAACAGAAAAAGAAATTCATTATAATGCAGCAACTGCTCTCAGTTTCACTGAAAATAATACCTCTTATTCCAATCTAAAATCGATTAATAACCATTTGAAGCAAGCGGGTATTTCTGGCAAGAATATAATTAACTCACCTCAGTCATTTCTTCAATTAGATGAACATACTCAAGCTGCTACTGCATTGAATTTTATTCAAAATAACACATCTCCAGTAATACTGAATATGATCAGCCGCCATCAAAAGCAATCACCTAACTATAAAAAACCGATAGTAAAAACGGCTAAATTATTTTCCGATATGAATGAAAGTGAGAAGGCTATTACTATGCTAAGTTTCAATAAAAATAACTCTTCGGCACCAATTCAAAATGAAATTATGAAAATATCAAAAGATAACAAATAATTAGTTTTAAATAAAATTATTTAGTTCAATTAAATAAAACAAAAGTCTATTTTAATCGGAAAATCATTATAGTAAGTTTAAAGCTTATTATAATGATTTACCCTATTACATTTTTTATTACCTAAATAAATAAATCCTTTATTGATTATTCGAATCTGTGAATTACAATTCACTTGCAGTACACATTCATTTAAACTTTCCAATGAGGATTTATTATGTACAAAGCATCTATTATTATCGCATCATTATTATTTTCAACACTAGCATCTGCAACTTCCTTAGAGTCTCAATTATCATCAAAAAATATAATGACTTTTTCTGCCGAATATTCACTACATAATGGTGGAAACGGTGGTAATGGTGGTAATGGTGGCAACGGTGGTCATGGTGGCAATGGTGGTAACGGCGGCAATGGCGGACATGGTCATTAATTTATCTCAATATTAAATTTCTCCCCCTTCTTTTTGGAGGGGGAAAGGAGAAATACATGAATCATAAGGTTTGCATTTCATTAAGTCTGTTATTAATTAGCTCTTATTCCATCTCAAGTTATTCTCATTCCTTATTTAATACTACATCTAACTGTTCGTTAAAAAATGAACTTATTATTAATGACGTTAATAATAAAATATGTTCGATATTAAATGGTCAATATTATTATTCTAAGATCCTTAGCTTTGCAAGCCATGGGCAAAACGGAAATCATGGCCAAAATGGAAGTCATGGTCAAGGTGGATTAGGTGGTCAGGCCGGGCAAGGTGGTGATGGTCAAAATGGTGGAAATGGCGGAACAGGTTCAAATAACGGCAACGGTAGTAACGGTGGAAATGCAGAAGCTGGCAGTAATGGTAACGGTGGAAATGGTGGCCATGGTAGTGTTACCGGTGGTGACGGTGGCCATGGGGGAAATGGTGATGGAACCGGCAATGGTGGTAATGGCGGCAATGGCACAATGAATGGGAATGGAGGAAACGGGGGGAATGGGGGAAGTAATGGTGGGAATGGCGGCAATGGTGGAAATGGTTCTGGAGGTGGAAATGGCGGCAATGGTGGCAATGGCAGCCAAGGCGGTAAAGGGGGACGCGGTGGTTCAGATGGTGGTAGAGATGGCCTCGACGGCATCAGTACACTCTAATAGGCAAATTCATTAGCTGTGAATAAGTGATGTGGCAATATGAAACCATATAATTACCTTAACAATAAATGGTCTTATCATTAAAAACGGAAGCTTCTGCTTCCGTTTTTCGTATCCACATATTCTTTATTGCTTAGGTGCTAATTTCATTAAAAATGTGCGTAATTGGGTAAAGTCAGATGGTAAAAAGTGTGAAAGTAGCGGTAGCTCTGCACGCTCAGCTAACTCTTTTGGTAAAGGTATGGCCTTATTAAGGATCTCTTCAACACTTTCCTTAAACTTAGCTGGATGTGCCGTACCTAAAAACAGCCCGTATTCGCCTTCTTGCAACTGGTCACGCAGCACACGATAAGCAACCGCAGCATGTGGCTCAGATAAATATCCTTTTTTATCTAATTCACGTACTGTTTCTTTAGTCACTTCATCACTCACAACCCCATGGCCTAATTCATCAAGGGACCAACCTTTACGGCGGAATAACTCCTCAATACGAGGCCAGTTGTTCGGCTGACTAACATCCATGGCATTCGATAATGTAGCCACAGTTTGCTTTGGTTTCCATTGTCCATCAACAAGGTAACGCGGCACAGTATCATTTACGTTAGTCGCTGCAATAAAGCGTTTGACAGGTAAGCCCATTGCTTTGGCTAATAAACCTGCCGTAAGATCCCCAAAGTTCCCACTCGGAACCGAGATCACTAGTTGATCGCGTTTTTCTGCTGGGATCTGCGCGACCGCTTCAAAGTAATAGCAGATCTGAGCAAGTAAACGACTGATATTGATCGAGTTCGCTGAATTTAAGTACAGCGCCTTTTTCAACTCTTCGTCATCAAATGACTGTTTTACTAATGCCTGACACGCATCGAAGTCATCTTTAATCGCAACCGTATGAATATTTTCACCCAGTGTACAAAAGAGTTTTTCTTGCAGCGGGCTGATTTTCCCTTCTGGATAGAGAATAACAACTTGCACGTTATTAAGACGATAGAATGCGTGAGCGACTGCCGCTCCGGTATCCCCTGAAGTTGCCGTCAAAATGGTCACAGGTTGCTCACCAGCGACTTGACCTAACGCCTGAGCCATAAAGCGGCCACCGAAGTCTTTAAATGCGAGCGTTGGCCCATGATATAGCTCCAACGTTGCAACATCATCTTCAACTTTAGAAACTGGCGCAGGAAAAGCAAATGCGGCTTTAACTCTCGCTGCTAGCTCTTCTGATGGAATTTCATCACCAATAAAAGCACTTAAAATACGGCTGCTACGTGTGACAAAATCTAATTTTAATAATTCGTCGATTTCAGCCGCACTAAATTCAGGCAGATCTTGGGGAAAGAATAAGCCTTGTTGCTTCCCTAACCCTTGCTTAACCGCTTGCGCAAAACTTACTTGTTCATTGTTATCTTTTAAATTATACAGTTTCATTATTTACCCTATTGTCCTTGCCCCGGCCAGATCCAAACGGCAGATATGCACAAAGCCTTCATCATTCTGAATATAATGTTGTTGCAAGTAGCTCGCCATATTTTCAGCGATATGTTTCTCATCGCAAATAGCAAATAGTGTTGGCCCAGAGCCAGAGATACCACACGCCAATGCACCTATTTCTTTTGCGTTCTGGCGCGCTGCCGCAAAACCCGGTAATAGTTGTGTACGATAAGGCTCAGCAACAACATCTTGGATCATCGTTGCTGCAAGTAACGGCTGGTTTGTATGACATGCATGAATGAACCCTGATAAGTATCGACCATGGTTTACAATGTCGTGACGTGGGTAGCTATCAGGCAGGATCGCACGTGCTTCCGCTGTTGATACTTTAATTCCTGGATAGGCCATAACCCAATACCAATTTTCAAATGCAGGTACAGGCTGTGAAATAATACCATTTTGCTCGATAATCAGTTGTAAACCACCTAAAAAACACGGTGCGACATTATCATAATGCACACTACCAGAAATACGCCCTTCCAGTTCCCCCATCATGCCAAGCAGTTGGGTATCATCAAATGGTTTCTCTGCAAATTCGTTTAGCGCCATCAATGCGGCGACAACAGAGCAGGCACTAGAACCGAGCCCTGAACCAATTGGCATATTTTTTTCAAGCGTCATCGCAACATTTAATGGCTGACCAAGACGCTCACAAAACAGCTGCCAACATTGGTAAACAATATTGTGCTCATTCTTTTTCGGAAGTTTAGCAACGAATTTGCCTTTATTCGTCAACGAAAAGGTGTCTGCCGCTTCAACTGTTACACAATCACCTAATAGTGAACCGTCTGCAGGCGAAACTGCTGCCCCTAGGACATCAAACCCGACGCTCACATTACCAATTGAAGCCGGTGCATAAACTTTAATCACTTATTAAACTCCCAATTTCCATGAAAGGGTACGCAGCATATCCGCAAATACACCAGCCGCAGTAACATCATTACCTGCGCCATAACCTCTTAATACTAAAGGAATTGGTTGGTAATAGCGTGTATAGAAAGCTAGTGCGTTTTCGCCATTTTTAACTTTGAAGAGAGGGTCATTACCATCTACGGCAACAATCTTAACCTGACAGCGTCCTTCTTCAATCAATCCAACATAGCGTAACACTTTTTGTTCTGCTTCTGCGGCTTTTATACGTTGCGCAAATTGTTCATCCAATTGTGGTAGGCGTGCCATAAATTCAGGCACTGCGCCACTACTGTCAAAATCCGTTGGTAAAACAGGTTCAATTTCAATATCTTGTAACTCTAAGTCATAACCTGCTTCACGGGCTAAAATTAACAATTTACGCGCCACATCCATACCCGATAAATCATCACGAGGGTCTGGCTCCGTAAAACCTTTTTCTTTAGCGAGTGTTGTGGCTTCGGATAAAGACATGCCTTCGTCTAACTTACCAAAGATGAATGATAAAGAACCGGATAAAATTCCGCTGAAATGAACCAGTTCATCCCCTGCATTCAATAAATTTTGCAGGTTCTCAATAACCGGCAAGCCCGCGCCTACGTTAGTGTCATAGAGGAATTTACGTTTCGATGTTTCACTTGCCGCACGTAACTGATGGTAGTAATCCATCGACAAAGTATTGGCTTTTTTATTTGGTGTGACCACATTAAAACCATCTTTCAAGAAATTGACATACTGCTCTGCAATTTCCTGATTTGATGTGCAGTCAATAATGACAGGGTTCAAGAAATGGTATTCACGCTCTAAGCGAATTAAACGGCTTAAACTAAATGGCTCTTTCGCTTCCGCTAGCTCCGCTTTCCAGTTATCTAAATCAATCCCTTGCATATCCGTTAACATTGCCCGTGAATTAGCAATACCACATACACGCAAATCAATATGCTTTTGTTTTAACCATTGTTGCTGGCGGTGAATTTGCTCAATTAATGCATTACCAACGCCACCAACACCAATGATAAAGGCCTCGATAACTTGTTCCGCATTAAATAGCATTTGGTGACATAAGCGTACCGCTGTTGTGGCTGACTCATTGGCAATAACGGCGGAAATAGAGCGTTCGGAAGACCCCTGTGCGATAGCGACAATGTTTATGTTACCGCGAGTTAAAGCGGAGAAGAAACGCGCGGAAATGCCTTTCAACGTGCGCATGCCGTCACCCACAACTGAAATAATCGCCAATTGTTCCATTACATCCAGAGGATCAAGTACGCCATCTTTCAGCTCTAAGTAAAACTCTTCTTCTAGTGCGGCACGTGCTCTCACTAATTCATTTTGCGGGACACAAAAGCTAATACTGTACTCTGATGAAGACTGCGTGATCAGGACGACCGAGATCCCTTTACGAGACATGACTGAGAAAATGCGTGCAGCCATACCCACCATTCCCTTCATACCGGGGCCAGATACGTTAATCATCGCCATGTTATTCAGGTTGGTGATCCCTTTCACTGGTGTGCTATCGTCAGTTTGACCATCACCAATTAAAGTCCCCGGAGCGCTTAAGTTAGTGGTATTTTTTATCAGGCAAGGGATTTGGAATTGAGCAATTGGGGCGATGGTACGAGGATGGAGAACTTTGGCACCAAAGTAGGATAACTCCATGGCCTCCTGATATGACATACCTTTCAACAAGCGTGCATCGGGTACTAAACGCGGGTCACAAGTATAAACCCCATCTACATCAGTCCAGATTTCACAACAATCAGCCCGTAAGCATGCCGCTAAAACTGCAGCTGAATAATCAGACCCATTACGACCTAATACCACTAATTCACCTTTGTCATTACCTGCAGTGAAGCCCGCCATTAAGACAAAATGATCTTTCGGTATATTTAAATCAGCAATGCGTTTTGTTGACTCATTTATATCAACGGTAGACTCAAGGTAATGGCCTTTCGCGAGTAAGCTCTCTACAGGGTTAATTACTGTCACATTATGGCCGCGTGCTTTTAGCACCGACTCCATAATGGCGATAGAGAGTTTCTCGCCACGGCAGATAATGGCTGCGTTAATGCTGTCAGGACATTGTCCGAGAAGAGTAATACCATGCAGTACTTGTTTGATTTGTGCGAATTCTTGCTCTGTCAATTTTTTTAAACGGTCATATTCAAAACCGGGTTGTTTTTCTTTTAATCCTTTTAAAAGGTTAGCAAAAATCATTTCAGCATCATTAACATGCGTGATGACATCTTGTCCTGCAACCGTTTTTTCAATCATAGCAACCAGATGGTTAGTGATTTTTGCTGGCGCGGATAACACCAAAGCCACTTGTCCATCTGCTAGTTTACTTTCAGCGATGTCAGCAACATTCAGTACTCGTTCGTCATTTGCAACCGAAGTACCGCCAAATTTAAGCACACGCATGGTATTTCTCTCCTGAATTAACACCAAAAAAAAGCCCGCATCGGTTAAGTATGCGGGCTTTTTCATTTTTATTTTTTGGATGCGTCAGCCCGCCCCGTTTCCTGTGGTTACGGTGGTGGTGGTAATAATAATAGTCAGGCTGATATTACGCATAGATTCTGTCTGTCTCTTAGATTCTTTTAAGTTTCTCCCTATACGGTTAAAGCAATTGGTATATTTTGTCAAATTTATTTGCAAAACATCCCTTTTAAAACTCTTTTTTTATTTGATAAATTATCTATCAGCGCGAAAAACACATTCACAAAAAGATACCTATCACACCAATGATGGTATTAAAAACCAAAAAAACTTAAATTTTAAGTTAAATAATTTTTTACCTAGCCAGAAATGAAATTGCCTATTAAATAGGCAAAACAGATAGCCTTTAGCGATTTCTTGTGAAGAAAATCAAAATGAAAATATGAACAACAATGACCCACTTAATCAATGCATTTAGCAGCTATATTTCTTATCATTTGCCCCATGTTCATCAATACATAGGCACCATTACACAAGTCAGTATTGATACTTAATTTTATGATTTTTTCATTCGTTTAAATTACAAACAAATGCTATGAAATTGTTAAAAAATAGTCACAGCAAAATAAAATAAGTATTTCTCCTAATTAAATGAAACAAAAAATCACAAACTAAATATTTACACCCCGTTATCTCTAGCAAGATAAATTTTTCACCTTTTTCTGTAGCAAAATAACATTTCGAAATTGGAGGTAAGTCACAAATTAAACATTATTTATAATGGTATATTTAACTCATTGAAGACTATATTCATTGATACCAAGCCGAAGCATACCCTATGCATCAACTACTCCCCTTTTTTAGACGCTATCTGATTCCTAAACACCGCATTAATTTATATAATTATCTGCCTAACAATTTTTGTTAACGTGCTACAATTGATTTTGATATGTATCAACAAAAGTTAGTTTTTTAGGTGGTAAATGCAGTATTAGCTGTTATATTGCTGTTAACAGTACAATATTGGGAAAGTGCTTACATTTTGACTTGCAGTTAAAGTCTTTTGCCTAAAATGGCAACATAATGTCACTGTTGAATTTCAAAACAAATTTATACTCATAAACGTTTTTTCCAGAGAACAATATCAATAACCACCTAACTGGAAACGGCTTGTGAGTTCAGTATTTTTATTTTAATACTTTAGGTAGCAACTATGCAGACCCCACACATTTTGATTGTTGAAGATGAAATTGTCACACGCAATACGCTTAAAAGCATCTTTGAAGCGGAAGGCTATGTGGTTCATGAGGCAACTGATGGCGAAGAGATGAATAACGTTCTCTCTGAGCACGACATCAATTTAGTCATCATGGATATTAATTTACCAGGAAAAAACGGTTTATTACTTGCTCGTGAGCTTCGTGAACAAGAAAGCATTGCGTTAATGTTCCTAACAGGACGTGATAACGAAGTCGATAAAATCCTTGGCCTTGAAATTGGTGCTGATGACTATATCACTAAACCATTTAACCCACGCGAACTGACTATTCGTGCACGCAATTTACTGTCCCGTACAATGAATTTAGCGGGTGGTACGGAAGAGCGTCGTTTAGTGGAAAGCTATAAGTTTAATGGTTGGGAATTAGACATCAACAGCCGTTCATTAGTCAGCCCTGCCGGTGAGCACTACAAATTACCCCGTAGTGAATTCCGTGCGATGCTGCATTTCTGTGAAAACCCAGGAAAAATTCAGACTCGTGCAGACCTGCTGAAAAAAATGACTGGCCGTGAATTAAAACCACACGACAGAACTGTTGACGTAACGATCCGTCGTATTCGTAAACATTTTGAATCGACACCTGACACACCAGAAATTATCGCTACTATCCACGGTGAAGGCTATCGTTTCTGTGGTGATTTAGACGAATAATTAGAAAGCTAATTATTTACTGGTTATCGAAATCCGTTGTCTTTCTGGCAACGGATTTTTTATTTGCGAGTGATTTTTATTGCGAGTATAGCGGCTCAACTATTTTGTGATCACCAAGGCATAATCGGTACTGCGCTCAGCGCATTCTTTGGAGAACCATCGATCATCTTATCTGAATAAGTCAAATAAATTAATGCATTACGCTTAGGATCATAAAAGCGTACAACTTGCAATTTCTTGAAAACTAAAGATGTTCGTTTTTGAAAAACAACCTGCCCTTTCGTTGGTTTGCGTTTGACACGGTCATTTAACTCAATCGGCCCAACTTGCTGGCATGAAATTGCAGCATCAGAAGTATCTTCTGCTAAACCTAAGCCACCTTTGATTCCCCCTGTTTTTGAACGGCTTAAATAACAAGTCACATTCTCAACATCGGGGTCATCAAATGCTTCAACGACAATTTTATGGTCAGGGCCGAAAATTTTAAAAACAGTATCGACTGAACCAATTTCTTCAGCAAATGTGATGCCCGGCAACACTGATAATAATGCTGCAAGTACGATATTTTTTAATCTGGAACGACGCATACTGAATTCCCTATTCAACTAAAAATCGGTAAAACTTCGTAGTAAAACGAGACTTATTATTCACTTTCTTAACTAATTATCAAATACAACTCATTTACTATAAACGAAAAAGATAACTTGATATAGAATAGCAATTCATTGATAGATTATATCTGTTCTATAAGTCGCATTGGCTGGGGATATACATGGATCAAACTAATATTATTCGCGACTTGCTTCGCTGGATAGATGACAACCTAGACAAACCACTCTCACTGGATAATGTTGCAGCAAAAGCTGGCTACTCTAAATGGCATTTACAACGAATGTTCAAAGAGGTGACTGACCAAGCGATTGGTGCTTATATTCGAGCCAGAAGGCTTTCTCGTGCAGCTGTGGCATTGCGGCTAACAAGCCGACCAATTCTTGATATTGCGTTACAGTATCGTTTTGATTCGCAACAAACTTTTACTCGAGCCTTTAAAAAGCAATTTAACCTAACCCCTGCTTTTTACCGCCGAAGTGAAGAATGGTGTGCAGCAGGAATTTGCCCACCGATTATTTTAGATAATCACACGAATATTGAACATGAATTCTTGCAAATGCCAGCGCAAGAGCTGGTTGGCTTGGAACAAAGTTGTTCTTATGCGTTAGAAGAGTGGTCAACGGCCTGTTCGCAAATGCGCCAGACATTTTGGCACTACTATTTGGATAATACGACGACTATTGCGTCAGAAGTTTTTGGCTTGCACCATGCCATTCATAATCCAGAAAAAGAAGATGAACAAACGGTGTTTTATACCACTGCGGTAAGACCCGAAGATGCAAGTTTTAACACTGACCAATACACAAGTTTAACGTTGCCAAGTGGTCATTATGTTAAATTTTCGTTCAACGGCACACCAACTCGAGATGCATTACAAGAGTTTTTATACCAAATTTATGGTGTATATCTGCCTAAGCTGAATTTAACGCGTCGTCCTGGTTATGACATCGAACATTATCGATTAAAAAATATCGATTTACGTCATATCACCCCAGAAAATGATGACCCAAAAACACATATCGATACCTTTGATTATTATGTCCCAATCAAAACAGGTTCGACCGCAACACCTTAAAGTAGAGGAGTTTCAGTTTGTTGAAACTCCTTTTTCTAAATCGTTAACCTTGCTGTTCATCGAGAGCAGGCTGCGACAAGTGTGTCACCTCACCAGCTGTTTCAACTATCCAACCATTCGCCAACCATGGGCTGTTTTGGTAATCAACACGAGATAGTGAACAATTACGTAAACGTAAGCGGCGTTCTGAATAGGCAGGAACCCCCATAATACGGCTAATTAACGTACTTAACGCAATGCCGTGACTAACAATCAGTGGGCGACTCCCTTCAGGCAAATCTAAACAACTATTTAGTGCTGCAAACATGCGTGTATACAGCTCCTCCATCGATTCACCCTCTGGAATTCGTCCTCCACGTGTGCCATCAATTAAGCTTTTACGCCACTGTTCTTCCTCTGGCGTTAACGACTCTATTGCTCTTTGCTCAAGAACGCCCATATTTAGTTCACGTAGACGCGGTTCTGTGGTAATTTCACACCCGCATACACTTGCAATTATTTGTGCAGTTTCCAGTGTGCGTCCCATATCACTAGTGATAATATGGGTAATGCCTTCTGACTTTATCCTCTCAGCCACCTGCCTTGCTTGCAGTCGTCCAGTGGCGGTCAGAGGGCTATCGGATTGTCCCTGGATGCGACGAGCTAAATTCCATTCAGTTTCGCCATGGCGAACAAGATAAACCTGTAACATAGATGTGTTCCGTTATTACTTTTCGAAGTATGTGTTCAAAGGAAAATAATTAATGTACCAAGTTATAGCTGCAACGACTAATCCTGCCAAAATTAAAGCGATCCATCTTGCTTTCGATGCTGTTTTTGGGGCTGGCAGTTATCAAATTGAAGATATTAATGTCGATAGCAGCGTTCCACAGCAACCTATCGGTAATAATGAAACCCGTACTGGGGCTAGACAGCGCGTCATGGCCTCTCGGCAAGTTCGCCCTGAAGCGGATTTTTGGGTTGGTATTGAAGCGGGTATCGAAGACGATATGACATTTGCTTGGATAGTGATTGAGCATAAGCAAATACGCGGTGAGTCTCGCTCTGCCAGTATTATGATCCCAGAAAAAATTCTGGCGGGTATTCGTGAAGGCCGTGAACTCGGTGATGAAATGGCCTTTTTAACAGGCATCGATAATATCAAACAACAAGGTGGTGCCATTGGTTTTTTCACTGACGGGGTATTAACTCGCACCAGTGTTTACCAACAAGCCTTGATATTGGCCTTGGTTCCCATTAAGCATGAAATTTATAAAGAGCTAAACCAAGTAGAAGATTAATTATACTTAAAATAATTAAAATTGCATGTGCGATTAAACACCACTCTTTTCACACTAAAGTATGGGAAACCATACTTTTTTTGTGCCTATTTATTTGAAATATGACCAATACCAATACACTAAATAGTTCGAATTGTAGGTAGGCGGCAAGTGGCGCTAAGCCCTAGGAGCATACACAAGTATGTGACTAGGGTTAGCAAACGCAGCCACCCCTACAATTTGAAATATGACGCGTATTTATATTCTAAATAATTCGTGCTGTGACTAGGCGACCAACGAGGATAGCTCGGGGAGCATACACAAGTATGTGACCCGAGTAGCTGAGAACAGTCAACAACGTCACAGTACGAAGTATGACGAATATTTTAGAGGAGTTGTTGCTCCAACCACTCCTTCACAGGAATAGGCGCTGACTTCAAACTATTTGACCCGCGCGTAATAGTCGCAATTCCCACGCCTAGCTCATTTTTCAGTTCTCTTTGGCTCATTTCGCCGCGCATCAGTTCTTGCACAATTTTAACGCGAGTCGCTAACGCTGTACGCTCATCTGGCGTGAGTAATAACTGAAGAACTGGCAGATGAATATCTTGTTCAAATGCCAATTGTAATAAATTCACAAAGCGCAGCCAGTCAGCGTTCTCATCGGCTGTTAGAGCCGGATCTTGGTGTTGATTTGCTGTCATCGTTTATCCACCCATACTATTTAACTAGTACAAATAATAACACACTCTTATTAGAAATCATCAACCAAACGCTTTTCAAGCTTCAATAATACAAAAAATAACCAAATTTCATTTAGTTAGCTAATAACGCTTTAGATAGTTTGAATAATATCTAATCGACCGATGTGGAAAGTTAGAAATAAACATTTCCCATACCCACCAACACGCTAAAGCATTCGTGCTGTAGCAAGGCGGCAAAAGAGCTAGGCCCTAGGAGCAGACATAAGTATGTGACTAGGGCTAGCGAGTGCAGCCAACACCGCTACAGTGCGAAGGATGACGCGAATTAGTATTTCATATTCCACTCATTAGAAAGCAACACCTTACTATTTTTCTGCCCCATAAAGTGCCGATAGAATAAGTCATATGACAACACGTTTTTCACATAGCCGCGAGTTTCTGAGAACGGAATACTTTCCACAAAGGCGACCGCATCAATACGCCCACCACTATTACCTAACCAACGAGTCACACGAGATGGGCCTGCATTATAAGCCGCACTGGCTAAAATGCGGTTATTACCAAACTGCTGATAAACATCTTCCAAATATGCTGTTCCCAGCTCAATATTGGTCGTAGGATTAGTTAATTGACTAGCATTTACGTAGTTAATACCTTGTTTTTGCGCGGTATGTTTTGCTGTTGCTGGCATCAATTGCATCAAACCTGTCGCTCCGACAGGTGAGCGAGCTTGTGGATTCCACGCACTTTCTTGGCGAGCGATTGCCATTGCATAGCTCTTTTGAATATCTTTCGATTTGGTATATAAATTGAATTCTTTATCCCACGCTAATGGGAAACGTTCTTCTAGGTGATCCCAAAGTTTAGCAGTGATAGTCGCCTGCACGCTGAGATCCGCCCACTTATTATCAAACGCATAACGCGCTAATTGCTCTTGCTGGTTGGCAGGTAGCGATGCCACTAAACTCACCCATTCAGAACGAGCAAGGTTGTCTAGCTCCCAATACATTAACTCTCTAACTCGCTGAACTTCTGGGAGTTGACTGACGCTTGAGTCTGGTTTAACAGCCGTTTTAACGTATACAGGGTAATCTACTTCTAAAACTTGTGCTGCAACCATTGGGTAGAAACCGCGTTTTTCAGTTAATTGGCGAAGTAACGTCTCACCTTCTGCTTTTTTACCTGCATCAATTAACGTGATGGCCTGCCAATATTGCCACTCTTCTTTATTTTTCACTTCCGCTGGCAAGCGATTTAACCATGAAGCGACACCTTTCTTATCGCCAGCCCCTAATGCCAAACGAACACGACGCTCTCTCAATGAAGATGAATTGCTTTCTTGAATGGTCTCATC
Organism: Providencia sp. PROV255; assembly: GCF_028478065.1. NCBI lineage: Bacteria > Pseudomonadati > Pseudomonadota > Gammaproteobacteria > Enterobacterales > Morganellaceae > Providencia > Providencia sp. PROV255. Next base: position 20,977 of record NZ_JAMPMI010000010.1, on the reverse strand, counting down.
ACGCCATTGAGCCTGTTCAGGGGTCACATCTCCCATATATTGCCAAGCAATACTGTCTTTAAGTAATTGCTTTTCTGCCATGTTCATTTTTTGTGCAGAACTTATGCTATTAAGTACCGTACGAGCCGCATCAGGGGATTGACGTGCATAACGACTAAAAGCCGCGATGGTAGCTTGGCGAGTAAAATCCGTTGGCGTCATCGTTTTGGCGAATGTCACAACTGAGGCTGGGTCATTTTGTAATTTCACTAACGCATCACCAATCGTTTTATAACTTGCTGGTAAACGTTTAGCTAAATAACTCGCAATCGAAGTATTACCCTCTTTTATGGCTAAATTAATGCGCTCAAGAGTCATTTCAGGGGTTAAATAACCCTCTTTTTCCCATTCATTAAATAACTTATCACAAGCACTCGGCATTGAACGGCCATTTAACCAGGCTTTTTCTGCCCCTTGCCATGCAACTTGTTTATTTCCCACAGCCCAATTAGCAAAATAAAAATTACATTGTGCTTCTGCAGGTTTTGGGGCTTCAGGGCTAAACTCCAGCAATGATTTCCACTCTTGACGACGGGCTAACTCATTCACAAATCGAGTTTTTAAGTTTTTAGCAACGGGTAGCGTCGGGTAAGTATTAATAAACTCCTGAACTTGGCGAGGTGATACAATATCTAAGTCTTGAGTTAGCTCACGATAAGCGAGATAAGGGTAAAGTGGATAATCATGCAAGGTCGGCAGCAAGCGCTCGACTTCATCCATTTTATTGGCATCCCATGCAACCTTAATTGCTTGATAACGCTCCCGCTGTGCCTGTAAGGAATCCGCCCATACTGTGCTGGAAACCAGCAACATTGTTACAGGTACTGCCGATAACCAACCTTTCATATTCACTCGCTCCATCGCTAAACTAAAGTCAAAATACAGGAAAACCTTAACCTATATATACCCCAAATAATTCGAGTTGCAGGTAGGCGACAAGCGAAGATAGACGGGGGAGCATAGATAAACTATGTAACTCGGCTAGCCTAGTGCTGTCACTTACACCTCAACGAAAAGCGCTGCAACTTGAAGGATTACGGGTATATTAAACATATATCAATACTATGAATGCTACCGAAAGTTTTTATTTAGTAACAGCGGAGAGTTCTTGAATTTTTCGACTTTACAGTCTTTTACTTTATATTTATTAGGTTTTTACTCTCGAGTTAACGCAGATAGCCTAGACCATCACATACGCAATCAGGTATAGTTCATACCAAAATATTTATTGTTGTTTATCCAATCGCAGTAGGTCATGTATTCCTACTGCATAGAAACAGAAAATTAAAATTCCCTTTATAAATCAAAAGGTAAATAAATTGGCTCAATACGTTTATAGTATGTATCGGGTTGGAAAAATTGTTCCACCGAAACGTCATATTTTAAAAAATATCTCTCTGAGCTTCTTTCCGGGGGCTAAGATCGGTGTTTTAGGTCTTAATGGTGCAGGTAAATCAACATTACTGCGTATTATGGCAGGTATTGATACCGATATCGAAGGCGAAGCACGTCCACAACCTGGTTTGAAAATCGGCTATCTTCCGCAAGAACCTAAGTTAAATCTTGAACATACTGTCCGTGAAGCCGTTGAAGAAGCGGTTAGCGAAGTCAAAAATGCATTAACTCGTTTAGATGAAGTTTATGCAGCTTACGCGGAAGAAGGTGCAGATTTCGATAAACTCGCGAAAGAGCAAGGCGAGTTAGAAGCGATTATTTCCGCACAAGATGGCCATAATTTAGATAACCAATTAGAGCGTGCGGCGGATGCACTGCGCCTACCCGCTTGGGATGCTAAAATCGAAAACCTCTCTGGGGGTGAACGCCGTCGTGTGGCAATTTGCCGCTTACTACTCGAAAAACCCGATATGCTACTGCTCGATGAGCCAACCAACCACTTAGATGCTGAGTCTGTTGCTTGGTTAGAGCGTTTCTTACACGATTACGAAGGGACTGTTGTGGCTATCACGCATGACCGTTACTTCTTAGATAACGTTGCGGGTTGGATCCTCGAACTTGACCGTGGTGAAGGTATTCCTTGGGAAGGTAACTACTCTTCTTGGCTTGAGCAAAAAGATGAGCGTTTGGCGCAAGAAGCCTCTACAGAAGCCGCTCGCCGTAAGTCTATCGAAAAAGAACTTGAGTGGATCCGCCAAAATCCAAAAGGCCGTCAAGCTAAAGGTAAAGCGCGTTTGGCTCGCTTTGAAGAACTCAATAGCGTTGAATATCAAAAACGTAACGAAACTAGCGAACTGTTTATTCCACCTGGACCGCGTTTAGGGGATAAAGTTATCGAGGTTGAAAACCTAAGTAAATCTTATGGTGACCGCGTTCTGATTGATAACCTGAATTTCTCAATCCCGAAAGGGGCAATAGTCGGGATTATCGGCCCTAACGGTGCGGGTAAATCCACCCTGTTCCGTATGATTTCAGGCCAAGAGCAACCGGATTCCGGCTCAATCACGTTAGGTGATACCGTAAAAATTGCCTCTGTTGACCAGTTCCGTGATGCGATGGATGACAGCAAAACTGTCTGGGAAGAAATTTCTAACGGCCAAGATATCATGCGTATTGGTAACTTTGAAATTCCAAGCCGTGCCTATGTGGGTCGTTTTAACTTTAAAGGCGTGGACCAAGGTAAACGTGTTGGTGAGTTATCAGGTGGTGAACGCGGCCGTTTACACTTAGCTAAATTACTGCAAGTGGGCGGTAACGTCCTGTTACTCGATGAACCAACCAACGACCTCGACGTTGAAACTTTACGTGCGCTGGAAAACGCCCTGTTAGAGTTCCCAGGCTGTGCCATGGTTATTTCCCATGACCGTTGGTTCCTTGACCGTATTGCAACCCATATTATTGATTACCAAGACGAAGGTAATATTACGTTCTTCGAAGGTAACTTCTCTGAATATGAAGATTACAAAAAACGGACGTTAGGCGCGGAAGCGTTGCAGCCACATCGTATGAAGTATAAGCGTATGACCAAATAATCCCTGTCATAATTTAGAATTATAGCGGTGTTGGCTGCGCTCGTGAGCCCTAGTCACATACTGGTGTGTGCTCCTAGGGACTCACTCTCTTGCCGCCTACCTATAATTCAAATTATTTAAGGGATCGATATCATATAGATAGAATAAAAAACGGCATCATTCGATGCCGTTTTTTATTGGGTGACTTTATTTATAAGTCATCCAACATCAGTAACTGCTGAACAAGGGTGACACACTCTAAGAAGCGTGTGTCATAATCTGAGGATTCTACACGCACAAATTCAATATTGTTTTTCTTCAGCATTTCAATGAGTAAGCCTTGGAACGCTTTCCGGTCTTTATCACTCCCCAAGCTTCTTAAACCATCAGCTACCCAAGGAGTGTTATTCTCTAAAACTATGACTAAATCGAATCGGTATTCGTCTATCAATGCCTGAACAAATGGATGCTCTTTGCCTTCATAGCGCAAACAAAAGGCTTGAGTCGTGACAAAGTCGGTATCAATAAATGCGACTTTATTAGCATATTTTACTGCAAAATCAATATATTGAGCGTGTCCTAAGGCGATTTTGTCGTAGTCAGAATATTGCAATGCCATCTCATCACCACCTAAGTGGCTAAACACATAGTCACGGCCATATTCCCATGCGCTGGATGTATTGAAAATATTCGCTAACTTATTGACTAACGTAGACTTACCACTCGATTCACCGCCTAAAATCGCCACTTTACGCACAAAGAAGGGTTTAACTTCCGTTGGGATATATTCCCAATAACGAAACGGCGCCTGACGAATTTGGTTACCGCTAATATTCATAAACGTACGTTCAGGGTCAATCAAAATGGTTTCGATACCTAAATATTTTTTATAGCGCGGAGCGTCATTCGCTTCCCCTGAATAAATAAAACTTGGGTTAATATTATGCTTTTTCAAAAAGCCTTTCATTCCATCACTCCACACTTCCCAACCGTGTGGATACGGCTCTATGCCATTTTCATCAAATGAGTGAATATGAATATTTTTTTGATATTTAAAGGTTTGTAATAACCACCGTAAACGGTCGCTTACTGTGGGCTGTTGAGACATAGAACTGTTAATAAACAAGTCCTTATCACGGGGTTCATCGTGGCAGAGAATGACATGAAGCTCATCCACTTGGCTGCACGCCCGTTGAATCAAATAAATATGCCCAGTATGTAATGGATAAAATTTGCCGAACACCACACCAATCGTTTTTTGCTGGTTGGGGTATTCAAGACCTAAAAAGCGATGAAGAGCCGCAATTTTTTGTGCGCTAGGGCTTTTAATTTTGTCGTTAATCAACTGGCTGAGATAGCCTTTGGTCATATCTGTCGCATCCGCAACTTGCTGGAGCGTGTAACCCGCTCGTTTAATTGCGTTTTTAAGATAGTCAAATTCAGCCATGTATTTTCCTTTTACCCTAAATTAAAAGCTTATAATTCATCCAAAATACTTAATGCGTCTGCTAATTTCTTCACGCCATACACTTTCATGTCCGGAGGTGATTTTTTGGGCATATTCGCATGAGGGACAATAGCGCGTTTAAAACCATGTTTTGCTGCTTCAGAGATACGTTCTTGCCCACTTGGAACTGGACGAATTTCCCCTGCCAGCCCAACTTCACCAAATACCACAAGGTCTCTAGGTAACGGACGATCACGAAAACTAGAAACAAGGGACAGCAATAGTGCTAAGTCAGCACTGGTTTCGGTGACTTTAACGCCCCCCACGACGTTAACAAAAACGTCTTGGTCTGACATTTGCAAACCACCGTGGCGGTGTAATACGGCCAATAAAATGGCTAAACGGTTTTGTTCAAGCCCGACCGCAACACGCCGTGGATTCGACATCATAGAATGGTCGACAAGCGCTTGGATTTCCACCAGCAGCGGTCTTGTCCCCTCCCAAACTACCATTACCGAACTACCTGATGTGATTTCATCACCACGGCTTAAGAAGATTGCTGAGGGGTTACTGACTTCTTTAAGCCCTTGTTCTGTCATGGCAAACACACCTAATTCATTGACTGCTCCGAAACGGTTCTTATGACTACGCAAAGTACGGAAGCGGTTATCCGCATCGCCATCTAGCATAATAGAGCAATCAATACAGTGTTCGAGGACTTTAGGGCCTGCCAATGAGCCATCTTTGGTGACGTGACCGACCATAATGATGGCCACACCACGGGTTTTCGCAAAACGGGTAAGATAAGCCGCGGTTTCCCTAACTTGTGCCACACTGCCCGGGGAAGATTGGATATCCGCCATATGCATCACTTGGATAGAGTCAATCACCATCAATTTGGGCTGCTCTTGCTCCGCAGTTAAGCAAATTTGCTCAATACTGGTTTCTGACAGCATATTGAGTGAGTCGGTCGGTAGCCCTAAGCGGTGCGCTCGCATCGCCACTTGTTGAAGAGACTCTTCTCCTGTGACATACAGAGTTTTCATTTCACGGGACAACAAACACATGGTTTGCAACAATAAGGTACTTTTACCCGCTCCGGGGTTCCCCCCAATGAGGATGGCACTCCCAGGTACGACTCCGCCACCGAGCACGCGGTCAAACTCTTTAAATCCTGTAGTAAAACGAGGCAGTTCTTCGAGGCTGATTTCAGATAATTTCTGAACCTTACTGACCCCAGCCGCATTTCCTGCATAGCCCGTTAAGCGGTCAGTACGCGATGAAGAGCTTGTTGAGGCCAGACGCACTTCCGTAATGGTATTCCATGCATGGCACGCACTACATTGCCCTTGCCAACGCGGATAATCTGCCCCGCAATCATTACAGACAAACGCCCTTTTAACCCCTTTTGCCACAGCAAACTCCTCTTAAAATTCAATTTTGTTCTTATTTCTTATTTTTATAACATTTCAACCCTATACGCTAAATAGTTCGATATTGTAGGTAGGCGGCAAGCTTAGTTATCCCTAGGAGCATACATCAGTATGTGACTAGGGTGATTAAGTGCAGCCAACACTGCCACAGCACAAACCATAAAATATCGATATCAATATTCAAAATAGTTCGGGTTGTGGCTAGGCGGCAAAAGAGGATGTCTTGGGGAGCATACACAAGTATGTGACCCAAGCAGCCGAGTGCAGCCAACACCGCCACAGCACGAAATATGAAGAATATTTAGCGTTCTTCGTGTTTGAGGCCCCCGCTCAACACACACATCACCCCCATCAGATCTGCATGACGAATAGCGACCTTCGCCCTTGCGTACACCTTTGGTTTCGCATGATACGCAATACCCAGCCCCGCTTTACGGATCATCTTCAGGTCATTTGCCCCATCACCAATCGCCACCGTTTGTTCAATGGGAATTTCCAGTTTTTCAGCCAATTTAACCAAGGTTTGCGCTTTATATTTCGCATCTACAATTGGGCCTTTAACTTTGCCCGTTAACTTGCCATTTTTGACTTCAAGTTGATTAGCAACCGCCGCCACAAGTTTCAATCGCTGTTGCAAGTTATTAGCAAAGAAAGTAAAACCACCGGATGCTATCGCAATGTGCCAATTCATTGCTTGTAACTTACGTACGAGATTCGTTAAGCCTGGCATTAAAGGCAATGTTTCCATCACTTGATCAAGAATAGCGGCATCAGCGCCTTCAAGTAAGCTGACTCTTGCTCGTAAACTTTCGGTAAAATCGAGTTCCCCTAACATGGCTCGCTCGGTCACTTCTGCAACCTGCTCTCCCACCCCTGCTAAGCGAGCAATTTCATCGATACATTCAATCTGAATGGCTGTCGAGTCCATATCCATCAGTAATAGGCCAGGTGAACGCAAACGTGGTATTTGCCCTAATGGCACCACATCTAATAAACATTCGTCAGCAAGTTTTTTAATTCGCGGTGTAATACTCCCGGCAATTCTGACCACTTGGTAGTCATCAATACGCCACGAGGAGACAATTACGATAGCGATCCCTAATCGCTGTTGGAAATTACTGATCCGCGCTTTATCTAAGCCACGGCCATATAGTAACCACCCACTGTCACCTGCACGATAATCCAATGGCATCACTTCTTCACCACTTAACGACAATGGCAACCCCGGCCATTTTTGGATTTCGTCGGGTAGATAACAATAGGTCAAACTCGTTGACATGAAAATTAGCTCCTGTAATCGAAAAAACTTTTTTATAATGATAAGTTGCGAGCAGCCGAACGAAGCCACTATACTCAATTTTAAGGCTTTGTGACCTTATGTGTTTACTGCTAAAACTGAAGATAATCCCATACTACCTGAAGTATAACGACATTTTTATACTCAAAATAAGTCGAGAGCACCAATAAAGCAATGAAACTTACCTTTAGGCTCCACAAAACAGTGATTATCGTTATCTGCATTGCGCTGGTAACCTTACTGATGCATGGTATTTCTTATTTAGGAAATAGCCAAAACCAAGGCAGAATTGAGCAATTTAAACAATTGACCTATGTTCTTGCTGAACAAGTCGCCTTCAGCTTATCTGATTATATTGTTCCAGGCAGTAAAGATTTTAACTTAGAGCGCATTAATGCCAATTTAAATAACGTGGTGAAAGATAGGTATATTTTAGATGCCAGTATCTATACCGCTAGCGGCACATTGGTCACTCAAGTTGGTGAACCTACCACGGTAAAAGAACGTCTCGCGATAGATGACAGCTCATCACTACAAAACTTTCAATACCAGCTTGTTGTTCCCATTCAAGGAACAAAAGAGCCAAAAGGCTATTTACGCTTGACGATTGATACAGAGCTCCTTTCAGCCGAAATTCAACAAGCAGATAACAGTACCAATGTATTACGAATTTTTATTCTACTCTCCTTGTGTATTGGTTTCGTTTTAGCAAATACATTACTGCGTTTAAAGAAAAAGAAAGGTCACAAACAAGCCCCTCCGTTAGTCATTAATACAGAGGAAAATCAAGATGATAATGGAGATGACAACAGTAATGAAGATGGCAAGCAAGAGAACAAAGGAACGCCAGCTACTAAACCAGCACGTTTGAAACGAAAGAAAGAACCTCGACCTTATCGCCCTAAACGGCCTGCCTCAAAAAATAAGCCAAATTCATCTGATAAATAGCCCTAAAAAGGGCTATTGAGTTAAATTTAAATAGAAGTTGTGTCGAACACGATTGGCGCAATAAACTCGACCCGACCATCGACTAGCAATGTTTCTGGCGGGGTAGGAAAAGGCGCAGCACGTGAAATTGTCGCCAACGCTTCTTTATCCAATATTTTCGTACCGGATGAATTCAATAAACTGGCGGCAATCACTTGACCCCGACTATCCAAAACTACTTTTATATGAGAAACCCCTGTTGAGCGGTAACGCAGTGCAGCACGCGGATAGCGTTTGGTTTTAGCTATCCGCTGATGAACCTCACTTTGCCAACCTTGGTGCCCACTCACTGCCGCAGACGCATTACTGGAAAAATTCGCACTGCTACTGGATTCGCTCCCTGATGCAGGGGCGGAAGTGACCGTCGACTCCTGGGTGGTAACAGGTGCTTCGTCGATGACTTTTTTCTCTTGTGGAATTTTCTTTTTCGGTGGTCGTTTTTTCTCACTGACTTTCGTCAATGTGCCATTATCTACAATCGCAGTTTCAGGTAATTTATCCACCTTTTCAATGACTTCAGGTAATGATTCCTCACGTGTCGTCATTTGTTGTTTAGGGGCATGATTGATTTCAGGCTCAGCCTGCTGTTCAAGCTGATAAACACCCAGCTGCAACGAGATTGCTGGTGGTAATACCCCGGTCTTAGGAATTGAAGAGGTAAACCATCCAATAAAAATGATTGCCAGTGTTCCATGGAAAAGACAACTTAAAACCAAACCGCCTAGTGGACGGAAAATCGGGCGCTCTAACTGACCCGTCATACTGCTCATATTCTGCCTCACGACTTTATTTTTTGCAGATTATAGGCATAATACAAACAAAAATGATATTCATTATTATTAGTAAAAACACAATTATTAAAATAAATTATTGATTTAAATAATAAAGTAATCTGAGCAGATTATTAATCAGCACAACTGTGCTCTTTTATGACATTAACACCAGTAAAATGACTATTGATAAATCTCTTGCCCGTAAAATTAGCGGTGCGTATCAGTCAACATATAGCCAACTTGTGCGCTTTTTCCGCAATCGGCTAGATAACAGCAACGATGCTGATGATTTATCACAGGATGTGTTTACACTATGGCTAAACCGTAAAGAACAAACGCCTGTAAAAGAGAGCCGCGCTTATCTGTTTAAAATTGCGAATCATGTTTTGATTGACCATTGGCGACGAAACCAACGCCAAACTAAATCAGAGACATCCATTGATGACATTACTCATGAGCCACATTTTGAACAGAGCCAAGCTGATCCCAGTGAAATCTTGGAACATCAGCAACGGATCCAACGGCTGAGCGAAGCACTTGAAACGTTACCCCCCCGTCGACGAGAAGCATTTTTGCTGTATCGTTTTGATGGCTTATCTCAAAGCGAGATTGCTGAGCGAATGGAAATTTCAATCAGTATGGTGGAAAAACATATTGCAGCAGCACTTGTTCACTGTAAAAAACACCTTGATAATCAGGGCAATAATTCGTAATGACACACGACTCTTTGCAAACATCAGATGATGAAAGCCGCATTGATGAAGAAGCCGCGCTGTGGTTTACCCGCATGCATAGCCAACGCATTAGTGCTCTTGAAACTGAGCAATTCAAACAATGGGTTGCAGCATCACCTGAACATGCAAAAGCGTATGATGCCATTGCTGAGCTATGGCGCGATTTTGATGATATGCCGCGCCCTGCTAGCACAATACTTCCGAAGGAAAAACGCCCTTTTTTTCGCTTATGGCGCCCTTTGGGCAACACTTTAGCGGCATTTTTTATTGCAGCTATTTTGTTTTTGCCTTACAGCCACTTGCCTGCGATGTTACTCAATAATATGACTTTAGTAGCAACGGATACGCCTAAAGAAGTCACATTACCCGATGGTTCTCAGCTGTTTCTTAACCGCAATACCCGTATTCATGTCGCCTATGAAACTCCAGTGCGTAATCTGTACCTAGAACAGGGAAATGTTTACTTTAAAGTCAAATCCAACCCTTATCGGCCTTTTATTGTTCAAGCTGATAACCGGCGTATTCAAGTGGTAGGAACCAAATTTGAAGTTAACAAAGTGGCTCAGCAAGTTGCTGTGAATGTCAGCCAAGGCATTGTCAGCTTTGAAGATGCCGCAAGCAAACAACCCGTTTTCCTACTTGCTGGTGACAGTGCGGTCAGTCAATCGCCGAACAGCCCAATCGCTCGCCAACACATCAACCCGCTAGATGTGGCTCGTTGGCGTTTTGGTGAATTTGTTTTTGTTGATAAACCACTTTCAGAAGTCCTCGACGAACTTAAAAACTATTCATCGATAAATATCGAGCTTTCTCCCGCTCAATTAGCGAAGAGTAAAATCTCAGGTCGCATCAATACCCATCAGCCAGAACAGTTTTTTCAAGCCCTTCCTTCATTACTTCCGGTACAAGTCGTCTATCGAGATAAAAATAACGTATTGATTATTCAAAATAAAAAAAATAAATAAAAAATATTTTTATTTGCAGGTGAGGATAATTCTCATTTCACCCTCTTCTTAACTAGTCATCATTTTGCTGACCTATTTTCGCACACTTTTTGTGCAGCTTAAGAATAAGGGATAACCATGTCTATTCAGTTTACTCAAAGCCGATTAAGGCCGCTCGCCCTTGCTATTGCAGTGAGTAGCGCCATTGTTTGTCAAACTGCCTTCGCGCAAGAAATTAATTTTTCATTACCAGAACAATCACTGGCTGCCTCAGTGGCTGAAATTAGCCGCCAAGGTCAAATTCAATTGATTTATGATAAAGGTCAGTTAAATGGCTTACGAGCACCTGCCTTGTCTGGTAACTACTCCGCACAAACCGCATTACAAAAAATACTCATCGGTAGCGGCTTAGAGTTAGTCAATGAAAATGGTGTTTTCGTTATTCGTCAGCAAAATTTAAGCCAAGGCACATTGGTATTACCGGAAACTCAAGTCTCTGGCGTTGTTCAGAATCACCCCGCAACAGATGTTATGTCAGCACCGCAATATGTGACGTCTGAAGAGATTAGCCAGAAAAATACCGGTGATGGCAATATCACCGATTTAATGAAAACTAACCCTGCTGTCCAATTTGCTAACAATGACAGCAACTCGATGAACCAAGGAGAAATCAAGCCTTCCCGCATCTCAATCCACGGCTCAAGCAGCTATCAAAATGCTTATCGCCTTGATGGTGTTAGTTTTAATAATGATTTTGACCCCGCAGACAGTGGTCTCGGTGAAACAGCGACCCGTCTGAGCAGTAGCGACCAAGGGATCTACATCGATAGCCGTCTGATCGACAGCATGACAGTGTATGACAATAACATTCCTGTCGAATTTGGTGGGTTTACAGGGGGAACCGTTGAAGTCAATAGCCGTCGCTGGCAAGGGGAAAATAGCGCCCATGCCTATTACCGCTTAACTCGCTCCGGTTGGAACAACTTGTTCCATGACTCCACACAAGGTATTGATACCACAAAAAATGATACCGCCAACCCTGCTCGCTTTCAAAACCGCTACGATAAAAATGACTTTGGTGGCTGGTTTGAATTAGGGGTGAGTGAAAATTCAGGGCTCGTATTCTCGGCCTCACGTCGTAGTTCGACTATCCCGATGACGCTCGCCAATGATGGCGCCGCAATGATCAATGGTGATGGTGAATTGGAAATGACGGATGGTCTAACTGGAAAAAAAGATCAAAAAAGGATTTCTGATAACTACTTTTTGAAATATACCATTGATCTCTCTGATAAAAGCTCCTTAGATCTTTCTGCAAACTATGCTGATTATGATAGCCGCTTATTTACTTCCACTATCATGAATTCAGGCTATGACAGTACACATAAAGGTTTAGGTTTTACAGGCGTTTTCAAACACCAATTTGAAGTTGGTCAGTTAGAGCTAACAGCAAGTACTCAGCAACTAAAAGATGAACGGGTCAATGACCAAAATTATTATGTCGAAGTTCTTGCAATGGACTCTGACTATAACTGGGATAACCGGAAATACCTACGTAGTGGTGGACAAGGTGATTTAATCTCTGAACAAAATAGCCAAACAGCAAAAGCAGTTATGAGATTCACCTCAATGGAAGATGGGTTAGGTATTACGCATAAACCGACTATTGGTAGTGAGCTCAGCTATACTAAAGGGACATATAAACGAGATAGTGATTTTTATCGTTATAACTATTCAGGCGTCATTGACAAAAATGATTATTGGAATGGCCAACTTACCAATGTCACTCGGTTCCAAGCAGGTAAGCACTCTGCAGATTACACTAACTACGCATTATTTCTTGATGACAACTTACAATATGGCAAATTAACACTACGTCCAGGTATTCGTTTAGATCGTGATGACTTTGTGAGTCGCACAAATATTGCCCCTCGACTTTCTGGTTCATATGACATTTTTGGCGACAACTCAACGTTATTGATCGCTGGTGCTAACCGTTATTATGGCCGTTCAATGCTAACCTATGCCTTATATGGTGCACAAAATGCAGGTATGCAAAACTGTAATTGGGGCTGTTCATTAGATCCAAATTTAAACGATTGGGATAACCAAAAAGATTACGAAGGCATAGATTCACTAAAAACGCCATATAATGATGAGCTTACTGTTGCTCTGCAACAAGAAATCCTTTCAACCACATGGCGTCTACAATACGTACACCGTGAAGGGTATGACGAAGTCAGAACTCGTACCAAATATGACACTCGTGATGCCGATAAACGTAGCATTCGGATGTACGACAATGGCGGCCGTAGCTCACACGACACCGTAACCCTTTCAGTTAATAACAGCCAACCTTGGGAGTGGGCAGATGCTTCCCATGTAATGACAGCATCACTTACATGGCAGCAAAGTGAAAGTAATACCCCGAAAGATTCAGGTTATAACTCATTTGACCCAGCCAATAAAGTCAATCTAAACAAAGTTTGGTATGACGGCAAAATTATTGATGCATCAAAATTGCCTTCAACCAGCTTTAACTCTCCGTTCAAATTTAACTTAGAACTGACCAGTGTTTGGGATGATTATGACCTAACTTGGTACAACCGCCTACAATGGTGGGGAGCTCGAGACCAAGCAGTTCGCTACGATAACGCCTACGCAGTCGACCCTGAATATGGACAAGTTCGTAAGTACACCAAGCAGCATTTCTCCAGTAAATATACGTGGGATACTCGCCTAGGCTGGAAACCTGAATTCGCTCACGGTTTTGGCTTCTCAGTCGAAGTGAACAATATCCTTAACAATAAAAATGTTGCTGACCGCTTTGTCTTTGAAGACCGAGTATTGAAGTCCTACGACCCGGGCCGTCAGTTCTGGTTACAAGTCAATTACGACCTGTAATCCACCAGCAATGTGAGCAATTTAAAAAATATAAGCCATTAAAATAAAACAACAAATGAACAAAACGTCATGAAGACACTGAAACAATTTTTCTATTTAGTAAAACCTTTTTGGGGGCAGCGTGCTGCCCTTTTGTGCTGGATACTGCTGTTTGCCTCACTCGGGCTCACGTTGTCCTCAGTTTGGTTCAACGTCAAAATGAACATGTGGAATGGGGATTTTTATAACGCCCTACAAAAACTCGACGGCCAAGCGCTGTATGGCTTATTGCAATACTTTGTGATTTTAGTCAGCGGGCTAATTTTTGTCGTTGTTATGGGTAATTACCTAAAACAAATGCTGATTATCCGCTGGCGCAAAGGCATGACGGAGCAAGTACTTAGCCGTTGGTTATCCCCAAATAGCAAACATTACCTATTAAGGCTGACATCACAAGAGCCAGATAACCCAGACCAACGTATTGCCGAAGATATTCGTTTACTGATTGAATCGACATTAAATTTAGTGGTGACATTCCTCCACTCAATGTTAACTCTGATTTCATTTGCGACCATCCTTTGGACACTTTCCGGTAGCCTGTCGTTTAACTTTGCCGATAGCGACTGGACCATTCCTGGGTATATGTTCTGGGCTTGTATTATTTATACCCTCATTGGTATTGCACTTACCCAATGGATTGGTTTCCCACTTCGCCGTTTGCATATGGATAAACAACGCCGCGAAGCGGATTACCGTAGCTCATTAATTAATTGCCGCCAACACGGTGATGCCATCGCAGGGCAGCGTGGTGAAACTCAAGATAGAAAAGAACTGATGGGGCGCTTTGGTGAAATTATTAGCAACTGGAACCGCTTGATCCGTTGTGAGCGGAACCTCTCTTTCTACACAGTGGGTTACCAACAAGTTACCGCCTTAGCGCCTGTATTACTCGCATTACCTAAATTCCTTGCGGGTGAAATCATGTTGGGTGGCTTAATGCAATTGCGCCAAGCCTTTACCAGTGTTGCCACTTCACTCGGCTGGTTTATTTTTGCCTATAAAGAAATCGCCGCATGGCAAGCCACAGTCTCCCGTTTATACAACTTTGTGGTTTTATTGGAAAACGATAACAAAGCGGTGGTTACTATCGACGAAAAATCGCCACCTCTGATCGCTAAATTATCCGTTTCTACCGCAGACAACCGCTGCTTAATTAATTCCGTGAATATAACCGCCAAACAAGGCGAATTAACCTTGATTCGTGGCCGTTCTGGTGTTGGTAAGTCCACCTTATTACGCACGCTAAGTGGGCATTGGCCTTTCTTCAACGGCACTATCAGCCGAACAGAAAAAGTTATGTGGATCCCACAACGCCTCTATTTACCAATTAGTCGGCTTGATAGCTTATTGGCTTATCCCAAAGCGACATCCCAATTTAGTCAGCAAGATTTTCAATATGCATTGATGTTAGTCGGGTTAGAAAAGCTGCATCACCAACTCGCACTCGAAACTGATTGGAACAACCGCCTATCTGGTGGAGAACAGCAGCGCATTATGTTTGCGCGTTTATTGCTCAACCGACCAAAACTACTGTTATTGGATGAAACCACCTCTGCCCTTGATGAAAACAGCGCATTAGAACTCCTCGCTCTATTGAAAGCTGAGTTACATGACAGTGCCATTATTTTGGTTAGCCATCAGAGCTTCGTTGCTCAATTTGCGGAACAACAAATATTGCTCGTTGAACCTGCGAGTGAAAAATCCTTAAATACAGGAACACCTGAATATGCTTCGTAAAATTACCTTCGCCACACTGGTAAGCATTCTGCTCGGTGGCTGCGCAGGCAGCACATCTGTGAGTCAAAATGCAACCTCGCTGTTGCCCGTACGCGGTGACCTGCAACACTATCAACTCGAAAATGGACTGCAAGTTTACCTTCTACAACGCAATCAACCTGGAGTTGAACTGCGTTTGTTGGTCAGTAGCGGTTCATTGCAAGAAAATGAACAGCAACTTGGTCTCGCGCACTTTACTGAACATATGGCGTTTAAAGGCACCAAACATTTTCCGGGAACCACGGGGTTCAAACAGCTTGAACACCAAGGGCTTAAACTCGGTAGCCATGTTAATGCGATCACCAGTTTAAATTCCACACTATATAAATTATCACTCCCTGAAGCCACGACAGCACAAGTCGCCACGGGCTTACAAGTGATGGCTGATTGGGCATCAAATATGACATTTGACCAAGACGCCTTTGAAAAAGAGCGTCCTGTCATTGTTGAAGAGTGGCGTTTACGCCAAGGAATGGGCTATCGCATCAACGATAGTTTAGAAAAATTACGCTACCACGGTAGCCGATATGTCGATCGCAACCCGATTGGTTCATTAGATGTGGTACGCAATGCCCCGATTGAGCAAGCGAAAAGCTATTACCAAACATGGTATCAACCTCAGCGAATGTCACTATTAATTATTGGTGATTTCAATAGTTCATCAGTACGCAATCAGGTTGATAATTTATTTGCGCTCCCTAAACCCGAAAAAGTGGCAGAAGATAACCCGCAATGGAAACAATTTGCCCACTCAACCAATATGTTAGTGCAAGGCGTGTTTGATAAAGAGCAAGGGGCGCGTTATGTGCAATTTGCCTTACAAAAGGATGTTAGCGCACCGCTAAATACGCGCTTAGGGCAGTCCGAAGATTTACTCGATAACCTCTGGTTAGCCATTTTAAACCAGCGTTTCTCCGTCATGGTGGATAACGGCATTTTGCCATCCATTAGTATCAATGAACAAGGAGCAATGTTAGATAACCAGCGCTTACAACAGTTGATGATCATCCACCCTAAAGGCAATGATTACCAAGGTGCGACTGAGATTTTATTTACAGAGCTACAACGCCTTGCTACTGAGCCGGTTACCCAAGAAGAACTGGATTCTGCAAAGCAAGCCATGCTGAAAAAATTTAGCCAGCAAGCCGCTTCAGAACAACGTTATAGCAATGAATATTTAGCGGGGCAACTCACTACGGCACTTGAATACGACATGCCGATGTGGAATAAGCGCCAGCAGTTAGATAACAGCTACCAATTGATAAAGTCTGTCAAACCGCAGGATTTACAACAACATGTCGCTAAATTCCTACAAACCGCCTCCCCGCGTTTAGCATTAATTGGACCGGATACAGATGCCGCGACAATGGATAAGTCCGCATTTAATCAACAATGGCTTAAAATACGCCAAAGTACACCCGGGCCATTTACGCTGCGCTCCAAAGCGATTCAACTACAGCTACCTCAAGTTCCCAAAGGGGATATTGTTGAGCAATCTAAGCTACCGGTTGAAAAAACAGAGCGTTGGACATTAAGCAATGGTATTCAGGTAATTGTTAAAACAGATAAAAATCTGAAAGATGACATTCAATTTAACTTGCAATTACCGGGTGGCCGCTCGTTAGAAACACAACAAACGGCAGGTTTAACCGATTGGGCATTGAAACTTCCTGAAAGCAGCGGTTATGGGAATTACAGCGCTCGTGATCTGGCTTTACTGGCAAAACAAAACCAAATTAGCGTTCGCCCATACAGTGAATTACTCACGCATGGTTTTCGGGGAAAAACCCCTGTCGATAACCTCGAAACGGCTCTACAACTACTCAACTTGAAGCTAACAGCGCCTCAATTTAGTGGCGAAAAGTTAGAGCAACAAAAACAATCTTTTGCTTTAAACTTATCCAAAACTCCCGTAGAGCGCACGTTCCTTGATAATATCAATAAAGAAAGCTATACCCATGGTGAACTTTTAGTGATCAATCCACAGGGTAGCTGGCAACAATTTACTGCTCAACAGTTGCAGCAAGCCAACCGCCAATTACTCACGTCAACAGCAGATATGACACTGGTCATTACAGGTGCAATGAATAGCCGTGAGCTAAAACCGCTGTTAGAGCAATGGGTTGCATCACTGCCGCAAAGTAATCAAAAACTGGTATCTCGTGACCAAGGGATCATACCAAAAATGGCCAGCTTTAATAAAACATATCCCATCAGTAGCAGTGATAAAAGCATGGTCAGCATTCAATTCGCCTCACCCGCCGTATGGAGCCAACAAGATAGCTTAGCAATTCAACTTATTGATACCATTGTGAGCCAACGTCTGCGCGGCGAATTACGTGAAAAAGCCAGCGGGATCTATGTATTAGGTTTTTCACAGATGTTAGCGAAAAAACCGCAACCTTATTACCTCTCTCGCTTGAATTTCACCACATCACCTGAGCGCGCTGAAGAAATGACGCAAATCGCCCAAAAAACGATTGGGCAAATTCGTCAAACAGGTGTGAGTGAAAAAGAGTTAACTGAAGCAAAAAATATTTGGCTCACTGAAAATTCACAAGTGACGGATAGCTCAAGCTATTGGACCGAAGCTTTGGCACAGATTGCTGCAGATGATGGGCAATATCAGCGTTTAAATCAAGAACAAGATATTATTCGGCAACTCACGGTTGAGGATATTAACCGCTTGGCTCGTCAGTATTTAGGGCAGAATTCAAAAGTGTTTATGATGACGCCTTAATTTTCTAATAAATAAAAGAATGGCTATCAAACAGCTGTTAGCCATTCTTTCTAAGATTGACGTTTTTAATATAACTCTCTCATTCCAATCTATTTAAAATAAATTATTATATATCCTTAAAATTTTAAATTTCATATCAATAAAGAAATTTAAAATTCTGTGCTTAACACTTGGATTTTCTATCTCATGAATGATCTTATTAATTTTTTTCTCATCATTACTTCCAACAGGAAAGTTTATGCCATACTTCAAATAACCTATGGCCGATGAGTAAACTTCTGAGATTTCATCTCTTTTCATTTTTCGCAATAAAGATTTAACTTCAACTAAATTTATTTCAGATAAATATCTTCTCTCAACAGCCTCATTAATGATTTTCTTTAATTCCATAGGAGTTGTTAATTTTCTTTCATCGTTCAAGCGAATTTCATTTAGAATATTATCAACCTCTAGATTTCTCAAATCGGTCGTTGATGTAGCCTTATCATGAGTATGGTGCTCAGTTCTATTAAGTTCGCATTTTAGTCGTTCAATAAAAACACGACTTATCCATTTAGGGTCTTTTTCATTGGATGAGATGTTTTTAAGCACATTTTCAATCGTTTCCTTAACGATATAGCTCCCTTGATTTTTATTTAATTTATCAATGTGTTTTAAGCATTCTTGAGTCTCATCTTCCTCTACTTCTTTTTCTGATAAATACAACTTCACATACTGCTTCACCTCTTTGATAGATGAATTAGTTGCAAGGGCTATTTTCAACTGTAACTCTACATCTATATTGATTGGGTCTGTTTCTTCTATATCCTGATTGTTTAACTTTTTATCCACCACTTCAATATTGTTATTAACTTTTTCCTCTGATTTTTTTTCAATAGTCCTAGGTGTTAATTTTTTCACTACTTCAACTCGTGATGTTTTAATATTGTCGTCTATATATTTAGCCTCCATGGTAATAGGATTATTATTTACTTTACGAATATCATTCGGAAAATATTTTCTAAGTTTACATTTAATTTTATCAGAACCTATACTTGTTAAAGATAATCTTCCTTCATTCAGCAACTTTAAACTTTCTTCTGAATTAGCTTGTATTAACCTTTTTATTTCATTAACAATTAAGTTTTTTGACTTTTTACTAATATTATCTTTATTTCCTTTTTTTTGAATCATCATAGCCAATGTGTCACCGCTGGCTATATTTGTATCATTTTTTCTGAGTGTAATCCCCATAATTTTTCCTCTTTTCTTAATAGATAACTACATTCAAAAATAATATATAAATAGATAAATATTCGATATCAGATAGCGCTACTCCTATACATAGGTGGCATATTTAAATAACACATTGATATCTAGCATAATCTAATTGACACAACGATAATTAAGTGGAATTAATACCCTTATATATAATAAATAACGATAAAGAGATTCTATATGAATAACGTAACCATCCGCAGAGCAACATTGGACGATGTGCCTGCAATAACTAAAATGCACGCTGATTATTCGGCGTATGCCAACACCTTACAACTGCCATACCCAACAGAAAAAACATGGGAAGCGCGCATTGGCACGAATGATCTACTCGTCACACAGTTTGTGGCCACTATTGATGATGTCGTTGTCGGGTTACTCGTTATTCATCAACCAAGCCAAATACGTCGCCGCCATGTGGCTACCTTCGGGATTACCGTTAGTGAAGCCCACCAAGGCAAAGGTATTGGCTCACAACTGATGCAAGTGATGGTGGATTACTGTGACAACTGGCTGAATGTCCATCGCATAGAACTAGAAGTATTCGCCGCAAATGGCAGTGGCGTCGGGCTGTATGAAAAGTTTGGTTTTGAACTAGAAGGCCGCATGAAAGATTATGCATTTCGTGATGGGCAATATGTTGATGCGGTGATGATGAGTAGGATCAAAAAATAGCGATAAAAAAATGCCACACAATAGGTGGCATTTTAGCGCATCATGAAAACGTCTAACGACTATTTGTCGCCTAACAGCACGGAGTCCAGTGCAATTTCAATCATCTCATTAAACGTGGTTTGACGTTCTTCTGACGTTGTTTGTTCGCCAGTTTTGATGTGGTCAGAAACGGTACAAATCGTTAATGCACGTGCACCAAACTCAGCGGCAACACCATAAATACCCGCAGCTTCCATTTCAACACCTAGGATGCCGTATTTTTCCATCACTTTGAACATATCAGGATCTGGTGAGTAAAATAGGTCTGCTGAGAACAAGTTACCCACACGCACATTCACGTTTCTTGCTTTTGCCGCTTCAACCGCATTATGGACTAAGTCATAGTCTGCAATCGCTGCAAAATCATTTTCTTTAAAACGTTGACGGTTAACACGTGAATCAGTACAAGCGCCCATACCAATCACAACATCACGCAATTTGACGTCATCCATTACTGCGCCACATGAACCCACACGAATAATCACTTTTACACCAAAGTCAGTGATCAGTTCTTTCGCGTAAATGGAACATGAAGGGATCCCCATACCGTGACCCATAACAGAAATTTTACGACCTTTATAAGTCCCTGTAAAACCTAACATGCCACGCACATTATTGACTTGGCGAACATCCTGAAGGAAGGTTTCAGCGATGTATTTTGCACGTAATGGGTCGCCTGGCATCAGAACGACATCAGCGAAATCACCCATTTCTGCATTAATATGTGGAGTTGCCATGATTATTTCCCTTTAAATGATTAAATTTTTTTAAATGAATAAGGTGGTTCCCCACCTTATTCTTAAAAAAGATGACGGCAAAGCCTTGCCCATTACCTTTAACTGCGCACAATTACCCTAAATAATTTGAGTTGTCGCTAGGCGGCAAAGAAAATCATCCCTATGAGCATACATAAGTATGTGATTAGGA